>CAYRLB010000137.1:0-5771 GCA_964424945.1 uncultured Gemmatimonas sp.
GCCACTCTCCCGGATGTGAGTGGCGAACCCGCTCGCGCGATGACGTTGACGACCGAGCCGGGGACCCGGCGGATGTTCGTCACCGACATGCGGGGCCTGCTCTACAGCATCAGTTATGACGGTCAGACCGTCACCCGGTATCTCGACTTCAACGATCCTCGCTGGGGACATCCGGTGCAGGCACAGGGGCGGGAGCGAGGTGTTCAGAGCTTTGCCTTCCATCCCCAGTTCGCCGAGGCGGGCACGCCGGGGTATGGGAAGTTCTACACCTATCTCGATACCTCCAACACGGACCCCGAGCCGGATTTCCGCCCTCTCGGCGGATCCCGCAGCCATGATACGGTGCTTCTCGAGTGGACGGCCAGCGACGCCAGCTCCCCCACCTACGACGGGGCGGCCCCCCGCGAGCTGATGCGCTTCGAACAGCCGTACGCGAACCACAATGCCGGACACATCGCCTTCCGGCCCGGCGCTGCACCGGGCGATGCGGATTTCGGCCTTCTCTACATGGGCGTCGCAGACGGGGGCAGCGGCGGGGATCCGCTCGAGATGTCGCAGGACCTGACGTCGGCCTTCGGGAAGATGTTCCTTGTCGATCCGCTTGGTGACAACAGCGCGAATGGCAGGTACGGCTACCCCCTCTCCAACATGGGCGCGGCGGACAATGATCCGAACACCCCGGGTGAGATCTACGCGTATGGCGTCCGGAACCCGCAGCGTTTCAACTGGGATCCGAGGAACGGGAATCTGTTCCTGGCGGACATCGGTCAGAACACGATCGAGGAGATCAGCCTTCTGACACCAGGTGCGAATCTAGGCTGGAATGAGTGGGAGGGGAGCTTCCGCTATGTGGGTCGGGATGGTGTCCGGGCCGACGAGCGCGAACCTGGGCTGACCTACCCCGTCGCGGAATACGATCAGGCCGACCCGCTTCTGCAGAACGCCGCCGCCGCGACCGGTGTCGAGGTCTATCGGTCGGACGAAATCCCTCAGCTGGCGAATCTCGTGTTGTGGGGCGACATGCCGAGCGGAGAGATCTTCTACTTCAGCGCCGACGATCTGCCGGACGGGGGGCAGGATGGCATCCGCCGCGTCCTCTTCAACGACAATGGCGAAGCCCGTACCCTTCTGCAGCTGGTTCAGGCGAAGAACGCCCAGCAGGGTCGCCAGGTCGCTACCCGCGCGGACATGCGACTGGGGTCGGGCCCGGACAATCGCATCCTCGTGCTCAACAAGTATGACGGCGTGATTCGAATGCTGGTGCCCTGACCGGAAGCGGGGCATCGATCGCCCGGCTCTCGCGGAAAACATTTGGGGACGCCTCCAGTATAGAAGGCGTCCCCATTTTCATCACCCGGTTCGGTCGGCGCTCCACCGGGGAGCCGCGGTCCGCTGGGAGCCCCCCAGGTGAAATCTATTCTACGAAGTGCAGCTCACCGAAGCGGCTGGGATAGTGAGGGTGCGCTCGCGTCACGAGCGGGTCCGACCAGATGCTCATCCGGCGCTCCTGCCCCGCGCCATCCCAGCGGTTGAGGTTGGCCGTCCAGACGGCACCGACCTGCGGCCGCCGGGAAAGCACCTCGAAGTTTGCCCAGGGAATGGCGACTTCGAGACCCCATCCTTCATCGACATCATCTCGCTCGTTGAGCGTGCCGCGGAGGTGGGTGCCGATCTTCAGGTCCGTCATGTCGAAGCGCTTGAAGAAGGACACCGAATCGTGCAGCAGATAGTCGTACATGACGCCGCGTGCATTGATCTCCAGCCCGTAGTACAGCCCGACCTGGGACGGCCTCGGATTGACGAAGATCTCCAGCGCGTCGTCCCGGTACACCGGATCATCGCGGTTCAGGAAGGTCGCCGTGAGGTCCTTATCTTCAGCCTCGTACGCAACGTACAGATACTCATCGTCCCAGAGCAGCCGGACGAGCGTCTCCTGCTTCGGGCCGGTCTGCTCTTCCCAGAGGAACTGGAGGCTCACCGGGGGCGAAGCCGCCTTCCAGGCATCCTCGTCGACGATCCCGTCGATGACGATGGGGGAGGTGGCCCTTCGCACCTCGTACGTCGGAACGGGCGGCGGTGACGCTGCTGCTGCGGACGCCTGGGCAACCGCAGAAGCCGGCGCGATCGCCGCGGCGAGGAGGAGAAGAGCGCTGGGGAGCACCAGGGGCGAGCCCGGGGTCCGTCGTGAAGGTGCCGCGGATAGACGAGGGTTCATCAAAAAATCCTCTGTGGCTGGGGCGAACTTCGGCAGGGCCGTGGATGAGGAGAATCTGCCCAAAGATATCGCAAGTCCACGACATTACCAGAGGCAGAGGCCGCATAGTCCATCTTCATCCTGTACGGCTGAGCGCGCGGCCACCCGGCGAGCGTCCCATCTGCGGGCGCAAAAGGCAACGTCAGGGGTAGCACCCGGAAGAGGGACCCTCAACCGGGCCCTGACGAAGCCGCTGGAGACGCGGCTTCTGCTCCGCTCAACAACTTCCTATCGTGTCCAGTATATTCGAGTTTCTGGGAGGCGAAGCCGGCGTGCGTCGCCTCGTCGACCGCTTCTACGACCTGATGGACAGTGAGCCCGAGGCGGCGAATGTCCGCGCGATGCACCCGGAGCTTCTCGAAAGCTCCCGGGAGAAGCTCTACCTTTTCCTCGTCGGATGGTCGGGTGGTCCGCCTCTCTACGTCGAGCGCCACGGTCACCCGCGCCTGAGGATGCGGCATCTGCCCTTCGCAATCGGCCGTCGCGAGCGTGACGAGTGGCTATGGTGCATGGACCGCGCTCTGGCAGAAGAGACCGGCCTGCCCGACGAGGTGCGCGCATTCCTCTCCGAGCGCTTCCACACGATAGCCGACCACATGCGGAACCAGATGGAGTAGGCGCGTCGGAGCCCGCCGGACGCGGATCGTCATCGTCGGTCATCCGGGATGACTGTCGGCCCCCAGCGTGACTGGCGTCGGGAGGCGTCGAAATCGACGAGCGGGAAGTGGAATTGCAGTGCTTCCACATGCTCACCCATCCGGGGCGAGCCGTGATCCGAGGCGCATTGCAGTTTTCGGGATCCCGAAGGTTACCAGACGGGCGGATCCCGGCTGAAGATTGGAGGAGTGTCCGATGGCCAGATCGACCCTTACAAACCCGTCCCGCCGTCTCCCGCACATCAGCCTGCCACCTGCGGATGGTGGCGAGGATGTTCCCGTCATCTGGCGGCGGACAGGCCCCATTCTGCTCTTTCTCCACGCGGAGGAGTGCGCCCCATGCCGTGAATACGCCGCGAGCGTGGCCGAGGAGCTCGTACCTATCCAGGAGTGGGATGGCCGGCCTCTGATCGTCGTGGCAGGAGGCACCGAGGCTGCCGCACACTACTCGATCGATTCAGGAATCCCGGTGCTGTACGATTCTGCGAACCGTCTCGGCGAGAAGCTAGGGGTTTCCGCGCCGGCTGTGGTGGTCGCGGATCAGTGGGGAGAAGTCTACGAAAGTCATCCCGCCGGGGAGGGCCACGACTTTCTCGCTCCGGACGAACTGGTCGGCTGGGCTCAGACGATCGCGACGAAGTGTCCGGAGTGTGAGGGGGAGGCCTTCTGAGGCTTCCCACTACGGAGAGTACCCGCGTTGGCCCGGATGCGACTTCGGCGGTCGGGGGAGCCGGGCCATCGCTGAGCGCACGGAATCCACGCCGACGACACGCTACGCTGCACGCCTGAAGCGGACCCTGAGCGCGAACAGACCTGCCGCTTCGTCAGGGACGTACCGTGCCCCGCCGGCCGTAAGTGACCACCGATATCCCCGACCGTATTTCCCAGGTCGCCTGGTTCGCTTCGCTCATCGGGATGGGCTCGGAATAGAGGCGGCTCGCCATGCTCGTGTTGCCGCGGGGCTCGGCAGCAAGGCGGAACGAACTCGCATTGACGGCCGTCGGCACGCGGAGCGATCGCGACGAATGCGCGCGCACTGTTCCCATCGGATACTGACGCGACCCCACGATGGCCGTCACCTGGATGTCGGTCGAAACGTTGTTTTCGACGACGACTTCCCGGACGATGCCGCTCGACCCCGCCGCGGGGCCGACGGAGGGTCCGTCCTCCCGGCTCGAGGTGCAGGAAGCGATTGTCAGAATCGCCATCAGGCCGATAAGGGAACGCTTCGTCAACATCGTCAGGGCCTTCCGGTTGGGGATTCGTGGGTCGGGTCGAGAGGGGCACGTCGTCATCATCAGTATGATCGATAACGAGCATCACCCCCTGACCATGCGACCTCGCGATGAGGTCAGGCGCCGATCATATCCTTCAGACTGCTCCGCAGCCCCTTCCGCGGGGTAAAGACGCAAGCCTGTCGTGCCGCTATCTCGATCTTCTGTCCTGTGCGCGGGTTTACGCCGGTCCGTGCCGCACGCTGGCGTGTGGCGAAGCGCCCGAACGCGGGCAGGTCGACGGTTCCACCGCGGCCGAGCTCCTCCGCAATGATACCCGAGTTGCTGTCAAAGATCGCATGGACGATCGCCGCCGCCTGGGGCCGCGGGAAGCCAGTGCGCTCCGCCAGGCTGTCTATCAACTGTCCCTTGTTCATGGAATCCGCAGGTTGATGGTATCGGGTGGTCAGGCCATCGATGCGGATCAATCCTCATGCCGCCGTGTGTCACCATGGATGCCTCGCCACGGCTGACCTGCTGTCGGTGGCTACCCGGACGGATCGGCAAGTCAGGCGGCCGGTCATCATGACGCGACGCTCTGCCTGCGGAGCGCCGGGCACAGGCAAGTAGGGGCGGCAAGTAGGGACGAGCGCCTGATGGAGGTCGAAGAATGCCGGATCGGGCATCCGCCGACCGATGATCGCTGGCGACCCGGGAAAGGAGCGGACCGAACCCGGGGGGCACCTGCAAGATAGAGCCGGGGCGGGGCTGGTCAAAGGATTCTGAAGAGGCCATCGACAGGGGCCTTCGAGGCGCTGATCAACATTCTTGACCATCCCTTCCATCGGCGACTACACTGGGCAACCCCGACCCGCGAAGTCACACTCCTTCGATCGATTCAGCGATGGCCACGATTCGGGTTCTGGCGGGAACGCGTAAGGGCGCCTTCATCCTCACCTCCGATGAGGCGCGTCGCGACTGGAAGGTTGATGGTCCCCATTTCGGCGAGTGGGAGGTGATGCACATCAAGGGATCGCCTGTGAATCCCGACCGGATTTATGCTTCTCAGTGGACCGACTGGCATGGTCAGGTCGTTCAGCGATCCGATGATGGTGGAAGGAGCTGGGAGGCGGTGGGGAATCTGTTTTCCTACGACGGTCTTCCCGGGACACATCAGTGGTATGACGGCACCCCGCATCCCTGGGAGTTCAAGCGGGTCTGGCATTTCGAGCCCGCTCCCCACGATGTCGATACCGTCTACGCGGGCGTCGAGGACGCGGCGCTCTTCAGGTCGACCGACGGCGGGCAGACGTGGACGGAGCTGTCAGCCCTGCGGACGAACTCCCGCGGCAACGACTGGATGCCCGGCGCAGGGGGGATGTGTCTGCACACGATCCTCATCGATCCTGCGAACCCCCGACGGATCTACGTCGCCATTTCGGCGGCCGGCGCCTTTCGCACAGATGACGGCGGGGCCTCGTGGAAGGTGATCACCCGCGGGCTCGACTCGAATTTCCTTCCGGACCCCGAGGCGGACATCGGGCACTGCGTCCACAATCTGACGATGCACCCATCGCGTCCCGATACCGTCTTCATGCAGAAGCACTGGGATGTGATGCGCACGGACGATGCGGGAGAGATGTGGAG
>CAYRLB010000138.1:0-5676 GCA_964424945.1 uncultured Gemmatimonas sp.
TCCCGCTCCAGCTGCAGGCGGTTTCCTTCCCCTGCGAAGAGCCGAAGAAGCGCGTGCTCGTAGGTCGCGAGTTCCATGACGCCCATTTCCCCTCGAACCGATCGGTAGGGGATCAGACGCTGGTAAATGTCGCCGATGGTGAGCGGTTCAGCGTCGCCATCCTGAACGGCGACCGCTTCCAGAATCTTTTCGTGGAGGCGAACGAGGAGACCGGCCCCGCTCATTCCGTGGAGGCAGGACGACGCAGAAGAGCTCGCACCTCGGCCGGGGCCTCTTCGATGATCCCATCGACTTCGGCACCCCGTCCCGACTCGCGGAGGGCACGGACGAGGCCGACCCATCCTTCGGTGGAGTCACGATCCCGTTCGACCGCCGCACGGAACCGATCGACCGCCACATCGGCCCGGCCGGAATCGAGAAGCAGGAAGCCGAGCTCCCGATCGACCGCGGCGTCATCGGGCGCGATCTGTTCCGCCTGGCGGATGGCTTCTGCCGCGAGTTCCGGCCGGTCCATCCGGCGGTGCACCCTGGCCAGATAAAGTTGCGGGAGAACATCGTCCGGGTTGTCTTCCGCGTAGCGCCAGAAGTGCTGCGCCGCCTCCGCGTACTCTCCACGTTCGAAGAGATCGATCCCGGTGGCGAGCTGATCGGGCCCGGTACCCCGCACGAGCCAGATCACCAGCAGAAGAAGGCCCGCGACGATGGGGATGAGGGCGACGGCCCAGGTCCGCGACCGTCGGACGCCCGGGTCGGCGTCATCGAGGAGCGCGTCTTCGGCCCCCGAAAGGGGACGGCCCGAAAGGGGGGCGGACGCTGGACTGCCAGCAGGCGATCTTCTTCCCTCGGCGCTCCGTGGAAGAGGTGCTTCCGGCGACAATGCCGCCCTTTTCACCGGAGCGGTCCGAAGCCTGGCATCGAGCGAATCGAAGACACTCACCGTGCGAACGATCTCGGCGTCCGTCGGCTCGCCATCACCCTCCAGGCGACGGCGCGTCTCGAGGAGTTCGTGGATGCCGGCAGCGAGTCCCATCGGGACCAGATCGGCACGACGAAGCTCCGCGAGGACGGCGTCGATCCGGATCTCATCGGGAGCCAGCGACTTCAGACGCAGAGAGAGATCGACCCCTTCATCATCGCGCAGGAGCCTGCGCAGCGATCGATCGACCGAATTCGCCACCCGAAGAACATGAATGCGGGCCGCCGATGGATTCAGCGACCCGCTTCGAAGCGCCTCGACCTCGTCCGACGCAGCCCGCAGCGCCCGCAGCGCCGAATCACTACCCTGCCGATGATCGTCCACGCGGCGGTCCTCTTCAGTCCTCGATGCTCAGTAGTCCCATGCGCGCACTCTCGCGGATGAACGACTCCGCATCGTCGCAGGGCAGATCGCGACCCGTCAGCTGCCTGATTCGCTGCGCCGTCCTGTGCATATACGCGCTGATCGGCTCACTGGGGTCCGAAAGGGTGTCGCGCATCCGCACGACGATCTCCTCCCACGAGCCGGTGAAGACCGCGCCATCTGCCGTGCGGACGCGGTGCGTTTCCGTCGGGACGCCGCGCCCGGGGGGAAGAATCGGAAGAATGGTGGGCGCAGAGAGCGCGGCCGGATTCGACGGAGAAAGGGGATACTCGGTGATCGCCTCCTCGAAGGCCATCTCGACCTCGGCGAGGATGTGGTCGATCGCATCCGGTTCACCGCGAAGCTCCTCCCACCGTTCGCGCCACGGGGCGAGGCTGGGGTCATCCTCGGTCAACTTCTCGAGCGCGCTCTTCAGCTCGATGTACCGCCAGACGGAAAGGGAGTCCCAGTGTTCCGACGGCGGCACCTGCTCGAGTTCACGGAGCGCACCCTGGAGGTCACCCCGCTCGAAGCAGAGGTGCGACAGGTAGATACGAACTTCGTGGATCGTCGGATCGAGCCGGAGAGCCGCGCGCAGCTCGCGCCTCGCTCCAAGATCGTCTCCAAGGGCGTGCAGCGTATACCCGAGCGCCGCGCGAACGTCCGCCACGTCCGGGTGAACCAGGGAAAGCGCGACGAGGCGCTCGCGGGACTCCCGGAAGAGCGCTTCGCGGTAGAGCGCCCGACCCATCGCAAGGCCAAGCTCGAGGTCGTCGCTGAGGCCCAGGTCGTCAATCTTGCGAAAGCAGGCGAGCGACTCCTCGATCCGGCCGAACTTCAGCAGCGACTCGCCGCGTCCTGCCCAGCCATCCTCATGCTCCGGGTCGAGCGCGAGTGCCGTTTCGAATGCCTTCAGCCCCCAGGCATACTCTTCCCGCGCGAGCCGGATATAGCCGATGCCGACGTGCAGATCGACAGCGTCGGGATACTTTCTCAGCCCTTCCTTCAACAGATCGAGAGCCCGGTCATACTCACCCGCATCGTACAGCTGATGCGCCTGCTCGTCATACTCTTCAGAGCTGAGGAAAGAAGAACTCATTCTCCCTTTCGATCTATCCGGTTTGGAACGGTGGGCAAACGGACGTTTTCTGCCGCATCCGCAGCTGTCTGAAGACGGTGAAGTATAACCCTGAGTCAGGGCTCCAACCACCCCCCGCAGGAGGTATCGATCTTGCGCCCCGCAGAGCGCGCGGGGCATAGTTCGCCCCTAACGCAAGCGGAGGATGATGATGTTCAACTGGATTCGTCGACGTCGCCTGAGCGCGGATGCGAGGAAGCGGCTGCTCCTGGTCGCTGCGAGGGCGGAGGAGGCGCTCGTCGAGACGCACGTCAATAATCTGCTGGATCTCCTCACCACGCTCGAGGGCGAGGTCGAGTTCGATCGGGCGGTGGATCTCTACGCCGAGATGGTATCTCTCGAGGAATCGCGGATCCCGACGGTCTCGAACCGCCTCCTTGCGCGTCTGGAGAATCCCCGCGCCGGGAAGCGCCCCCGTCGATACGAGAACGTCTTCCGCGAGCCTCGAAAACGTTAGGCGGCGCCCGCCGACCTCGCACGCCCCGATCTGACAGGAGTGGAGATGACCAGGAGCGCGCGGATCTTTCGGGCTGTTGATTCGCCCTCCCCCGCCGAGCCGCGCGGTTCGAGCCTCGAGGCCATGGAGGGGCGTTCGAGCTCGACGCGTGTAGGACGCTACACGATCCACGCGAGTGAATACGGGTCAGGTGAGACGACGCTCCTGCTGCTTCATGGACTTTCGGGGTCGTCGCGCTGGTGGGCTCGCAACATCCCCGAACTGTCGGAGCGCTACCATCTCGTCGTGCCGGATCTCGTCGGGTTCGGTCGCTCGCGTACCCACGACAGGCTGCCCGCTTTCAGGCTCCTCGCCCAGCTTCTCCACGCGTGGCTCGATGCGAGAGGGGTCGAAAGGGTCACGCTCGTCGGCCATTCGATGGGTGGGCAGATCGGCATTCACCTCGCGGTGCGCGAGCCGAACAGGCTTGAGCGGCTGGTCCTCGTCGATGCCGCCGGGATACCCCGGGACCTCGGTGCCCGAACGCTGGTTCGATTCGCCGCGGAAGCCGGCCCGCTCTGGCGCTGGGGCGATCCCACCTTCCTCCCCACCATCGCCGGTGATGCCTTTACCGCCGGACCCCGAGCGCTTCTTCGGTCGCTCTTTCACATTCTTCAGGATGATGTGAGGGAGCTTCTTCCGAAGATCTCTGTCCCGACGCTCATCATCTGGGGCGAGCGCGACCAGCTGGTGCCGCTGAGTCACGCGATCGAGATGCGGGAGGCGATCCCCGATTCCAGGCTCGTCGTTCTGCACGGCGCCGCCCACAACCCGATGATCGACCGGCCGGCGGACTTCAACCGCATCCTTGCGCGCTTTCTCGAGGGTGAAGTCGTTGGCCGCTGACAGCAGGCAGATCGGCCGGACCGCGCTGGGTGTGGCGGCCGCGGAATGGGCCTCGTCCAGGCGGATTTCCGTGGATGGAATCCGGGTGCGCTACCGTTCCGCGGGGCGGGGCCGGCCTGTCGTTCTCGTCCACGGGCTCGGGGTATCGGCCGACTATTGGGTTCGGAACGCGCCGCTTCTCGCGGCGAGTGGCTACCACGTCCTGGCGCCCGACCTTCCCGGATTCGGCCGGACGCGCGGCCCCTCACGCGGCCTGGACGTGCCCGCACAGGCGGAAGCGATTCGTCGGTGGGCTGAGGAGATGGGTCTGGGCCCGGCCATCTATGTCGGCCACTCGCTATCCTGTCAGAGTGTCCTGGAGCTCGCCGCGTCGAACCCGGAACGCGTCCTCGGGCTCATACTCGCGGCGCCGACGGGTCAGGGGACGTCGATCCGCCGACTCTTCAGCCAGGGGCTGGGCTTCCTGAGGGATATCCACCATGAGTCCGTGAAGCTCGCCGCCATCATCTGTCTCGCCTATCTCCGGGCAGGGCCGCAGCGCGTGCTTTCGACCTGGAAGATGGGCGCTCGCCACGATCCTCTTCCACTGCTCCCCCGTATCCGCTGCCGTGCCCTGGTTCTGCTTGGCGAACTCGATCCGGTCGTCCCCTTCGACTTCGCCCGAACGATCGCGGAAGGTCTGCCCAGGAGCCGGATGGTTGTCGTCCCGCAAGGTTCGCATGGCGTCATCTTCGATCCGACCGGCTGTTTCAACGGCGCCATTCTTGACTTTCTGCGGGATCTCGGATGAAGCCTGGCAGTACGGCCGCTTGCCACTCGGCCGGGAGCTGCCATTTTCCGGTGCACGCGGGCATTCCGCGAAAGGCTTCACACGTCCCGAGCGGTAGGCAGAGTCGCTGGCCTGCCCTCCGCTCCACGCTGACCCAGGCTCCGGATCATGGCTGACAAGAAACGAAGACGGCCTCTTCCTCTCTCTGAATCACGCGTCCTGATAACGGGCGGTGCCGGTTTCATCGGGAGCGCACTTCTCTGGGATCTGAACCAGCGTGGATGCGAGCGGGTGGTCGTCTCGGATCGGCTCCGGCAGAACGAGAAGTGGCGTAACCTCGTTCCGCTCCGCTTCGAGGACTACGTGGAAGCCGACGATCTCATCCCCTTTCTGGAGCGGGACGCGCTCGGCGAGTTCGACCTGGTCCTCCACCTCGGCGCCTGCTCATCCACCACGGAGACAGACGCGACGTATCTGCTGCGCAACAACTACGAGTTCAGCAAGGAGCTGGCGGGCTGGGCGATCGACCGTGGTGCCCGCTTCGTCTATGCCTCCTCGGCGGCGACGTACGGGCTGGGCGAAGCCGGCATGCGCGACGATGATTCGTCGGTGCAGGCGCTCTCCAGACTCCGCCCCCTGAACATGTATGGCTACTCGAAGCTTCTTTTCGACAGATGGCTTGCGGGACAGGGTCTGATGGACCGGGTGGTGGGGCTGCGATACTTCAACATCTATGGTCCGAACGAGGCGCATAAGGGAGATATGCGGAGTGTCGTGGCCAAAGCCGTTCCGCAGGTGCTGGAGTCCGGCGTGATCCGGCTCTTTCGCAGCCATCACCCCGATTACGCGGATGGCGAGCAGCTTCGCGACTTCCTCTATGTGAAGGATGCGACTGCGATGACGCTTCATCTGGCTGCGCATCCTTCGGCCGCCGGGCTCTACAACATCGGGTCAGGGGAAGCATCGACGTGGGTCGATGTGGCGAACGCGCTCTTTGTGGCGATGGACCGTGAACCGAACATCGAGTTCATCGACATGCCGGAGCATCTCCGCGCGAAGTACCAGTACTTCACGCAGGCGGATATCGG
>CAYRLB010000139.1:0-5666 GCA_964424945.1 uncultured Gemmatimonas sp.
GCCACCAGGATGGGCCCAACAATCGTCCGCTTCAGCTTCATTCGACCTCCGTCAAACAGCGATGGTACGCCAAGGGCCTTCCCCAGCCGGGAGCATCAGGTGATAAACCCGGTTACAGCGAAGGTTTCGGGGAATCGCTCCCCGAGGACACCGACGATTCGGGCGTGAACCTCCTCGATCGTGCCTGTCGCATCTACACGGATGACGTTGGCAACTGAGGTCGCGTGCGCCTCGTACCCGCGGGCCACGCGCTCGTGGAACTCTCGCGATTCAGACTCCATTCTGTCCGGCGCCTTTCCCGCGACCTGCTGTCGGCGGACCCCTTCCGAAGTCGGGAGCGACAGGAGAATGGTGGCATCCGGAGAGATCCCTCGTGTAGCGAGGCGGTTGACCGCCGACACCTCGTGCGGCAGAAGTCCGCGCCCCGCACCCTGATAGGCGAGCGTGGAAAGCTCGAAGCGGTCCGCGATGACCACAGTGCCCTCCGCCAGCGCGGGGATGACCACCTGATCGACGAAGGCGGAGCGTGCGGCCAGCATGAGGAAGAGTTCGCTCCAGGCGGGAATCCCGAGGTCACGTTCATCGAGGACGAGAGCGCGGATGCGTTCGCCGAGAGGCGTCGACCCCGGCTCGCGCGCGTGGCGCACCTTCAGCCCACGCTCCTCCAGTCGATCCGCAAGCAGCTTCGCCTGCGTGCTCTTGCCCGAGCCCTCAACCCCCTCGAACGCAAGGAAAAGACCACCACCAGCTCTCGCTCCGGTCGCTTCACCCGTACTCAAAGGAAGATCCTGCGATTCACGCAAGTCAATTCAGCACAGTCACTTCTCCCGACTTGTCGGGAGGCGGGAGGATGAAATGAAAGGTGGATCCACCGGCCTCCGGACTTTCGACCCAGATCCGGCCGCCGTGCGCTTCCACCGCCAGACGGCAGAAGGTAAGTCCAAGCCCTGAGCTTCGAGGGCCATCCGTGCGCTGCAGATTGCCGAACTTCCTGAAGATGAGGTCGTGGTACGCGGGAGGGATCCCCGTCCCGTCGTCACGTACGGCAAAGTGCATCCCTCCGGTCGCGGCCGCCCCGGCCGAAAGCTCGATGTTGACCCCGCGGCCGGCGTGGTTCAGGGCGTTCCCCACCAGATTGCCGAAAACCCGCATCAGCAGCGCCATGTCAGCCTGGAAGGGCTGTCCACTCACACTTGCGACGCGCAGCTGGGCACCGCTCCGTTCGGCCCGCACACGCCACTCCCCCACGACGGCATCGAGAACCTCCACAGGATCCAGCCGCTGCAGATTCAGCCGGATGTGAGACTCTTCGAGCCGGGTCAGCTCAAGAAGGTCTTCAATGAGCCGAAGCGCGTCCGCGCCGCGCTGCAAGCCGTCGGAAAGAAGATGGCGGAGCTCGGGCGAGACGTCACCGAGATCCCCCTCGATCGCCATCTCGAGCGTCCCGAGTATTCCGGTAAGGGGGGATTTGAGGTCATGGACGATCATCTTCATCAGATCGTCCTTCAATCGCTCGAGCGCCTGCAGCTTCCGGTAGGAGGCGTCGACCTCGTCCCGGGCGGCCTTCAGCCGCAGGAGTGCGCGAACCCGGGCGAGGAGGATCGGTCGGTTGAAGGGCTTCGTAAGAAAGTCGTCTCCACCCGCTTCAATCGCCCGCAGCTTGTCCTCGGATTCGGACAGCGCCGTGACGAAGACAACCGGGATCCGGGCCGTTGCCGGCTCCATCTTGAGCTGATTGCACACCTCGAAGCCGTTCATCCCCGGCATCATGATGTCGAGGAGGATCAGGTCGGGCAGGATCTCCCGCGAGATGCGCAACGCGGTCGGCCCGTCGAGAGCCTCCTCCACACGATACCCCATCGCGCCCAGCAGCTCACAGAGTGGCTCCACGTTGAGCGGGTTGTCATCCACTACCAGGATGAGCGGGGCGAGGGGTGCGTTCACCGACCGAGGACTCTGATCGAAAATCCGGCGCGCCAGAAGGATTCATCGAAGCCATTCCCCTCAGCGCTGCGCTTGCCCGATTCAATCGACATGTCCGCACGGACGGAGCCTCCACCGAGGAGGATGCCGAGCCCGCCGCTCACCGCCCGCTCGCCGGCCCATTCCCCGTCATCACCGACCTGCGCGAGGCGGAAGGGAAGCGAACCGGTCCGCGCCCCGATACGCAGCGGGAAAGGACGCCCGCGGAGGACGACGCCCTCCCACTCCAGACCGCCATTGACCGACCAGGAATCGCGGGTCGTATTCTCGAGGCCCGGCGCGCCCTCCAGCGATGACCAGCCGTCCCACGAGCCGCTCATCGCGAGGAGGGTGTTCTGCCCTACCCGGCCGCTCATGCCGCCCCGGAGCATCAGGGGCAGGTCGTACTCGCGGGCCTCGGCAGCTTCGTTATTCGCCGTCGCCTCGAGGGTTCCGCCATACGACGCGGAGAGAGCGATGCCGCTCGCATCCGACGGCGACCAGTGAGCGCCGACGTTGAAGCCCTGCCCCCGGTAGGACCAGGACGAACCGCAGCAGGCAGGTGAGACCTCACCGGCGAACATCCGGCCCTGAAGCCGTTCGACGCTACCGGTAAAGAGGTCGACGCCGCCGCTGACGGCCAGATCCTGAACAACCTCGTAGGTCGCGCCAAAGCGAACGCGCGTCACGCCCCCATCCGACGCGGAAATATCCATTACCGGGATTTGCTGATCGCCGAACTGAATCGTGTCCGGGTTCTCGACTCTCCAGTTCTGATCGAGAAAGCTCCCGAAGCCGCCATACAGCACCAGCCGGGAACTCGCGGGGAAGGCGCCCAGAAGATAGGGCACCCGCGCCGTCGATCCCGTCATGTCCGGGTTGAGTCCGGACGTCTCGAAACGGTCGTACTGATACGCGGCAACCATCGCGGGAGCCGGAAGCCCGAAGAGGCCGGCCGGGCTGGCCCAGGAAAGGTCACCATCCGACAGGCCGATGCCGACGCCACCGAGGCCGCGGGCGCGGGCATCCATCGGCTCAACGGGAAGTCCCAGACCCTGCGTGACGAGTGCCGACTGCGCCGACGCCTGCCTGGCATCCGCCGCCCCGAAGATGATCAGGGCGAGCACACTGAATAGGCGGATTGCACGGCTCATGGAAGCTGCGGCCTCTGGGGCAGGGTGTAGGTAAATCTCAGACGAGGAGTGCGTTGCATCCATGCGTACGAAGGCGTCGATCCTTCCGGTTCGATCAGGACGGCGAAAGCGAGCTCATCGCTGCCGGCCGATCGGGAGAGGTTGACGGCGTTCGTCACATTGAAGACGAGCGGAGCAGTGTTTCCGGGGAGAAAGCGAGTCACCGAGACGGTGTCCTCGGCAAGGATCTCCCCCAGCGTCGCGCGCGGTCCGAGTTCCGGCTCGAGCAGCCTCCTGAAGGTCAGGCGGGTCGGCGTGATCGGCCGGAAGCCGAGTGTAACGGGCACTGGATCGAGCAGCAGCTCGACCCGGTTCAGGGTCACATCCTCGAGATTGAGTTCCTGCGGGCAGCCCGGGACAGGAACGCTACATCCCTGCAGCGGATTGTCGAGCCGGAGGCGAAGAAGCGTCCTGTCCGACGTGATCCCGCCGACGCGGAGCAGGTCGGTAGGGATCTCGGCTTCCGGTGTGTAGATGAAGGTCTGTGCCAGGGACTGCACCCTCTGTGTGACCACCGTGTCCTGCGTCGCCGGCCGCACCCGCGCTTCAACGACGAGGGAGGAGATCTCGGCCCGCGAGTTGGGGGTGTTGAGGAGCACCATCAGGCCGGCCAGAGAGCTGTCTGCAAGAGCGGTTACGACAGAAGCAGGGATATCCCATTTCAGCGAATCCGCATCCGCTCCCGTCGCCGCGACATTCCAGGTATAGGACGCCAGGAGCTGGCCTCGCGTTCCACCCGGCGTCGTCCAGGGAGCGGTCTGCCCCGGCGTGTCGACTGCGTTCTCCCAGGTGACGTTCACCGAATCGAAGGGCTGCTCCACCGTCCAGAGCTGAAACTCCAGAGAGGGCGCCGAAACCCGCAAGGTATCAGGGAGACTCGCGACAACCCTGCTCGCCTCGTACGTGTAGGTGCTGTCGTTGACCCCTTCCACCGTGACAGCTTTCGGGAAGCCGTTGAACTGCGCCACCAGCCGGGCGTTCAGCGAGCCATCGAAGTCGCGCGCGATGAGCTTGAAGAAGACATCCTCGACGGTGGTCCGACCCGGAACGACTTCGGCGGAACTGAGCAGCACATCGGAAGAAAGGGTGTACTGGATCGTCCGTGGCAGGGAGCCCGGGAAGAAGTCCGGGTCTGTCAGCGTCGGGATTTTGTCGGTACAACCCGCTCCGGCCAGCAGGCCGAGAACGAGCAGAGTACGGCGCTTCGATATCCTTCGCATCTGTCCTAGTCAGGATCGGCAGTCCGGCCGACAGGGCCGCACCCGCCATCTTGGATGAAGTTCGGTGAAAGCTCGCGTCAACTCGGGATGGGGTCGCGCCAGGGGCGACCTCCCTCCCCGAGGTAGATTCGCGGTAGACGCGTGCCCAGGCCGGTGAGGATCTCATAGGAGATCGTCCCGCACCGCGCCGCGACCTCGTCGACGGTAATACGCTGGTCCCCGCTCTCGCCGATGAGCGTTACCTCGTCACCCACCTCCGCCTCGAGCAGGTTGGTGAGGTCGATCGTCGTCATATCCATGGAGATACGGCCGATGATCCGGGTTCGTTTTCCACGCAGCAGAACCTCGCCGCCGGCGGTGGCGAGGCGGCGCGGAACGCCGTCCCCGTAGCCGATCGCCAGTGTACCCCACCGTTCCGCGCGGGTTGCGCGGTAGGTCGCGCCGTAACCCGCGGTCGATCCGGCAGGCACTTCCTTAATCAGAACGAGTCGGGCCCGTAAAGATACGACAGGGGCAGGCTCCACATCCGGCCCTGCTCTTCCGCCGTAGAGAAAGATGCCCGGCCGTGCAAGTTTGCAACCGTATCCGGCCCGACGGAAGATCCCTGCACTATTCGACGTGTGCATTATGAGCGGCGTCTCCAGAGCGGGCAGCGCCGCCACAGCGGACTGGAACTTCGCCCACTGCTCATCCGCGGAGGTCAGATCCGGCTCATCTGCGGAATGGAAGTGGGTGTATACTCCTTCCCAGACCAGCTTGTCCGCCGCCGCGTCCAGGACATCCGCACCCCACTGCGCCGCGTGCTCCCAGGGGAGACCTGCCCGGCCCATCCCGGTATCGACCTCGATATGGAAGGAAAGGCGACGTGCGAGGGAAGCGGCAATCGCAGCCCAGCGCCGCACCCCCTCGACGTCGGAGATGCAGAGCGTCAGCGCCGCAGAGCCGGCACGCTCGAAATCCTGCGGAGTGGCGGGGGAGAAGACGAGGATGCGGCCCAACCAGCCGAGAGAGCGGAGGCGTTCCCCTTCGGAGACGGTCGCAACGCCGAACGCCCAGGGCAGGTCAGGGGAAGGAAATCCGGAAAGTGCGGCGACGACCGCCGGCATTCCGAGCCCGTACGCCTCGGCCTTGACCATCGGCACGAGCTCCGCACCCGCGCCTATCGCACGCCGTGCAGCCTGGACATTTTCGCGGAGGAGATCCAACCGGACCTCGACCCACGCGCGCGTCCGCGAAGTAGTTGACGGATCTAACACAAGCGTCGTAGTATAGGCCGACCGTGAATGACCCG
>CAYRLB010000140.1:0-5638 GCA_964424945.1 uncultured Gemmatimonas sp.
GGTGCGCGGCCTACATTCCCGCCCATGCCGAACTTCGCTTCCTTACCGGGTTTCCGGGACTTCTACCCGGCCGATCTTGCCGTTCGCGCCTACATCATGAAGGTGTGGCGCGACGTCGCACGTCGCTACGGCTTCGAGGAGTACGATGGTCCACCGCTCGAGGCGACGGATCTGTACATCGAGAAGTCGGGCCCCGAGATCGTGCAGCAGCTCTACAACTTCACGGACAAGGGCGGTCGCGAGATCGCCCTGCGGCCGGAGATGACGCCCACCCTCGCGCGGATGGTGGGCGCACGCGCCGGCGGGATGCGCAAGCCGATCCGCTGGTTCGCGATACCGCAGCTCTTCCGCTACGAGCGGGCGCAGCGGGGGCGTCTACGCGAACATTATCAGCTGAATCTCGATATTGTCGGCGATGAAGGCGTCGGCTCCGATGTCGAGCTCCTCGCTGCGGCGATCGATACACTCCGGGCCTTCGGCCTTACCGAGCATGACTTCGTCGCGAGGGTCTCGGATCGTCGGCTTCTGCGTGCGCTGCTCCTGCACGCGGGCGTCCCGGAGGAGCAGCTCATCCTCGTCTACAACATCGTCGACAAGCTGGAGCGGGATCCGGCCGAGGTAGTCGGCCGGCGCTTGATGGACGAGGCAGGTCTCGCGGAGGAGGCTGTCTCACGCATCCTGGCGATCTTCGAGCGGTCGGATTTCGAGGCGGTCCGTGAGACGTACGGCGGAGTAGAAGGGATCGCCGAGCAGGTCGATCGCATGGCGGCGCTGCTTACGAGCATTGAAGCGATGGGTCTCGGTTCCTTCGTCCGGTTCGATCTTGGGATTGTTCGGGGGCTCGCCTACTATACGGGTATGGTCTTCGAGATCTTCGATACCCGCGGTGAGCTCAGAGCTATCGCGGGGGGCGGACGTTATGACGAGCTGCTCCGCGTCGTCTCCGGGACCGATCTGCCCGCCCTGGGGTTCGGGATGGGAGACGTCGTGCTGCGCGAGCTGCTCACCGACCGCGGCCTCCTCCCCGATACAGCGCACGGCGTCGATTATTATGTCATCGGCGTGACGCCCGAGCAGCGGCCCGACGTTCTGCGAATCGTCCATCAGCTTCGCGAAGCGGGCCACTCGGTCGACTACGCGCTCCGGACGCAGGGCGTCGGCAAGCAGCTGAAGGGGGCCGCAGCGGTCAACGCGGTCCGGGCCGTGATCGTCGGGCCGGATGAGCTGGCCGAGGGGGAGGTCGTCGTGAGGACGATGGCGACGAGCGAAGAGACGCGTACTCCGCTCGAGGAGCTCGGGACGACGTAAGGCGTGCGGGCGCGGCTGCCCATGCCGCGGCCGGAAGCTGTCGTTCCGGAATCGAAATGCTGGAAAATCCACCGCTGCTGACAGCGGTTGCCGAGAATTGGAATGGCGCCTTTTGACGCCGCAGACTGAACAGAACCGGAAATGGCTGACGAAAAGGCGCTAACACCACGGGCGGACGATTTCAGCGCCTGGTACAACGAGGTCGTCCTGCGCGCGGAGATGGCTGACCACTCTCCCGTGCGTGGCTGCATGGTGATCCGTCCATACGGATATCGCCTGTGGGAGCTGATGCGGGACCAGCTCGACCGGCGCTTCCGGGAGACAGGGCACGAGAACGCCTACTTCCCGCTGTTCATCCCGCAATCCTTTCTATCCCGCGAGGCCGAGCACGTCGAGGGGTTTGCGAAGGAGATGGCGATCGTCACGCACACCCGGCTCCATGCAGGAGCGGAGGGCGGTCTGGTGCCCGATCCCGAGTCCCGACTGGAGGAGCCGCTGGTAGTCCGGCCCACCTCGGAGACGATCATCTATTCGATGTTCGCCAAGTGGGTCCAGAGCTATCGCGATCTCCCCCTGCTCATCAATCAGTGGGCGAATGTCGTACGGTGGGAGATGCGGACGCGCCTCTTTCTGAGAACGACCGAGTTTCTCTGGCAGGAGGGGCACACGGCGCACGCCACCAGCGAGGAGGCCGAGGAGGAGTCGCGGCGGATGTTGGGCATCTATCGGGAGTTCATGGAAGGCTGGATGGCGATGCCCGTCATCACCGGCCGGAAGTCACCTTCCGAGACCTTCCCCGGCGCCATGCACACCTACACGTGCGAGGCGATGATGCAGGACAACCGTGCCCTTCAGGCGGGAACTTCGCACCACCTCGGGCAGAACTTCTCCAGGCAGTTCGACCTGAAGTTCGCGGCCGAAGGAGGCCAGGAAGAGTTCGCCTGGAACACGAGCTGGGGTGTCTCGACCCGACTCATCGGCGGACTCGTGATGGCCCACAGCGACGACAAGGGTCTCGTTCTTCCGCCGCTGCTGGCGCCGATTCAGGTGGTCATCGTGCCGATCGCGCGCAAGGAGGACGAGCGGACGCAGGTCCTCGCGAAGGCGAAGGAGATCGCCACCGCTCTGGGCGATCTGCGGGTCCACATCGATGATCGGGACAACCTCACGCCGGGGGCGAAGTTCTACGAGTGGGAGACGAAGGGTGTCCCTTTCCGGCTCGAGATCGGCCCGAAGGACATCGCCAAACAGCAGGTGGTGCTCGCGCGACGGGTGATTGCCGAGGGCGCGGAGCGGAAGGAGTTCATCCCGGAGGCCGAAGCGATTTCGACGCTCCCGACGCGCCTGCGGGAATATCAGGAGTGGCTCCTGGAGGCGGCGAAGGCTCGACGGGAGCGGAACACCCACCGAGGTGTGACGGATTTTGCCCGTTTCGCGGAGATCATCGAAGGGGACGGAGGCTTCGTCTTCGCCGGGTGGTGCGGCTCTGCGATGTGCGAGGAGACGGTGAAGGGCGATACGAAGGCGACGATCCGCGTTCTGCCGGACGAGGAGTTTCGTTCGCCGACGCCTCCTGAGTCGTGTCTGGTGTGCGGATCAGCCGCGCAGCACGAGGTCGTCTGGGCGCGGGCATACTGATGAGCTCTGCATTCAACAGAAGAGACGGCGTTCTTCACTGTGAGGATGTCGCCGTGCCCGACCTCGTGAAGGAGTGGGGTACGCCGACCTACGTCTACAGCCGTACCGCGATCCAGAACCGGTACGCGGAGCTCTCGAGATCTCTCGATGGCTATCCGCACCTGATCGCCTTTTCGGTGAAGGCGAATGGGAATCTGGAGGTCCTCCGCGCGATCGCCGAACTCGGGGGCGGTGCGGACATCGTATCGGGCGGGGAACTGCATCGGGCGCGGCTGGCGGGTATTCCGGCGCACCGAATCGTCTTCAGCGGGGTGGGGAAGACGGTCGCCGAGCTCGCTGCCGCTCTGGCGGAGGGCATCTACGGTTTCAATGTGGAGTCGGAGGGCGAACTCCGGGCGCTTTCGCAGCTTGCAGCGGCGAGTGGAACTCGCGCGAGAGTTGCCCTTCGGGTCAACCCGGATGTCCACACCCCGACGCCGCACGCCTATACGCGGACCGGGCACGCCGCGACGAAGTTCGGGATCCCTCTCGGCGATGCCCGCAGACTCTATCGGCTCGCGGCGGAGCTTCCGGGGATCCAGGTGTGCGGCGTCGACATGCACATCGGCTCGCAGATCCTCCAGGTCGACCCGTACGAGGTCGCGCTGGAGCAGGTCCTCCAGCTGGTGCATGATCTGAAGACGGATAACCATGAGCTCGAATATCTCGACCTGGGCGGCGGACTGGGAATCTCCTACACCGGCGGGGAGGGGGTTTCCGTCGCAGACTTCGGGGACGCGATTCTCCCGGGTGTGGCGTCCACCGGTCTGAAGCTGGTGCTCGAGCCGGGCCGCTTCATTGTCGGCGAGGCTGGAATCCTGGTTACGCGGGTGCTGTACGTGAAGGAGGGTGGCGGAAAGCGGTTCGTCATCACCGATGCGGGGATGAACGACCTGCTGCGGCCGAGCCACTATGCCGGCTATCATGAGGTGGAGCCTGTGGAGTCGCAGGATCGGCCCGCCCGCCGGGTCGACGTGGTCGGCCCGATCTGCGAAACGGGGGATTTCCTGGCGCTGGATCGGGATGTGGAGGAGGTCGGGCCGGGAGAACTGCTCGCGATCCGCACGACGGGAGCGTACGGCTTCTCGATGGCGTCGACCTACAATCAGCGCCCTCGCCCGGCGGAGGTAATGGTGGAGGGGGCGGATGCCCGGCTGGTCCGTCGGCGGGAAACGATCGAGGATCTCGTAGCGGCGGAAATCGATCTCTGACGAAAACGTCAGAAACCTTCCGGCCGGATCGTGATATAAGTGGGTGAAGGCCTCTTCCGGCCTTCGCCCTCCTTTCCGATCCTCCCCCACGCCGGAGGCGCCATGGCACTATCCCTCTGTCCGCACTGCAGGCTGCCGGTAAACTCCTCGTCCAGGACGTGTCCCCTCTGCAACGAGTCGATCTTCTCCTTCTCGGCCGCTCGTCATGTTTCTCCTGTGGCCGCAGGGATCGCAATCGTAGCGACGGTGGCGATGCTCGCCAGCCGAAGAAAAGCCTGACGGGAAGCCCGGCAGAGCAGTATCAGGCGGGGGAGCGCGACGGCCGCGTTCCCCCGCCTGCGTTGCGGCGGCTTTCCCCGGTCACTGCCGCCGAATACTTTCTGTTGCTTCGACAGGCTGAAACGCGCGAAAGAAGAACAAAGTGGATCCGAATCGCATCCTCATCATCGATTATGGCTCGCAGTTCACGCAGCTGATCGCCCGGCGTATCCGCGAGGAGCGCGTCTACTGCGAGATACAGCCGCCCGGCCGAAGCCTGGAGTGGATCCGGGAGTGGGCACCGAAGGGCATCATCCTTTCCGGTGGACCGTCTTCGGTCTATGGCGATGAAGTTCCGACGGCGGAGCCCGGCCTGCTCCGGATGGACATCCCCGTCTTCGGCATCTGCTACGGGATGCAGCTCATCACGCATCTCGAGGGTGGGGTCGTCGAGCGCGGTCGCCGCGAATATGGACGGGCCCAGATCGAGGTGAATCAGCCGGAGGGGATCTTCGCCGGCTTCGGATCGGGGGAATCGACCCAGGTCTGGATGAGCCATGGCGATCATGTGAAGGAGCCGCCGCCGGGATTCCAGGCGCTGGCCAGCACACCGGATCTTCCTTTCGCGGCGTTCGGTGCCGTCGATCGGCCCATCTTCGGCGTGCAGTTCCACCCCGAAGTCGCGCACACGGTTCGCGGTGAGGACATCATCTCGAACTTCGTGTTCAGGGTCTGCGGCTGTGAGCCGACCTGGACCGCAGGTTCCTTCATCGATACCGAGATCGAGAAGATCCGCGCATCGGTGGGGGACGCGCAGGTCATCTGCGGGCTGTCGGGCGGGGTGGATTCAAGTGTGGCGGCAACACTCGTTCATCGGGCGATCGGTGACCAGCTGACCAACATCTTCGTCGATACCGGACTTCTCAGGGCCGGGGAGCGCGAGTCGGTCGAGCGGACTTTCCGTCGTCACATGGGCATGAAGCTCGAGGTCGTCGACGCGTCGGAGCTCTTCCTCGGGCGGCTGGCCGGCATCGAAGATCCGGAGAAGAAGCGGAAGATCATCGGGCACACCTTTATCGACGTCTTCGAAGAGGCTGCCGCGCGTCTCGGATCTGACGCGAAGTTCCTCGTCCAGGGCAACCTCTATCCGGACGTCATCGAGTCCCTTGCGGTGAAGGGGCCCC
>CAYRLB010000141.1:0-5565 GCA_964424945.1 uncultured Gemmatimonas sp.
TGGGTGACAGCATCACAACCGACCACATCTCCCCGGCCGGCAGCATCCGGAAGGACAGCCCTGCAGGCGCCTATCTCATGGAGCACGGGGTGGAGCCGAAGGACTTCAACTCGTACGGGTCGAGGCGGGGCAACCATGAGGTGATGGTGCGCGGGACGTTCGCGAATCCGCGTATCCGGAACCAGCTGATCCCCGGCGTCGAGGGTGGATATACCAAGCATCTGCCGTCAGACGAGATTATGTCGATCTACGCTGCGGGGATGAAGTATGTGGAGGAGGGCACCCCTCTCGTGGTTCTCGCCGGCAAGGAGTACGGTTCGGGGTCGAGCCGGGACTGGGCGGCGAAGGGGCCGAACCTTCAGGGGATCCGGGCGGTTTTCGCGGAGAGCTATGAGAGGATTCACCGATCCAACCTGATCGGGATGGGTGTTCTTCCGCTTCAGTTCGAAGAGGGCGTCTCGGCTTCCACTCTGGGGCTGGATGGTACCGAGACATTCGACATCACCGGTGTCAGCGAGGCGTTCGCGAATAACTTCTCGAACGGGCGGGACATCGCTGTACGGGCTCGGCGGGAGAATGGTGAGGTGCTCGAATTCACGGCGACGATCCGGATCGATACGCCGAAGGAGGCGCTGTACTACCGCCATGGCGGGATTCTTCAGTACGTCCTCCGCCAGCTCCTCGGGGATTCGGAAGATCCCGCGCCGATCGCCGAGGCCGAGCGCAAGGATTCGAACGGCCGCGAATCGACGATCCGGGGCAAGGTCACGGAAGGGTCGAAGGAGTCCTTTCCGGCCAGCGATCCTCCGAGCTACTGACGGTCGCGGTGGCGGACGATTCGGGTAGTGAAAGATTGAAGGCCGGCGGCGGGGGTGACCTCGCCGCCGGTGCTGCGTCCGGGGTGGGCGGGGAGGCGTCGCCTGGACGGGCCGGCGGATCCGGGACGGGGCAGCCGTTCTCCAGTCTGGCCGGAGGCGCCGAGTTCCGGCTGATCCGGCGCTTCCTCGACGGTGTCCCCCCGCGTGATGACGTACCTGTCGGACCCGGTGACGATGCTGCAGTGGTCTCGGGGAGCGGCATCGTGCTCTCCTCCGATCTCAGTGTGGAGGATCGCCACTTCCGGCGCAGCTGGATGGCCCCCTCTGATATCGGCTATCGCGCGGCGGCCGCTTCGCTGAGTGATCTCGCCGCCATGGCAGCCCGACCGATCGGCGTGCTGGCGTCGCTCGCGGTTCCGGCCGGGGAGGAGGAGGATGCCGTCGAGATCATGCGCGGGGTGCGAGCTGCGGTGGAATCGGTCGGCGGAGGGCTGCTGGGAGGGGATCTGACATCCTCGCCAGGGCCCATCTTCATCGACGTCGTAAGCGTCGGGCAAAGCTCGGCGCCGATCCGGCGCTCGGGAGCGCAACCGGGCGATGAGGTGTGGGTGACCGGCTCGCTGGGGGGAGCGGCGCTCGCTGTGGCGGAGCTTCTGGAAGACAGAACCCCGCCCGAATCCGCGAGGGAGCGCTTTCTGAGGCCGACCCCGCGTGTGCACGAGGCGCTCTGGCTCTCCGAGCGCGAGATCCCGGTCGCCATGCTGGATATCTCCGATGGTCTAGGAGGCGATCTCGCTCACCTTGCCGCGGCGAGCGGTGTGGCGGCGCTGATCGCGTCGGACGCCATCCCCTTGCATTCGTCGCTGCGATCGCTGGAGCCGGATCGCGCTCTGAAGCTCGCTCTATCCGGGGGCGAAGATTACGAGATCTGCTTTGCAGCGCGGCCCGGATCGGTTGATCCGCATCTTCTCGACTTTCAGGCGCGCTTCGGCTGTGGTCTAGCCAGGGTCGGCCGCATCGAGGCGGGTGAAGGGGTGCATCTCGAACAGTCGGCAGGAGGCGAACGCGTCGCCCTTGCTCAGGCCGGCTTCGAACACTTCGGCGACGCCTTGTGATCCGCACTGCGTGGTTCCTGCTCGTCTCCGCGGTGGCGACCCTGGCGGCCGCGCCGATCATCTTCATCGCCTGGCTTGTCCGCCATCGCGGCGGGCTGTACGATCGCATCGCAAGATGCTGGAGCCGGACGCTGCTCTGGGCCAGCGGATCGACGATGAGCGTGCGTGGCCCCGATCGCGTGGATTGGAGCCGTCCACACGTCGTCGTCTGTAATCACACCGGCGCGTTCGAAATCCTCGCGCTCGCGCGCTCCATCCCCTCACGATACCGATTCGTCGCCAAGAAGGAGCTCGAGAAGGTCCCCGTCTTCGGGCCCGCGTGGAAGATGGCGGGCCATGTATCGCTCGATCGGTCGGATCGTGATCGTGCGATCGAGAGCCTTCGGACGGCGGCTGCGCAGCTTCGCGATGAGGGGGGCGCCGTCGTGATCTTCCCAGAAGGAACGCGTTCCCTGGATGGCCAGCTCGGCGCCTTCAAGAAAGGGGCATTCGTGCTGGCAATTGAGGCGGGCGCGTCGATCGTTCCCGCCATCGTCGTTGGCAGCAGCGAGATCACTCCGCCGGGCGTCATCAGGGTTACGCGCGGCCATCTGGACCTCGACTTCGGCGATCCGATTGAGGTCGATGGCTTCACCCAGGAAAGCGTGGATCACCTTATCGCCATCGTCCATGCTCGTATGGCGGCGATGCTCGAAGCGTCCACCCTGCGGCGGGGGATGGGAGCGAGGTAAGCGATTCTGGCCGCCGGAGTGCACCTTGCTGCCGCACCTATGCCGGAGTCCGAGCCGGTGCGGGCCCCCTGAACCTGAAGGGGCCGCCAACGTGACCGGAGATATCCGGCCGGAAGATGCAACGGCGCATTCGTAGCCGTTCTCGTCAGCCGTTCTCGACCGGCGACGGATCGGGTCGCGAGCTGAATTCAACCGGCGTTCCTTCCGACACGAGCCCGGAGAGGAAGATGGCGTCCCAGTTGGTCAGGCGTACGCACCCGGCCGAGGTGGAGTAGCCGATCGTCTCGGGCGCACTCGTCCCATGGATGCCGTAGTGGGGGATGGAGAGCGCCATCCACACCACGCCGACCGCGTTGTTCGGTCCTGCGGGGATCATCGCCTCTTCATCTTCGCTGTCCACATGGGCCAGGATGGAGGGCTGATAGTGCCACCAGGGATCGGGCGTAATGCTGGTGATGGTGTGCTGCCCACTCGGCGACGGATCGAAGCTCGACCCGAGGGTCGTCGGGAAGTGGTAGAGAATCCGGCCGCCGGCATCCAGCGCGTGCACATAGAAGCCTTGCGCGGAGATGACCAGCTTCGCGACCTCCCCGGATGCCCGCGTTCCTTCGCCCCGAACGTTCGGGACCAGCACTGTCGTACCTGCCGCCAGCGCATCGAAGGAGATGTCCGGGTTGAGCTGCTCGAGGATCTCTCGGGTCACGTGGAAACGCTCCGACAGCGCTTCCGCGGCGGATTCGTAACACATGCAGTCGAGCTCCGCCTTCTCGTAGATGTCCTCCGGGATCGTTACGAAAGGACCCTCGACGTCCGATGCGGTGAGCGTATAGGGGCGCACGAGCTCCGGCGTGTCACCCGCCAACTGCACGAGCCTGTCGAATGTCTCCTGATCGATCCATCCCGTCCGCCTGAGCCCCTCCCGCTGCTGAAACCAGTAAACCGCCTTCTCGGTGTTCTTCCCCCATCGCCCGTCGATGATGCCGGGTGAGAACATCACCCGATCGAGGAGAATCTGCGCGCGCAGCACGGATGGCCCCGCCGCCTCCCGGTAGAGCGGGAGCTGCATGGGGAAGGAGTTCACCATGTCAGGGGTGATCTGTTCGAAGCTTTCCGCGTTCGCGATCGTACCGCGCTCGAGTCCGGCCGTGTCGAGTTGAACAACCTGCTGCCAGCTCGGATCGCCGCGACCCTGCTCGAGATCGTCGGCGGTGAGTCTGGTGTCCCAATCACCGGTAAGCGTCACGGCATCGCTGCGGGTCGTGTTGTTCGTGGGCGGCTCGGAATCGTCGCTGCACCCGCCGATCGTCAGGGCGAGCGGGAGGAGGAGCGCATATCGCAGGGTCGTCTTCATGGCGGCTCTTGTCGAAAGATGTCGTGCACTTGTCCGCTGGGTCTAGGCAAGGGGTGTGCCCTGATGCTAAGTCTTTGCGAGGACACGGGATGAGATCGGTTGATGGGCGTCATGGAGAGCCGAGCCTGGCTTCCGAAGACGAACGGGGGCCGCGACAGCCTTCCTCCTGAACTGGCGCGCATGTTGAAACCGTCTCCGATATCGAGCGTTGCGACCTGATCCCATCGTTTTATGCGCATGCACGACTATCGATATCTGATCCTGGCAGAAGGGCTTTTCGGGCCGCTGACTTCGAAGACGGCGAACAGTGCCATCCGCTACCTGGGCGAGCGGGTCGCGGGAGTGCTCGATTCGACGCAGGCCGGCCGCACGACGCAGGACGTTCTGGGGTTCGGCGGCTCGCTCCCGGTTGTGGGCACTGTAGAGGAGGGGCTTGGGCTGGGTCCTACCGCGCTTCTCGTGGGGATCGCGCCCACGGGCGGACGCCTGCCCGATAGCTGGCGCCCCATCCTGTATGCGGCGATCGATGCCGGTCTGCCGATTGTGAGCGGACTTCACTTCTATCTTTCCGAGGATCCGGAGCTGGCAGAGGCTGCCCGCCGGCGCGGGGTTCAGATCCATGACCTGCGGATGCCGCCTGCAGATCTCGGGGTCTCCACCGGTCGCGCCCGCCTGGTCGAGGCGCTGGTGGTGCACACGGTCGGTACTGACTGCAACATCGGGAAGATGACGGCAGCGCTGGAGATCCGGCGGGTGCTCGAGGCGCGCGGCGCGAAGGTCGGCTTCGCGCCGACGGGTCAGACGGGCATCCTGATCGAAGGATGGGGGATCGCGGTCGACTCGGTGATCGCGGACTTCATCAGTGGTGCGGCGGAGGAACTCGTCCTGAAGGCGGCAGCGTCGAGCGACATCGTGCTCGTGGAGGGGCAGGGGTCGCTCGTCCATCCCGGCTATTCGGGGGTGACGCTCGGGCTGCTGCACGGATCGATGCCTGACGCGATGATCCTCTGCCATCAACCGTCACGTGTATGCGCATACGGCGGCGGGGGCGCGTACGACTGGATGCCGCTTCCCTCTGTTCCGGAGATGATCGAGATCTGTGAACGGGCGATCGCCCCGCTGCGGGAGTCGCGGGTCATCGGAATCGCGTTGAACACCTCGGATCTCGACGCGGAAACAGCGGCGCGTGCCGCGGAGGAGCTGACGGCGGCGACCGGGCTGCCGGCGCTTGATCCGGTGAGGGAGGATCCGGGTCCGTTGGCGGATGCGATACTGGCGGTACGGCGAGTGGGCGGAGACGCGGGGGGGCGGGGTGGTGGACGGCTGTGACTGCGGGCTCATACGACAGCGTGGGCCTCGCGAAGTGACTGCGGATGCGGATGAGGGGGCGGGTAGATGGACGGGGCGGGTGGGGACGCCAGCGATGGGGCGAAGCTGATCGGGACGGTGGTGCTGGGCGCTCTGGCGCCAGGGACGAGTGGCGCGGCTGGGGGTGTGCTCGCGCCCGGCACCGCATCCCCTCCACGCGAGTTGCCGGAAACCCCCGGGAT
>CAYRLB010000142.1:0-5487 GCA_964424945.1 uncultured Gemmatimonas sp.
CCTCAGTCATCGGCCGACAACGACCGACGGCCGGGGGCTTTCGAAGCGAAGACACGGCAACCCTCATGGTTGCCGGTATAAACAACTAGAGCAGGGTTGCCGCGATGCGCGACAAGATCATCCTCTCCTGCACCGAGTGCAAAGAGCGGAACTACCACAAGACGAAGAACAAGCGGCTGCATCCGGAGCGCGTCGAGTACAAGAAGTATTGCCCGCGCTGCAATAAGCATCAGCCGCACAAGGAAACGAAGTAGCACCCCGACGAGAGAGACCATTGCGGCCTTCGGGCCGTGGCTCTCGCGAATGATCAACTCGCCCGGAGTCGAATGGCCGATACGCTGCAAAAAGTTCGCGAGTTCGCTGGCCAGGTCCAGACCGAGATGCAGAAGGTCACATGGCCCGACTGGCCACAGCTGAAGAATTCGACCTGGGTCATCATCGTCTTTCTCGTTGTGGTCGCGGCACTCGTATTTGTGATGGACTTTGCCGTAAACAACGCGCTGGAGCTGCTGCGCAGCGTCCTGGGGGGCTGATTCCATCATGCCAGAAGGCAAGTGGTACGCGATCCAGACGTATTCGGGTCACGAGAACAAGGTTCAACGTCTCATCCAGCGGCGCATCGACGATGAGCCCGGTGAGGTGGAGGACAAGCAGATTCAGGAGGTCCAGGTTCCGACACAGGAGCTCGTGGAGCTGCGGAATGGCAAGCGTGTGAATGTCACGCGGCGTCTCTATCCCGGTTACGTGCTGGTGAAGATGGTTTACAACCAGCGGAACGCCCATGTGGTGAACAACATCCAGGGCGTCATCAAATTCCTCGGGACCGGCGCCGAGCCTCAGCCTCTTCAGGATGATGAGCTCGCGAAGATCTTCGGGGGCACCGGGGCTGCGGAAGAGGCGGAGAGCGCACCGATAGAGCAGATCCCGTTCACGGTGGGCCAGGTCGTCGAGGTCGTGGAAGGTCCTTTCAACGAGTTCAGCGGAACCGTTCAGGAGATCTACCACGACAAGGGCAAGGTGAAGGTCGAGGTGTCGCTTTTCGGCCGACCCACCAGCCTGGAGCTGGATTACACGCAGTTGAAGGGATACTGAGGACGGCTATCAGCTGTCAGCTATCAGCTATCGGCTGAGGGCGGCTGGTTGATTGCTCGAGCGTGACAAGACAGGATCCAACACCCAGCACAGACTGGACGTCCAGTGGACTGATAGCTGATAGCTGATAGCTGATAGCTACATAATGGCCAAGAAAGTAACCGGTTTCATCAAGCTGCAGGTTCCCGCCGGCGCTGCGAACCCCGCCCCGCCCGTCGGGCCGGCGCTCGGTCAGCACGGCGTGAACATCATGGAGTTCTGCAAGCAGTTCAACGCGCGGACCCAGGGTCAGCCGGGGATGATCATCCCGGTCGAAATCACGGTCTACGGTGATCGCTCGTTCACCTTCATCACCAAGACGCCGCCTGCGGCGATCCTGCTGAAGAAGGCGGCCGGCCTCACGAGTGGCTCCGCGACGCAGAAGCGCCAGAAGGTCGGCAAGGTCACGCGTGACCAGATCCGTGAGATCGCCGAGACGAAGATGCCCGACCTCAACGCGACCGACATCGATGGTGCGATGGCGATGATCGCGGGCACAGCACGCTCGATGGGCATCGAAGTAGAGGGCTGAGAAAAGGGTCGGAACAGGCACATGCCTGGCCGACCTGTTTCTACTTGGCAGGTTCCGTCCGTTGACCACGCGGCGCCAGGCGACGCGGCGTGGGAGGACATGTTTCAGCTTCGCCGTTGAGGGCTTGATGCCGAGGCACGGAAAGAAATTCCGCGAAGCGGTAGCCCGCGTACCCGAGGATGAGCAACAGCCTGCCGGCGCTGTAGCGCTGGTCAAGGAGCTGTCGTTCGCGAAGTTCGATGAGACGGTCGAAGTGGCCGTCCGCCTGGGTGTCGATCCGCGTCATGCGGATCAGATCGTCCGTGGCACCGTCGTTCTTCCCCATGGGACGGGCCGGACCGCGCGCGTTCTCGTGATCGCACAGGGCGAGAAGGCGAAGGAAGCGGAGGATGCAGGCGCTGACTTTGTCGGCGTCGAATATGTGCAGAAGATCAAGGACGGCTGGACGGACTTCGATGTCGCCGTCGCCACGCCGGACATGATGGGGCAGGTCGGGCAGCTGGGCCGGGTTCTCGGTCCTCGTGGCCTGATGCCGACCCCGAAGGCAGGCACCGTGACATTCGATGTCGCGAGGGCCGTCTCCGAGATCAAGGCGGGTAAGATCGAGTTCCGCGTCGACAAGACCGGAAACGTTCACGCGCCGATCGGCAAGGTGTCCTTCAGCGCCGATCAGCTGAATGAGAATCTCTCCGCCTTCATGGAGAACATCATTCGAGCAAAGCCATCGGCGGCCAAGGGCCGTTACGTTCGCGGAGTGACCGTTTCGAGCACGATGGGTCCCGGCGTTGCCGTCGACCCCAACCTGTACGCACGGAGCTAACCGATGGAGCGTTCTGGTAAGCAGGCCGTTATCGACGACCTCCATGGCAAGCTCTCCGAGGCGAGCGCGTTCTATCTGACCGACTTCACGGGTATGAACGTGAAGCAGATGACCGAGTTCCGTGCACGTCTCCGCAAGGAGGGCGTTGAGTACGTCGTCGTGAAGAACACGCTCGCGCAGCGGGCACTGACCGATCTCGAGCTCCCCGATGTCGCCGGCTTCTTCAGCGGACCGACGGGACTGGTGATCAGCCGTGACCCGGTTGCAGCAGCGAGAATCATTTCCGACTTTGCCCGTGAGTTCGACAACAAGCCTGCTGTGAAGTACGGCGTCGTCGAGCGGAAGGAAGTCGGCCCTGAGCAGGTCAAGCAGCTCGCTGGGTTGCCGCCGAAGGAAGTGTTGCTCGCACAGCTGGCGGGTGGGCTCAATGCCCCGGCCACGCGGCTTGCGGGAGGCCTTCAGAATATCCTCAGTGGCTTCATTCGCGCCGTCGACGCTCTGCGTCAGGAGCGCGAAGCCTAGACAGGTCGGAAGCGGATTTCAGGGTCGGCGGTTCGCCGCCACCCTTTTGGAAATAGCTCCAGAGGTGCCCTTCCTGAGGGATCCGGCACCCTCCCTCGAAGGGGAAGCTGGAGGGCAAGGCGGGGTGGATGCTCCGCGACCTTACAGAATCCAAGCACTCCCGTAGTGCACTGACACGTACCGCAAATTTAGGAGCCGATACAATGGCCACCACGCTTTCCCAGGACGAGTTGCTCGACGCCATTGGCAACATGACGGTCCTCGAGCTCTCCGAGTTCGTAAAGGCCTTCGAAGAGAAGTTCGGTGTCACCGCAGCCGCCCCGGTGGCGGTCGCGGCTGCTCCGGGCGCCGGCGGCGCCGGTGCTGCTCCGGCTGCCGAGGAGAAGACCGAGTTCGACGTCGTCCTCACGTCCGCCGGCGAGAAGAAGATCCAGGTCATCAAGGTCGTTCGTGAAGTGACCAGCCTCGGCCTCAAGGAGGCCAAGGATCTCGTTGACAGCGCTCCCAAGGCGGTGAAGGAAGCCGTCAGCAAGGATGAGGCTGAGCAGATCAAGGCGAAGCTCGAAGAGCAGGGCGCCGCGGTCGAGCTGAAGTAGGAGGACCTGACGGGTCGGCCGGGGGTACCTCCCCGGCCGTGCCCGCGTACCGGTAGCCGCCCGGCGGTCCGTCGGGTCGGACGGTTCAGGATCCCCCACTTCGCTCGACGTAAATGGCTCAAGAAGCCACACTGCTACCTTAGACCGAATCAGTACCCCGCCGGCGCGTCCGGTTGGGGGACTTTGCGCTTGCCCGCGGTTCGTACACTCTTGGCCTCCCAGGAGGGAACTCTACATTGGCCACGCGAGATAAATCGATCGTCTCATTCGCGAAACTGACGTCTGGTATGGAGATGCCGAATCTCCTCGACGTTCAGGTTCGCGCATTCCAGACCCTGTTGCAGACCGAAGCCGCGATCCAGGAGCGCGAAGACGTCGGCCTCGAACGGGTTTTCAACGAGATCTTCCCGATCAGTGATGTGAACGGGAACTTCTCGCTGGAATTCGTTCGCTACTCACTCGGTGAACCGAAGTACGACATCGAGGAGTGCATGGAGCGCGACATGACATATGCCGCGCCTCTGAAGGCGACCCTCCGGCTCATCGTCTGGGAAGAAGTCGGCGACGAGAGAAGGCCTAAGGACATCATCGAGAAGGAGGTCTACCTCGGTGATCTCCCTCTGTTGACGCCCCTGGGGACCTTTATCGTCAACGGTGCCGAACGGGTAATCGTCTCTCAGCTTCACCGGTCTCCCGGTGTGGTGTTCGAAGAGACGATCCATCCGAACGGGAGCAAGCTCTTCAGTGCCAGGATCATCCCGTTCCGCGGCTCGTGGGTCGAGTTCACCATCGACATCCATGATGTCGTTTCGGTGCATATCGACAAGAAGAAGAAGTTCCCGGCTTCGGCCCTGCTTCGTGCAGTAGGATACAGCCGTGATGCTGACATCCTGGAGCTCTTCTTCGACCGGGCCAATGTGCTCGTTTCGAGTCTCGAGAAGGAGACCGTCCGCGATTCGCGGCGCTCCTCCGATGCCTTCCTCGGATTCCTCGCTGAGGATGTTCCGGATCCGGCAGTGCTCGGCGAGAATGGCGCGCTCCTTTACAGGGACGTGATCCTTCCCAAAACGGGTGAACTCTTCGAGCGGGGCACCCGCCTCGGCGAGGGCGCCTACAATGCGATGCGCGAGGCGGGGATCAGCGCAATCCCGATCGCGGGCGGAAATCTTCTCGGCCAGGCTGGCGAGGAGCTCACGTCCGATCTGATCGGTCGCCTTCAGCGCGCAGGCCTCGAGAAGGTCGGGGTGTATCGTCCTCACGTACATGGAGGAACGACACTCAGGGCCACGCTCGCCAAGGATCCGACGCGTGGGACGATCGATTCGCTCTTCGCTATCCACAACCTGCTCCGTCCGGGCACTGCGCCCGCACCTGAGGTGTGGTCCGAGGATGAGTTTTTAGCGTCGCTCGATCAGACGCTCCACATCTCCGATTTCCTTCGTGCCTGGACGGACGCTGAGGAGGCTTCGCTCGAGACCGTCGGTCGCGAGCAGCGCTCCACTGAGGATCGGATGGTGCGCTTCGCACAGGAGCACGGAATCCGTTACGTCTGGGAGAACTTCCGGGACGAACGGACCGAGAAGGGCGCCAAGACGCCGAAGGTCCTCGTCTATGACCTTCCCCGCGTGCTGACGGTCTATTCGGGCGTATGGCGGCTTCTGTTCCAGCCGCGCAGCTCGCTGGTCGTACGCGGCGATCTGACTCCGGGTCAGCAGAACGCGCGCTTCGATTACGGCGAGTACTCGGAAGAAGCGCTCAACAAGCGCTACGACCTGGGGCGCGTCGGTCGTTACAAAATCAACCAGCGCCTGCAGTCGGCGTTCGAGTCGCTCGGCGCCTCGACGCCGCCGGCCGGCATGACCGCGCTGACGGCGCAGGACGTACTC
>CAYRLB010000143.1:0-5378 GCA_964424945.1 uncultured Gemmatimonas sp.
CCTCAGTCATCGGCCGACAACGACCGACGGCCGGGGGCTTTCGAAGCGAAGACACTTTTATCGTCTCCACCGGCATCGCGCCCGAGGAAATAAATGGCAGGGAAGATCCGTATCCGGCTGAAGGGCTTCGATCACGCTGTGATCGACCAGACGACAGCCGACATCGTACGAACCGCCGAGAAGACCGGCGCGACCATCAGTGGTCCGATTCCGCTCCCGACACGCACACAGCGCTGGACGGTTCTGCGCTCGCCGCACGTGGACAAGAAGAGCCGCGAGCAGTTCGAGCTGAAGACCCACAAGCGGGTGATCGTGATCCTGGATTCCCGTCCTCAGACGGTCGACGCGTTGACGAAGCTGGATCTTCCGGCCGGTGTCGACGTCGAGATCAAGGTCGACTAAGGGGGAACCATGAATGGGATAATCGGACGCAAGCTGGGCATGACCCAGATATTCGAAGCGACAGGGGCTGTGGTCCCCGTCACCGTGATCGAAGCTGGCCCCTGCCCCGTGGTGCAGGTGCGGACGGCTGAGAAGAACGGCTATCAGGCAGTGCAGCTGGGATTCGGAGAGAAGAAGGCCCGTCGCGCGAGCAAGGCCGAGGTCGGCCACGCGAAGGGTGCCGGTCTCGAGGCCACTCCTGCGATCCTGCGTGAGTTTCCGCTGGATGCGGGGGCGTCTCCCACCGTCGGCGATCAGGTGACCGTGGACGCGTTCGAAGTCGGAGCGCGCATCAAGGTCACCGGCCGCACGAAGGGACGGGGCTTCCAGGGCGTGGTGAAGCGTTACGGCTTCGGTGGTGGACGTGCATCGCACGGTGCGACGCGGATCCACAGGGCTCCGGGTTCGATCGGCGCCGGCACCAACCCGTCGCGGGTCATCAAGGGCAAGCGGATGCCGGGACACATGGGTGACGTGCAGCAGACCATCCGTAACCTGCGGGTCGCGAAGGTCGACGCTGAGCGGAACCTTCTCTACATCCGTGGAGCCGTCCCCGGACCGGTCAACGGGTACGTCTTCATCACGAAGCAATAAAATGGCTACAGCAAAGTTCTTCAACGCCACGGGCGAAGCCGGTGAGGCCCTGGAACTGCCGAATGACCCGTTCGACGGTGTCGTGAACAAGGCTGTTCTGTACCTCGCCATCAAGGCGCATCTCGCCAATCAGAGACAGGGCACCGCTTCGACGAAGACCCGCGGGCAGGTATCGGGTGGCGGGCGAAAGATCTGGCGTCAGAAGGGAACCGGGCGGGCCCGTCAGGGTTCAATCCGGGCTCCTCACTGGAAGGGCGGCGGCGTCGTCTTCGGACCTCACCCCCGCGACTACCGCCAGGAACTCCCGCGCAAGGTGCGGAGCCTGGCACGCCGTTCCGCATTCAATACGCGGGCGAACAACGAGCAGGTCTCTGTCATCGAGCGCTTCGATTCGAACGGGCCCAAGACCCGTCTGATCGTCGACCTCCTCGGCAAGATCGGCATCGGCGACAAGAAGGTTCTGATCCTCACGAACGGGATCAACGCTGACATCTACAAGTCGGTTCGCAATCTCGCGAACGTCAGTGTGCTGCCCTATCGCGAGGCATCGGCCTACGACGTACTGACGGCCACTGAGCTGCTCATCGAAGCTGATGCGCTCCGGGCTGGTACCTTCGACGAGAGCGGTGACAATGCCTAATCTCTACTCAGTCATCGTTCGGCCGCTCGTAACCGAGAAGTCGACGGACGCCCTCGAGCGTGAGGGTTCATATTCATTCGTCGTGGCTCGCACCGCGAACAAGGTCGAGATCGCCCAGGCGATCGAAGAGATCTTCAATGTGAAGGTCGCGGACGTGAGGACGATGCAGTATCGCGGCAAGGAGAAGCGGCTGGGCCGTTTCACGGGACATCGCGCGGGCTGGAAGAAGGCGGTCGTCCGGCTTCGGGCGGGCGACACCATCCCGATCTTCGAGGGAGTCTAAGGATGGCGATCAAGCAATTTAAGCCGGTCACACCCGGGTCGCGCTTCCGGGCGACCTCCCAGTTTTCGGAAGTGACCCGCGAGGGTCCCGAGAAGTCGCTGGTCGAGGCTCTTCCGCAGAAGGGCGGGCGGAATCATCACGGGCACATTACGATGCGTCGGCGTGGTGGAAGGCATAAGCGGAAGTATCGGATTGTCGATTTCCGCCGGAACCGTTTCAGCGCTCCGGCTCGGGTGCTCGGGATCGAGTATGATCCGAACCGCAGCGCGAACATCGCACTGATCGAGTTCGAAGACGGGGAGCGCCGTTATATTCTGCACCCGTCGGGCCTCGAAGTCGGACAGACGGTCGTCTCCGGTCCGGGGTCGGACATCCGGGTTGGAAACGCGCTGCCGCTTGGCGAGATTCCGCTCGGTGCGACGGTGCACAACATCGAGCTTCGCCCGGGTCGCGGCGGCCAGATGGCACGTTCTGCGGGTGCAGGTGTCCAGGTGGTTGCCAAGGAGGGTGAGTTCGTCACTCTTCGCCTGCCGTCGAGCGAGACGCGTCTTGTTCGCCGGGAGTGCATGGCGACGATCGGCTCGATCGGGAACAGCGAGCACAGCAAGCAGTCTATCGGGAAGGCCGGCGCGAACCGCTGGCGCGGAAATCGTCCGAAGGTCCGGGGTGTCGTGATGAACCCTGTCGACCACCCGCTGGGCGGTGGCGAAGGTCGGAGCTCGGGTGGACGTCACCCTGTTTCGCCCTGGGGCCTGAAGGACGGTGTGAAGACGCGGCGAAGCAAGAAGGCTTCGACGAAGCTCATCGTGCGAGGTCGTAAGCGCGGTAAGGCTACACAGTCGTAGGAAGCCTGGGCTGCGGCGTCGGGCGGAGGCCTGCGGGCCGATCCGCCGCGCCGCGGCGATCATCGCATCCACCACTGGTCGCATGTGGATCTGGTCCCCCGGACATGCCGGGGGCAAGCTAAGCGCGAAAGAGAAGAGAGATGCCGAGAAGTTTGAAGAAGGGGCCTTTCATAGAAGAAAGTCTCCTGAAGAAGATCGACACGATGAACTCGCGCGGCGAGAAGCGCGTGGTGAAGACGTGGGCGCGGGGATCTACGATTACGCCGGATTTCGTCGGTCATACGCTGGCTGTTCACAACGGCAACAAGTTCATCCCGGTCTACCTGACCGAGAACATGGTCGGCCACAAGCTCGGCGAGTTTGCCCCGACGCGGACCTTCCGGGGTCATGCGGGGAAGCTCGACAAGCGCGCAAAGGCTCGCTAGTCGAGTGAGAGGATAAATTAATCATGCAAGCTCGAGCCATTGCCAAGCAGGTCGGCATGTCACCGCGTAAGGTCCGAATGGTTGTAGACCTGATCCGCGGGCGCAGCGTCAACGAGGCGTATTCGATTCTTCGCTTTTCGAAGCGGGCGGCGACCGAGCCGATCGAGAAGACGCTCCGTTCGGCTGTTGCGAATGCACAGCAGAAGGCGGAGAGGGACAGTGCGTTTCTGGATACGGACGAGCTGATCGTTCGGGAAGCGTACGTCAACGAGGGTCCTCGTCAGCGGCGCTTCCGTGCCGCGGCCATGGGCCGTGCCGCCCCCCGGATCAAACGTACGAGCCACATCACCATCATCGTCGACCGTAAGGAGTAGCGCTTTGGGACAGAAAGTACATCCTCGCGGGTTCCGACTCGGAATCGTCAGCCCCTGGAAGTCGCGCTGGTATGCCGAGCGTAACTTCCCGCAGCTCCTCGTCGAGGACGAGAAGCTCCGGAAGTACCTGCATCAGCGCCTGGCCCATGCGTCCATCTCCGAGGTCGAGATCGAGCGCAAGCCGCAGAAGGTCATCCTCACGGTTCACACGGCCCGTCCGGGCGTAGTGATCGGGAAGGGTGGATCGGAAGTCGACAAGCTTCGGGACGAGCTCGGACGCCTGACCAGCAGCGAAGTCGCGATCAATGTCGAGGAAGTGAAGCGCCCGGAGGTAGAGGCGCAGCTCGTCGCCGACAGCATCGCGCATCAGCTGGTCCAGCGCGTATCATTCCGTCGCGCCATGAAGCGGTCGGTTCAGAACGCGATGCGTTCCGGTGCCGAGGGCATCAAGGTCCTCGTGGCAGGGCGCCTCAATGGGGCGGAGATCGCACGTACGGAAGGCTACAAAGAGGGTCGGATTCCGCTGCACACGCTTCGGGCCGACATCGACTACGCACAGTCGACGGCTCGCACCACCTTCGGTACGATCGGAGTCAAGGTGTGGGTCTTCAAGGGTGAGGTCGTGGAGGACCGCCGCGGTCGTACCTACTCGACCGACGTTTAACGAGGTAACCGATCATGTTGGCTCCGAAGCGAGTTAAATACCGGAAGCAGATGAAGGGCCGCATGCGCGGCGAATCACATCGCGGCAACGTGGTGTCGTTCGGCGAGTACGGCCTCCAGGCGACGACCCGCGGATGGATCTCGAACAGATCCATCGAGGCGGCTCGTATCGCGATGACCCGGCATATCAAGCGTGGCGGCAAGGTCTGGATCCGCATCTTCCCGGACAAGCCGGTCACGAAGAAGCCGCTCGAAGTCCGGATGGGTAAGGGGAAGGGCAACCCGGAGGGTTGGGTTGCCGTCGTCAAGCCCGGCCGTATGATGTTCGAGATCGAGGGTGTGAACGAGGATCTCGCAAAGCGGGCGATGGAGCTCGCCGCCGCGAAGCTCCCGGTCAAGTGCAAGTTCGTTGTACGTGAGCGTCCTGCGGGAGGTGAGGGATGAAGGCAACTGAAATCCGCGACCTGTCAGCGGACGAGATCAACGCCCGCATCGCGAACAAGCAGGAGGAGATCTTCCGCCTCCGCTTCCGCCGGGCGACGATCGAGGATGAGAATCCGATGCTGCTACGGACTCTTCGCCGCGACATTGCGCGGCTGAAGACCGTGCTGCGCGAAAAGGAACTTACGAGCGAAGGGGCTCGCTGATGGCTACCGAACAGAACGGCCTGGAGAACGAAAAGGGCCGCCGGAAGACCCGGGTGGGCACCGTCGTCTCGGACCGGATGGACAAGACCGTGGTGGTTTCCGTTGAGCGCCGCTACGCGCATCCGCTCTACGGCAAGCAGGTTACACGCACCAAGAAGTACCACGCGCACGACGAGGAGAATTCCTATAACGTCGGCGACACGGTGCGCATCGTAGAAACCCGGCCGCTCAGCAAGCTCAAGCGCTGGCGTGTCGTGGAAGTCCTGGAGCGAGCGAAGTAACAGCAGTTATCCGCTATCCGTAATCCGGTCCTCGCGAACGCGGGACGGGCACGGATGGCGACGGTCCATGGGCGGGTGCATTATGCGCCCTCCGATCGTAGCGGATAACGGATAACGGATAACGGATAGCGAACTACCATGATCCAGCAGGAGTCGGTCATCCGCATCGCGGATAACAGCGGGGC
>CAYRLB010000144.1:0-5352 GCA_964424945.1 uncultured Gemmatimonas sp.
TGAGGTTGAGATCCACTTCAAGGATGCGATCCCGGTGCGTGTGGTGAACCCGTCCGCGGGCATCGACCACAGCGATCCGCTCAAGCTCTTCACCTATCTGAATGAGCTTGGGGGGGAGCATGGGATCGGCCGCGTCGACATGGTCGAGAACCGCTTCGTGGGGATCAAGTCGCGTGGCGTCTACGAGACGCCAGCAGGTACGATCCTGTACCACGCGCTGCGTGACCTCGAGGGGATTGCGATGGACCGCGAGGTGCTGCGACTGCGGGATTCGCTTTCGCCCCGCTTCGCCGAGCTGATCTACAACGGGTTCTGGTACTCGCCGGAGATGGACTTCATCCGGGCTGCGTTCCAGCAGTCGGAGCACCTGATCGACGGTGCCGTGCGGGTCAGGCTTTACAAGGGCAACGTTACCATCCTGGGGCGTGAATCCCCGAGTTCGCTGTACGATCGGGAGCTTTCTTCGATGGACATCGAGGGGGGCTACGACCAGGAGGACGCGCGCGGCTTCATCCGCATCAACACGCTGCGGCTGCGGGCGCACAAGCTGATCGTGCAGAAGACCGAGGACGGAGACTGACCGCTGTGTGACGGTCCGGTTCCCGCGGGCCGATGAAGAACAGAAGCCGCCGCTCCCGGATGAAGGGGCGGCGGCTTTTTATCGGGCTACCGGCAGGTGTGGACGGCTCCCAGGCGGCTCCGTCACGCCTCCCTCGAGCGAAAGAGGCTAGTCAAAGCGTATCCACGTCGGACACATGCCAGAATTCGTGGCGTGCGACCCCGGGCTGGGCGCGGGCTGCTTCGCGCATTCCGTCGAGCTCCGCGCGCGTGATCGCGCCCCGCTCCACAAGGAGATCGGCTAGGCGGTCGACGAGGTTCGCATAGTAGCCGAGGGCCGCGCGGTTGTTCTGCTCCTGGATCCGCCCGAGCTCGGCACGGACGCCCTCACTGATCTCGTGATCGACGAGCACCAGCCGGAACTTGATCCGGTCCTCGTACTCCGACCACTCCGCCACGCCGAGCCGCATCTCGCGAGGGGTGTTCTGAATCCCTCTTCGCACCACGGGAAAGCTCGTCCGGGTTCGGATCAGACGATTGATGCGCGTGACGTCTGCGTGGGTCCCCACCATCTTCGCGAGAATCGTCAGACCATCTTCGATGACCTGCTCCCGGTATTCGTAGGGATGCAGCTCGATCGTGTCGAGGACGAGCGCTTCGAGGCTCAGCTCTTCCGCTTCGCGAAGGATGAGGCCATAGGTGTGGACGCCATCGGTCTCGCCATAGGAGTTCCAGGAGACCCTCCAGCGGCCGCCCTGCTCACCCGCGACCTCGGACCGGAGGGGGCTGTCGCCGATCGCCCGCAGTGTTACGGAGAGCCAGCGGTGTACCTCCGGATCGACCGTCGACACCCACCCATGGAGCTCCTGCAGCTCACGTCCGGTATGCGGCGAACGGTCGACGGTCTGCCGCCGGACACGGACATTGACCGGCCTGCCATCCTCGATGTAGAGGTCGAGGGAACTCTCTGCGATCATCGCGACCTCGGTTCAGCTTCTGACGGGCGATACCTCCGGGGACAGCGGAAACCTAATGCTGCAAAATCGCTATCACCACTCCGGAGGAGGCTTCTGCCGGTCAACCTGCGGGCTCGGGATCCGGATCGTACAGCGTATCGGATAGTGCTTCGAGATACTCGGCTGTGCAGTACAGCCGGATCGCGCCGCGTTCTCCCGTGCGGATCCGTTCGCGCTCGAAGCAGACGAGTGCCTTCCTGGCGCAGAGACGTTCCAGGGCGGCGGCAGCGCGGACCGAATCCACCTGCTGTTCGTCACCGCGTGCGGAGCGCATCCAGCCGAGGTCGGCGGCGGCCTGTGACGCCGAAATCGCGTCATTCCCGGCAGCGGTCAGAAGATTGCCTCCGAATCGCGCGAGTAGGCGCTCCCGCTCGCGGATGAAGCGGAGAACGAGCTCCTCGTCCTGCGCCTGTCTCGTCTCGTCGCCGGCCTCTGCAACGAAGGCCCGCTCGAGGTGGCTCGAATCGAAACCCACGAGATCCCCCGGATCGCCATGCTGCCATCGACGAAACGCGAGCCGTTCAGCTTCCTGCGCGTCAGACGCGTCCAACAGATAGACCGTGCGTTGCCTCGCAACGACTTCAACGTGGAACTTCCTATCCGTCATCTGCCACTTCAGTTGCGGTTGATACAGCGGCCTGCATTCTCCCGCTGGGTGCAAGCCCCGTGCGCAGAGACCGCCCCTGCCGGTAGCAGGGCGGTCGCCACCGGATCTGTCGTGCTCCCGCCGACGTCGGAGGTACCTCCTGGCGACATCGCTCCCGTTCGGAAGATGGCCTGCCGATGACGTTCCTCTCCTGGTTCGCCCTCCTCGCCCTCCTGATCACTGCGGGAGGAGCGCTCGAAATCGCGATCGGCTCGCGCCGCATCGCCTTTCTACGGGACATCACGCCGCTGCCTCGAGAGCGTCTGCCCCGGGTGAGCATCGTCGTTGCCGCACGGAATGAGGCAGCAGGAATCAGGCAATCGCTCGAGTCGCTGCTGCTTCAGGAGCATCTCGATTTTGACGTCATCGTAGTCAACGACCGCTCGGAAGATGACACCGGGCGCATCGCCAGGGAGCTCGCCGCGGGCGAACCCAGGCTGCGGGTCGTGGATGTAGATGAACTGCCGGATGGATGGCTGGGGAAGAATCATGCGATGCAGAAGGGTGCGTCCCAGGCAGCCACGGAATGGATTCTCTTCACGGATGGCGATGTGGTCATGGAGCCACTCGCCGTCGCGCGTGCGCTCAGTTATGCGGAGGGGGAGGGGCTCGACATGCTCGCTGTCGCGCCAGAGCTGCAGATGCCGACGGCGCTGGCGAATCTCTTTGCGGGCACCTTCGTTCTTCTCTTCTACCAGTACTCCCGGCCCTGGCTGGCACGGCGACCATCGAGCAGTCGCCACATCGGTGTGGGTGCATTCAATCTCGTGCGCAGCTCCGCATACCGCGCCGTCGGCGGCCATGCGCGCATCCGGCTCCGCCCCGATGATGACATGGCGCTGGGAAAGGTCATCAAGTGCGCGGGATTCGCGCAGGATGCGCTGCATGGGACCGAACAGGTCCGGGTGACATGGTACGACTCGCTCGGGGAAGCGGTGGTGGGACTGGAGAAGAACTCCTTTACCGGCCTCAAATATTCCATCGCCGCGGTGGCAGCGACCTGCCTGGCACTGCTTGCGTTCGGAATCGGGCCCTGGTTGGCGGTTTTCGTGACGACCGGGACCGCACGCCTTCTCTTTCTGGGGTGCGTTCTTACCTCGATCGCCGCCTATCTGGATACCACGCGCAGCTCTGGCGCCGACCCGCGCTTCGCCCCCGCCTTTCCGATCGCGCTTCTCGTCTTCTGCTACATCATCGTGAGGGCGGCGTGGCTTGCAACTACGCGGGGGGAGGTTCGGTGGAGAGGCCGTGCGTACCCGCTCGATGAGCTGCGGCGGAACCGGCTCTGACGACCGGATGCACCCAGCTCCCGGCTCTACCCCGCGATCGCCTCCTGGACCATCGTCACGATCCGAAGCAGAACAGGCAGCGCGATCAGGAACCAGAGACTGCGCAGGCCCAGATTGCCATACGCCGCACCGAAAGTGAATCGATCGGTGCGCAGCGCCTCACCCATCCGCGAGAGGTCCGGGAAGAAGCGCGGGGGCGGTCGGTAGCTTTCGAACTGCCCCGGAAAGACCATCCGCAGCTCCTCTTCTTCGGATCGCATCGTCGGGTAGTAGACGCCGACCACGAGAAGGAGGAAGAGAGCGATGCCCACCGCCGGATTCCCGATCGTCAGGAAGTAGGAGAAGAGGAAGGCGAGACTTCCCAGGTACAGCGGATGACGGACGAGGACATAGATCCCGACCGCCGTGATCTCCTGGTTCTTCCGCAGGTTGCCCGATCCCCAGAGCCGGATTCCGACGCCGGTGAGCATCAGTATCCAGGCCACCCAGAAGCGCCATCCTGACGACGGATCGAGCAGATCGGCGGGCGCGGCGCCAGTTCCCAGCGAATGTGCGAGCGCCGCAAGGACGATGATCGCGGTCAGGATCGGCCGGCGCCGATGAATCCACCGGATTGTCCGCCAGTTGCTGCCGAGAGTCTCGTCCCAGCGAGCGGTTACATTTTCCCCCAAGAGAGCTATTCCAGAAGGCGCAGGGGCATGACGAGGCAGAGGAAGTCAGGGACATCCTCATTGCCCAGGGGCTCGATCGTCGCAGCGCGCTCCGGTGCCTTGAAGGTGAACTTCACCTCGTCCGTCGGCATGTAGCGGAGGAGCTCCAGCAGGTAGTTGGCGTTGAATCCGATCTCGATCGGATCGCCGTCGTACTCGACCGGAAGCTCTTCCGAACCTTCGCCAAGATCGGGCGTCTGCACCGAGAACTTCATCATCGGGCCGCCGACCGAAAGCCGGATCCGGTGGGTCTGGTCCGAGGCTACGATCGCCATCCGCCGGATCGCACCCGTAAGTGCCGCCTTGTCGGCGATCAGGATCTTGTCGTTGTCCTTCGGGATGACCTGCTCATAATTCGGATAGGGTCCTTCGATGAGCCGGGTATAGATCTGCACACTTCCGCCGCGGAAGCCGAGATGGTTCTCGGATCTCGCGATCTCCACCTCTTCGTCCGGCTTGAAGAGCTTCTGGACCTGCTGCAGCGCCTTCGGCGGCACGATGAGCTCGCCCTCGCCGCCCCCGCCCGCCCTCGCGATCGTCATCTTCGCCAGGCGGTGCCCGTTCGTCGCCACCATGCGCATCTCATCGCCACGGAGCTCCCACAGAACCCCGTTCAGAATCGGCCGCGTCTCCTCGGTCGAAACCGCGAAAGACACATGCGAGATCAGCTGGTTCAGCTCGCGCCCTCCGATCTTCCAGCTATCGTCGAAAGAAACCGACGGGAAGGCGGGGAACTCATCCTTGGCGAGGCCGTTGAGCCTGAATCTGGATCGACCGCTGCTGATCAGCACAGCATCTCCCTGCGTCGTCAGCCCGACCGGGGCAGGGGGAAGCTCACGGGCGATCTCCGCGAGTTTGCGTGCAGGAGCGGTGATCGAGCCGCCCGCCTCGATGTCGGCAGGCACCCGGATCGAAACTGCAGTGTCCAGGTCGGTTCCGCTCAACCGCAGCCCCCCATCCTCCGTTTCGAGGAGGATGTTCGAGAGCACGGGAAGGGTCGTCCGTGTCGGGATGCTGCCCGCCACGGCCGCGAGACCTTCCTGGAGCTTTTCGCGCGTGATGCTGACTTTCATGGTCTGGTCTGGCCCGGTGATATGGTTTTCAACCGAGAAGCTCTACGAGCACGTTAATTA
>CAYRLB010000145.1:0-5182 GCA_964424945.1 uncultured Gemmatimonas sp.
TGGGCGCCGGTCGCGTAGTTGTAGTTCAGCCGGCTGCGACCATTGGCGCCACGGCCGGTGGCGAGGAAGCCGAGCGAGAGCAGGGGTTCGTTCCCATGGGCCGTCGCGTGGGCAACGACCTCGCGGCTCGTGATGACGTGCGCCATGTGCACCGCTTCGTCGGTCGTGAGCGCAATGCCCAGAATCGATTCGGCTACTTCACGGAACTCTGCGGCACTCGCATCTCGTCCGAGCCGTGAGAGCAGGAGCTCCTGCGATCCCCGCCGCTGACCCAACCCTTCGAACGCGTTGTTCGTCCCGGAGTAGTTCCTGCCCACGCCATAGAGTGCGCCGCCCCCTGTCGTATGGTCACTGGAGACGATCAGCAGGGTGTTCCCGTCGCGATCCGCGAAGTCCATCGCGAGCGCCAGCGCCTCGTCTGCGGCAAGAACGTCCCAGACCATCGCGCCCGGATCGTTGTTGTGGTTGGCATGGTCGACCCGCCCCGCCTCGATCTGCACGACGAAGCCGCCGTCCCGGTCGGACAGCAGCGCGAGGCCGCGACGGGTCAGCTCGGCGAGGCTCGGACCCTGTGCACTCTGGAACTGACGGTCGATCTCGAATGGAAGATGGTCGTGCGTGAAGGCGCCGAGCACGCGCGAGGCGTTCGTGGCGTTCAACTCGTCGAGGGTGCGGCAGACGCTGTAGCCCTTCTCAGCGAAACGACCGAACAGGTCGACGTTATCGGACCGGAACCGGGCATCGAAATGCCGACTTCCACCGCCCAGGAGCAGGTCGGGCGCGAAGTCGAGGTATTGGAGCGCGATCTCCTCCTCCCGCTCGCGATCATCGATCGTGGCGATCCATCCGGCTGGTGTCGCGTGGGTGAGGCGCGTGGATGTGATCACGCCGGTCGCCCGGCCCGCCTCGCGCGCGAGGCGCAGGATGGTGACGAGGTCACGATCCTCGGAGTCGACGGAGAGCCGCCCATTCGGCACGCGGCGACCGGTCGACCATGCCGAAGACCCCGCGGCTGAATCGGTCACGATGCTGTTCTGGCTTTGCGTGATCGCTATCCCCGACGCTCCGGCCGAGAGCAACCGTTCGATCGCCAGCGGTCCGCGTCCGAGATGTCGCTGCGCAAAGGCGCGTGCAACACCGAGATCCTCGTGGCTGAACCCGTCGTATGCGAAGAAGATGACATTCTTCGCGCCCTGCACCGGGACATTCCCGATGGATGGCGGGGGCGGCGCCGCGATCGCGGGCTGTGCGTGCGCCCATGGAAGGGCGGCACCCAGCGCGCCTGCCATCCCGTTCCGGACAAAATCCCGTCTTCTCATCGCTGCTCACTCCCTGTCCGCGTTGGTCTTCGAAGGGCCCGATAGCTATATGGAGAAGGTACGCGGCTGAGACGGATGGTCCAACAGTGTCATGTTCATAGCGATCCGGTGTCGTGATCGTAGCGATGAGTGGCACGGGGGGGTGGGCGGCCCGGTACACGAGGTTCCGCCGGTATCCAGGCCCTTTCGAGCGAGAGCAACGAACGCCAGATGCCGGGTGAGCCGGTAGAAGAGTTACCTACCCGTGGCCGGCGCTCGGGAAACCGGTCCCCTTCCCAGGTCCTACCGGTTCTGGCGATAAAGAGTGAGCACCTCCCGCCGGAATTCCTTCCTGAAGGTCGGGCCATCCTTCGTGCGCACCATGTAGTCGTACCCGCTTCCGCCCGGAGATCCGGAGTCGTAGGAGCGTGATTCAACCGAGCACGAAGGGCAGCGATCCAGGAGATCCTCGCCGTCCTCACCATAGTTCTCCCAGACCCTGGGGCACCCGGCCCAGACGGCGATTTCCCTGCAGATCTCATCCATCTCGCCGAACCAACCCCCGCTGGGATGCGCGGCGCTCGGGTCACCGAGTTCCTCGAACTCCCACTGCTCCCAGTCGTCTTCTTCGTCTTCTCCGTCTTCTTCCTCCTCTTTCTCGGCTGCCTCGGCTAAATCGTCGTTCTTCTCGCCGGAGTATTCCTCATCCCCGCGACCGGATTCTGCCTCCGAGGAATCTTCACGCGCGTCGTTCTCTTTGCTCTGCTGCGGTGCCATGGGGATCGCCTGGGTGAAGGATCAAACGACTGATGATGATGAGGACGGACACTTCAATGGTCTTCAGTCCGGCATGGCCGTGTTCCACACCGCACCGCTGAATGGCCTCTTCACGACAGGAAATATGGCCCTCCCCTCTGACACCCGGGCGTCCATTCGCGCGCGAGGCGGTGCAACGGATAGAAATGCCTATCCAACCTCTCGACCGGACGAGGGGATACTTTCAATCAGACGATATCCAACCTTTCAATTAGCCGCACCAAAACATTTCAATTGGACGTACGGAAACATTTTAATCAGACGCGACACAAATTTCAATTAGACGCAGGACAACCTTTCAAGTGGACGCACCTTCATTTACATTTGGCCGCTATGACGGACGCCCTCTACCAGCGACTGATCCTGCCTCGTCTTATCGAAGCCCTGGCCGACACCCCTGTGGTTCTAATCCACGGGCCGCGCCAGTGCGGAAAGTCCACTGTCGCGAAGCAGTTGGGCGCGGAGCGGGGATACCTCTACCTGACCTTCGATGATGACGTCGTGCTCGCCTCGGCGGTCACCGACCCGGTCGGGTTCATCGCCGATCTTCCCGACCGGGTCATCCTCGACGAGGTTCAGCGCGCCCCCGCCCTCTTCACCTCCCTGAAGGCTGCGGTCGATCGCGATCCACAACCGGGTCGCTTCATCCTTACCGGCTCGGCGAACGTCCTCCTGGTACCGACGCTCGCGGATTCCCTCGCCGGGCGACTCGAGGTTCTGCGGCTGCACCCGCTGGCGCAGGCGGAGATCGAAGGAAGCGGGGGCGACTTCCTGGATGTGCTTTTCAGCGAGGGGTTCGCGTCCTATCGAGGGATTCGTCAGGGCCCGGCGCTCGCAGACCGCATCGTTGCGGGAGGCTACCCACGCGCCCTCGCGCGATCGACCCACGGGAGGCGGGCCGCGTGGTATCGCGACTATGTCGAGTCGCTCGTTCAGCGGGATGTGCGGGACCTGACGCGCATCAGCCACCTGGACGCCCTCCCCCGCCTGCTCCGCCTTGCTGCAGGCCAGACGGCGCACCTGATCAACGTCTCGGACCTCGCCGCTCCCTTTCAGGTGACGCGACCGACGATCCGCGACTACGTCACGCTGCTCCAGCGAATCTTCCTTCTCGAGGAAATCCCGCCGTGGCATTCGAACCGGCTGAGTCGGCTCGTCAAAACGCCGAAACTGCATATGGGCGACACGGGGCTCGCCTGCGCGCTGCTAGGGATCGATGCACCCGGGCTGTCAGACGATGGGCAGTTACTGGGGCAGATACTCGAGACATTTGTGGTTCAGGAGCTGAGGCGGCAGGCGAGCTGGACCCCTGAGCCGATTGCCTTCCATCATTTTCGGGACAAGGATGGCGTAGAGGTAGATATCGTGCTGGAGCGGGGAGGCCGCGGTGAAGTGGCGGGTCTTGAGGTGAAGGCGTCGTCAACGGTGAACGCCTCGGATTTCCGCGGCCTGCGCAAGCTCCGAGATGGGGCAGGGCGCCGCTTCAAGACAGGCGTTCTTCTATATGATGGCGAGGTCGTGCTCCCCTTCGGCGACGGTCTCTACGCGGTCCCGTTGTCGCGGCTATGGGGGGGTAGGTTCGGTGGCCCGGGTGAATATTTAACTCTCAACAGCTGATCTCAATGTCGATCAGCCGCACCCAGCCTTTCAATTGGCCGATACCGAACCTTTCAATTGGCCGATATTCAACGTTTCAATTGGACGAAAACCAACCTTTCAATCAGCCGGTCCACCTCCTCTTCGGGCTACCAGCGTCAAAGTTATGCTCGACGCCTATGTTGAGGAAGCCGTCCGAACCGGCTGACCTGCCGGACGAGCATCCCCAAAGCCTCGCCGAGGCTGGCAGGTAACTGACACCGATAGTTCACTGAGGAGCCGGATCGCCGTACTAACCGGTAAACATTTAGGGGTCACTGACGCTGCTCAGAGCCATCATGGCCTAATCTACTTCAAGCAGCCCTTCCTTCCACAACGCAAGAACAACATCGATCTGCGAATTGTGCTTCTTGCCAGTCGGCAATTCCAGTTCCGCGAGCACACGCCGCCATATCTCGGTCTTCGGAAGTAGCGCTATTCCTGGCTCCGTACTCAGCATCCTTGCCGCTGTGCGTGCATAGTCTCGGTTCGGCCTTCTACGGGTGCCTTCTTCCTGTTTAACTGAAACCCCTCGGACCATTCCTGCATCACAGAGTCCGAGAAAAGCTTCGCGCGGGCAGCCCTTCACCCGGCTAGCGGGCGCTTCACGGAAGGTTTCGGCCGCTTCGAGGTTCCAGGCATCTTTGGGGGACAGGTTCCCTTCCTTCGCACGGAGCACCGCTCCGACAGCATTCCGGCCGAACTTGGACAATCTGGCCTCAGGTCGAGGGGAACCTTCCGGCAGCTTCAACCCACGTTCATTGGGCACTAGTCTGACCTCCGCTCGGAATGTGGAAGTATGGGTGGGCGTTCGCCGTTCCTCCATTCGCCCACGAGTTCGTCTCTCGTAGTACCTCTCCTGCGGGCAAACACCTGCCCGGTATAGGGTCGGCCAGGTCCGAGGTATCGATAGCTGCCTCGCTCAAGATACTCAAACAGATGCCGCGTATGCGGGACTCCTTCGTTTCGTCGGTTGTAGCAGAAGTCAGATGGAATTACGCTCGCGGGATTGCAATGGAACCGCTCTCTCAGAAGGCTCTTTATTTCCTTCGTCGAAAGCACCCGGCCCTCCTGTCCGCTCAGGACCTGGACAAGCTGATCGTAGATGGTCATCACTTGCTTAAGCGAAGTTGAAAAGGTCATCAGCTGGAGGGCATCAGTCTTTGTAATATACAGTGCCGTCCGACAGGTCGATCAAGCTCCCCGCCGCCCCCCAGCCGGTTCCGGGGAAAGCCAATCGGGTCGTTGAGTCAGCCCGCCACACGCGAGAGCCGGAAGAAGATGCGCGGCTCCTCACCCGGGAGCCGCGCCCTCGAATCGGAGAGGGTGTACTGCCTGTCGGGAATGTCCAGCCGTCCTACGACCCGCCCAACCCCCCGCCACCCTGCGCATCCTCCACCACCCGCCGGTTGCTCTCCGGCGCCCGCCCGAAA
>CAYRLB010000146.1:0-5167 GCA_964424945.1 uncultured Gemmatimonas sp.
GCGAACATCGACTTTGCGTCGTGCATCACCTGCTCTATCCGCTCCGCGATTTCGAAAAGCGCCGTCGAGCCCGCCGTTTCGGAAAGCTCCCGCGCGATCTCCCGGATCACCTCGTTGCGCGGATCGGCGATGGTATAGACAGGATGCCCGAAGCCGATGATGACCTCCTTCTCCTCCAGCCGCCGGCGGATATCCCGCTCTGCTTCGGCGGGGTCGGCGTACCGCTGCTGGATTTCCAGCGCGACCTCGTTCGCCCCGCCATGTTTGGCGCCGCGCAGCGCACCGATCGCCCCCGTCACCGCCGAGTAGATGTCGGAGTCCGTTCCGGCGATCACCCGGCCGGCGAAGGTCGAGGCGTTGAACTCATGCTCGGCATACAGAATCAACGAGACATTCATCGACCGCTCCTCGAGCTCCGTCGCCTCCCTGCCATGCAGCAGCCGCAGGAAGTGGCCAGCAATCGACACGTCCCCGGTTTCGACATCGATCCGTCGTCCGTGCGTCGCGAAGTGGTACCAGTAGAGGAGAATCGACGGCATGATCGCGAGCAGGCGGTCCGCGACTTCCCGCGTGGCTGCGGGGTCGTGCGACTCCTTCTCAGGAAGCAGGCACCCGAGCACTGACACGCCGGTGCGGAGAACATCCATCGGGTGCGTGGCGGGCGGAAGCTGTTCGAGAACGGCGCGCAGCGCTGCCGGGAGCCCGCGCAGCCCGACGAGCTTGCGTCGGTAGCCGGCGAGCTCGGCGGCGGAGGGGAGTGTTCCATGAATCAGGAGATAGGCGACCTCCTCGAACTCGCATCGGACGGCCAGGTCGAGGATGCTGTAGCCCCGATAATGAAGTTCATTCCCGTTCCGTCCGACGGTACTGAGCGCGGTGCTTCCCGCCGGAACGCCGGACAGGGCGACCGACTTCTTCGGTTTGCTGACGTGCGGGGCGCGTTCTTCCATGGACACTCCGCGGTTGGTCCCGAAGGACCGTCAATGTCGCGATCCCGCTGCCGATCAGCGCGGCAGGAAGCCCGCGCCGATCTGGTAGGCAGAGAGAGGAATCGGATCCCCCTCGCCCGGCCAGTAGAGGCTTCCTCCCGCCATCTCCAGCTCGGCACGGATCAGATCGGCCGCCAGACAGAAGGTCTGCAGCGCGTCGATCCCATGGACGATGTGCGTCTTTGCGACCGACCCCTCCAGGATGACGTCACAGCTCCAGTCGCCCTTCGGGTTTGCATACGGCCTGCCAACCCGGACGCGCAGTTCAGCTTCGTCATCTTCGGCTCGTGAATGCCTGTAGTTGACTTCGAGAATCGGCTCCACTCAACGATCCGGTATGCGGGTGGTAAGGATGAATCTGATCTGATCTGCTGCAACCGACCGACCGGCCTACTTCTTCGGCTCGCGAACCGCCGCTCAGAGCTCGAGCCGCAACCCGATGGTGATCGTCTGATCGGAGGGTCGAATATCCGCGGGCGGCGTCGAATCCCTCTCGTACAGATGCGTCACACTGAGTGAAAGGTGGTCCGTCATGCGCGTCGTCAGCGCTGTACGACTCGTCAGGAGATAGTCGCTCCCCCGATCCCAGACGGGCTGGTAGAAGGTCGTATTTGCCAGCCGCAGCTTCTCTGAGAACTCCCGTTCCGCCTTCCCGCGCCAGCTCCAGCGGGCGGCCGTGCTCGAGGGGATGTCGACGATCTTCTCGCGGTCATAGAGCGCGGCAAGGCTCACCGAGAGTTCCGCGGCATCCTCATTCACGAATGAATACTTCGCCCCGGCGCCACCCTGCGTCCGCAGCGACAAGGAGCGGATCGGGTCGTGCTCGGCCTGCATGAAGAAGAAGGGCGACCACCGCGCCTCGGGGTGAAAATCGAACTTCACACTCCCCTGGAGCTTCCGGGCGATCTCCGTGCCGTCGCTGCGTCCGTACCGGGCCTGTGTGTCGATCTCGAACTCGTATTTCTCGACCTGAAGGTGCTTGAGCTGCGTTCCCGCAGTGAAGATCGCGAAGTCCTGATTTCCCGACGTCGCTGTAAGGGCCAGATCCGCGCCGAACTTCCACACATCGGGCTCGGAACTCTGGGCGTGGCCCGCGCTCACGCCGAGCACGCCGGCGATCAAGAGCCCCGGAAAACCGAAAGTCCATCTTCCGACACGGGACAGGGATACCGAACGAAACTTCTTCCTTCCGACTGAATCCATCATCAAGCGGTTACTGTTGAGTGCTGGAGAAAGGGGCAGCACCCCGAACGGCATCTTCTCCGCCGGGATCTCTGCCCCGATACGTCATCTCCCTTCCATGCTACCAGCGCCCTCGCGGCGCCGACAGCCTCAGTAGTCGAGCGACATCTGCCGAACGACGTTCATCGCGTGCTCGGGCGTGCTCGACGTCCCCATCTCCGTATCCAGATACCCGGAGTAGCCGAGGCGCCGGAGCTCAGAGAAGATGAAGGGATAGTTGATCTCACCCGTGCCCGGCTCGAGCCGCCCCGGAACGTCGCCGATCTGCACCACCTTGATCAACCCCTGCTCGAAACCGCGTCGCATATTCACGACGATATTCCCCTCGGTCCGCTGCAGATGGTAGATGTCGAAGCACAGCTTCACGTTGGGGTGGTTCACCTCCTCGATGACGGGCAGCGCTTCCTGAGCGCGATCGAGGGCGCGCCTCGGAAGGTCACTGAGCGGCTCGAAGGTTATCGTCACGCCGCCTGCCGCCGCGATGTCTCCTGCCCTTCGCAACCCGTCGATGATCCCCGCCCGCTGGACATCCCAGGGAACATCTTCCTGATAGAGCCCGACGAAGGTGATGAGGTCCGGGTTTCCGAACTCCTGCGCGATCTCCACCCGCTCGCGGATCTCGTTGAGAAGTACATCCGCCTGGCCGGGCTGCGTGAAGCCCGACCCTCCCCCGGATGGGCCGCTCCCGACGATGCTTACACAGGTGAGTCCCGTCTCCCGCTGGGCCTGAAGCATTGCGGCTCGATCATCCGGATTCGAATTCCAGAAGCTGTACGCCGTGAATCCATTGTCCGCGACGGCGCGAATGCGGTCGGCCCGCGGCATCGTGCGCGGGAACATGATCTCGATGTTGATCGAGAGGGTGTAGGGTGGCGGCTCCAGCCGGGCCGGCGCAGGGGACGCCTGGGCAAACGCGTCCCGGGTCAGGGCGGAGATGCCCAGGGGCGCAGATATGCCGGCGGCGAGCAGCTCTCGTCGGCTCAGCAGGGACGGATTCGTCGGTCGGGACATGTTCGCACTCCGCTAGGATGGGAAGGGACCAGGGAAACTGCGGACCGCATGGGGGGAATTGTGCGGCTGCGGGGCGGCGCATGGAAGACGCACCCCGCCTGCCGTTCAGATCCGCAATATAGGTGTGGAACGGCCGGAATCCAGAACCTCGATTCGCGCACCTCGAGGATCGGCACGCGACGGCAGGGGTGCGGAGCGTCCTCCGGCGCAGGGGCTCGTCAGTATTCGGCGAATGCGTCGTCGACGTAACAGAAGAGCCACTGCTCACCAGGCTCGGCGGATGAAATGACGGGATGCCCAGTCTCCCTGTAGTGGCGGGTCGCATGGCGGTTCGGCGAGCTGTCGCAGCAGTGTGTTCCCCCACAGCTCTGGCACGTCCGCAGATGTACCCACATGGAACCCGTCTTCACGCACTCCTGACACTCCCGCTTATCCGATTCTCTGATCTCTTCCAGCGCCCCGATGTGGCTGCAGGCGGCCTCGGCCATGATGGTGTCCTTTCCCGGTGAGTGAAGGCGTTCGTTCGGGGGCGCGAAGATAAACCTTGACGGCGTGCGCCCTCGCGACTACATACAACCACATGGTTGCATATAGCCCGATGAACAGTGCGGAGATCGACCGCGTCTTCCGTGCCCTCGCGGACGCCACCCGTCGCGACATCATCGCCCGCGTGCTCGCAGGAGAGCCCGAGTCGGTTTCGGCGCTGGCGAGTCGATACGACATGTCCTTCGCCGCGGTCCAGAAGCATGTCGCTGTCCTGGAGGAAGCCGGGTTGGTGACGAAGGAAGCGAAGGGTCGGGAGCGGCTCGTCCGTGGAAATTCGGATCGCATCGCGGAGGCTCGAGATCTCCTCACTCGTCTCGAAGGTTTGTGGAAGTCCCGATTCAGTCAGATCGACGCCCTTTTCGCCGACACCCCCCCACCAACGGAGTAATCCCATGCCCATCACCTCTGTGACCTCGGATCCCCATGCGCTGACCCTCACTGTGGTGGGGGACTATCCGGTCCCCGTGGAGCGGCTGTGGGAAGCATACGCGGATCCGCGACAGCTCGAGCGTTTCTGGGGACCGCCCGAGTGGCCTGCCACCTTCACGAGGCACGACATGGTGGCCGGCGGCCGGTCCCACTACTACATGACCGGCCCCGATGGTACGAAAGCAGGCGGCTGGTGGAGGTTCCTTTCGATTGATCCGATGCAGCGCATCGAGCTCGAGGATGGCTTCTCGGACGAAGATGGGGAGCCTTCCGAGAGCATGCCGACGATGCGGATGACCTTCACCTTCGAGCCGGTGGGGAGTGGCTCCCGGTTCATCGCCCTCACCCGCTTCCCGAGCACCGAAGCGATGCAGAAGGTGATCGAGATGGGGATGGCCGAAGGGCTGCGGGCAGCGATGGGCCAGCTTGACGATGTGCTCGCGGACCTCGCCTCCTTCGCTGCCGGACGTCGGACGGACTCGCAGATCCTCAGCGACACGAAAGTGCGCTTCACGCGGATCATCCGCGGGTCGGTCGAGCAGGTGTGGCGCGCGTATCACGAGCCGGAGCTCCTCCGGCGCTGGATGCTCGGCCCCGACGGCTGGACGATGCCCGTCTGCGAGGTCGCGAAGGCGCCCGGCGAGCGCTTCCGCTACGAATGGGTCGATTCGCAGGGCGGGAATCGCTTCGGGTTCGAGGGTGAGATCCTCGAGATGCAGGCGCCGAATCGGGAGGTGGCTACGGAGCAGCTGATCGGTCAGGAGGGGGATCCGTCGATCAATGACCTGACCCTCACGCCGGTGGCGGGCGGGACGCTGATGTCGCTCGTCATCACCTACCCCAGCATGGAAGTTCGGGACATCGTGCTGGGAACGGGGATGCTGGAGGGGATGGAGCAGAGTTACGCACGGCTGGAGTCCGAGCTGCTGGTGGCGGCGGTCGCCTGACCG
>CAYRLB010000147.1:0-5042 GCA_964424945.1 uncultured Gemmatimonas sp.
GGGTCACGACCGGTGAGGGAGGGGATCAGTGCCATCACCCCGGCAAAGCGATCATCGAGGCCGAAGCTCGATGCGCCCCAGAGCGCCGCCGTCGACGTTCCCGTTGCGTCGGCCGCGAGATCCGCCTGCGCGGCCCGTTCGCGCGCGAGGGCGAAGGATGGGTCCAGCGCAGCCGCCTGGGAGAAGTGGCTCGCCGCCAGCCGATAGTTCCCGATATCTTCCGCCTCCAGCCCCAGTCCGAAAAGGAGCAGCGCGCGGACATTCTCAGTCGGCCGCCTGTTTACACGCTCGCGTTCGGCGGGCGTCAGCTCGATCCCGAGGAGCCGGTAGATGTCGAGCGCAAGCGCTTTCTCGGCGTCGAAGAAGCGGTCCAGCGGGCTCGAGCCGCGCGCAGACTCGACCTGGGGCTCGCCCGTGGTCACCCCGACGACCGCAGCCGTCAGCTGCAGATCTGCTTCCGTTCCTCCGACGCTTCCCTGAATGATCCGCCCCGCGCCGAGCAGCCGCCCGCCGCGCGCAGCGGTTGCCGGGTCGACCAGCCCTGCTTCCGCCAGCTGAATCTCGTCGATCAACGCCTGGACGTGCATCCGCTCCAGGACCGTCAGCCGATCGGTCTGTGAAAGGTCGGTGATGAGCAGCTCGGCGATCGCCCGGCTGAGCGGAGTGAGGGAAGCGTCCTGCGCCTGAAGCAGGAAGGGGAAGACGGCGACCGTTCCAGCCTTCGATGGCGTCGGCAGCGTCGCCTCGCCCGCAATCGACTGGCGGACGGTAGCGAGGAGCTCCTCCCGCTCCAGCACCCGGATCCGGCCCGCGAGCTGACGGCGCAGGCCGGGGTCATCCCCCGTCTGCAGATACTCCCGGTAGAGACTGAGCGCATCGCTGATCTGCCCGGCATCTTCGTAGGCGATGCCGAGGAGGATGGGAAAGCGGCTGTCCTTCGGGTGGAGCGTTCGCGCCCGCGTCATCAGCGGAATGAGGTCGCTCGACCTGTTCTGAAGCCGGTAGGCTTCACCCAGCGCAACGATCACATCTGCCCGCGAGGAGTCCGCCCCGAGACGGGCCTGAAGGGAAGCGACCTCCGCGTCCGTCGGCGGCGTGCCCGGAGTAACTCCGGCGCTGGCGCAGGCGTAGGCGGTGGATATTCCCGCCAGCAGCACTGCCGCTCGAATCAGGGGCCGGAAGCTACCGGGGGCCGGAAGCGTCATTGTCACGGGATCCGGGATTGAGAAGTGCCGAAGAGGTGAACGAGGAAACGGACAGGGACCAGCAGGATCACGAACCGAGACCACCTGCACACGCTGCCGGGTGCGGCGCCTGACGCCGGTAAACACGCCCGGGCGGGGGCACTCGGTGTCGACTGCGCGAGCTCGAGCTTCTGCTGACGGAAGAGCATCCGGCCGGCTCTCGCCTGATGCTGATGACGAGGGCCTTGTATTCAGCCGGAGACCCGTTCAAACTACTTCGCGCGGACGCTTCGCAACAGCATCCTGATTACCGGACCGCCATCGCTTCTGTCAAAGGCAGTTCCCACCGCAGCCCCGAAGGGATTCCGATGCCATCGCTCACCCGATCTGCCTCGCTCGTCGCCCTGCTGCTCACGACCGTGGCGGTCCCAGCTCGCGCGCAGGTGCCGCTTTCGCCACGCGCCTTCTCGATGGGCGGCGCGCTCGTCGGCGGAGCGCGCGGTCATGAGGCGATCTTCATCAATCCTGCGAATCTTGGCCTCCTCGGGACCCCCGACTGGTCGGTGGGGCTTGCCGGTATCTCGGCTGGTGCGCTCCTCGAGGGGATCAGTCTGGACGACGCATCGGATTTCATCGAGTACGATGATCTCACCACTGAAGAGCGCACCCGGCTTCTCGACAATATCCCGACCGGCGGGGTGAGGCTCGCGCTGGATGGGAGAGGGCCATTGGCGGCGCTGCAGATCGGATCCTTCGGCGTCGGCCTCGGCTATGTCGTCATGGGCGGCCATTCCGTTTCGCGAGACATCGTGGAGCTGCTGCTCGAAGGGTACGAGGAGGGTCGAACGGATTACCGGACCTCGGACACCCGCGGCGACCTGATGTCCTTTTCGGACATCGCAGTCGCGTATGGCACCGCGACCGGCCCCGTGAGCTGGGGCGTCACCGGGCACTACCTGCGCGGCGGGACGCTCGAGCGGAGCTGGATGACCGATCCAAGGATCGACCTCGCGGAGCAGGATATCGCGCTCGAGTATTACGGGATGCGGGCAGAGGGCGGCTCCGGCTTCGCCCTCGACCTCGGAATCGCCTACCAGCCGCATCATTCGGTGACGCTCGGCGCCACCGTTGCCAGCGCTTACTCACACATCGGCTGGTCGGACGACATCCGTCTTCGGCAGCTGTCCCTGAGCCGAGCGGATTTCGACGACGACGCCGGCTTTGAGGATCTTTTCGATCGTTACCGCGATGCGGAGCGGCCGCTTACCGAGGCCGATCTCGATCTCATCGACGAAGCGCCGACCCGCTTCCTGGAAGCCGGCGCGCAACTTCCCACCACGCTGACGCTAGGGGCCGCGTGGGAGCCGACCCGCAGCACCGCGCTCGTCGGCTCCTATTCCGACAACCTCACCGATGGCGTGCTCGCGGGACGATGGAACCGCCAGGTCGGACTCGGAGTGGAGCAGGGCCTCTGGCTGCTGGCGGCGCGGGCGGGGGTCTCCAGCGATCTGGATGGGCAGCAGCTCCTTACGGGCGGGGTGCGGCTCGGCGTTCTCGACCTGGGCGTGGGTCGGCTGACGGGCGAGGAGGCCGGGGTCGACCGCGATGGATGGTTTGTCACGCTGGGGCTGAGCACCCGCACGCGCTGACCCTCGGAGGCGGAAGCGCCAGGAGAGCTGTTCGGACGCGGGCCGGCGGAGGGGAAGTTCCGGATTTCCTTCCGCGGAGCCCTCCCCTGGCCAGACCGCCTCCTCTATGCCGGGAAGTCGATCGTTTCCTTGATCTTCAGCTTCTCTTCGCCCGAGCTGCCGAACTCGAGCAGCTCCATACCCACTCCGCACGCCTGCCGTCCGCAGGGGATGACCGGGTACTCCAGAGATCGGATCGGGCCGATGTGCAACATCTTGATCTGCTTTCGCATCTCGACCTCCGATGGAAACCTCACCGCGATGATCTGATTGCGCCCTCCGCAAGCCTGGCTCGCGCAGGTAAAGTAGGCGAGTGCCGGGGTCGGCTGAAGCCCGATGATCGGTTCCTTTGCCACCCCACCAAGTCCGTAGAAGCGTGAATGCATCGCTTCGAAGAGGTCGCGGTTCGCGTCGACGACCGCCTTCACATCGGCCTGCACGCCTGGCAGGAGCGACTCTTCATTGTCGAAGGTCCCTACGCGCCCGCCCCCGAAGTAGTACCGCGGCATCTTCTTCTGACCGGCGTTCCGTCCATCCGGGAAGATGTACACGTAGGGGCCGTGATTCTCGAGGTGAAATTCGAACTGATAGGTGAGCACCTGCTGCCATACTTCGATGGCCTCGATTTCCTCGGCGGTGACGCCGCAGCCGCCCTGGGGCGCCGGGCGCAGAAGGTACTTGTCATCATGAACGAAGTAAAAACGCATTCTGCTCTCCCAGGCTACCGTCGACGGAGGGGGCTACGATCGTCTCGCATAATCCTCCCGCGTACTATCAGGGTCAACCCATCTGGATCCTCACGGTAAACACCTATTTGTCGTGATCGATACGCTCGCCCTGCCTGCGGTTTGGCTTCGGGGCGCCTTGGAGCGGCCTGACCTTCCCCACAAAAGAAGGCCCCCTCCGCGTCCGCACCGAGGGGGCCTTCTTCTACTGCCGAGCGGGGCTCGGCGCATGATGAGAGATCGAGATCAGGGAACCGCGATCGTCTCCGTGTTCTTCGTCATATCGTCGGCAATGCCGATAATGAGGATCTCGAGCGGCTCGCTGCCGGTGTTGGAGATCGAATGAACCTCTTTGGCGCGGATGGGGATCGCCGCATCCTTCGTGAACGAAGCCTCTTCACTGCCGACCCGCACCGTCCCCTGCCCGTTGATCACGTAGTAGACTTCGGAGATGTGCGTGTGCAGATGCCCTCTCGTCGACCCGCCCGGGGGGATGATGAGGTGATCGGCGTAGGTCCATGGGGTCCTGAAGACCGCGGGCTGGAGAGCGCGGCGATACTGCATCGACTGATCGGCGCCGTGCTGTGCGTTCCCGGCACCCATGCGCGTCTTGTCGAGGCTCATGACGATGAAGTTCGGAATCGGATCGAGCTCCGCCCCGACGCGATCATCGATCAGATCGACGCTTCCGCCGGCGTACGACGGCTGCGCTGAAACGGCAATGTTCAGCCACTGCAGCGTGGTGTTGCCGCTGTTGACCAGTGCATGCGAGTTGTAGAGCTGCACCGGAACACCCGCGGGCGTTTGGAGCTGCGACGTGCGGCCGTTGATCGTGAACTGCGCCTCCCCCTCGTTCAGGATGACGAACATCTCCTCGGAGGAGAGGTGGAAGTGGTGCCCGATTCCGCCGCCCGGCGGGATGACGCCGCGGTGGACGAAGCCGAGACCCGGCACATCCGCACCACCGAGCATCTGCCCGAAGGACATCGGTCCCGCGCCCGCGTGTACCGAAGCCGACTCCCGCCAGGAGGAGGGGTCAGCCTGCGCGATCCTTTCGGCGAGGGGACGCTGGGCAGCAGCACCGCCACCCATCCCGGGCCCGCCCGGGGGACCCGGCTGGGCCTCCAGCGCCGTCGCGCCGGCGAAGGCCAGCGCGGCCGCTCCAACATAAATGAACCCCTTCATCTTCCCGCTCCTCGTTTTGGTGGTAGGACCTGCGAGTCTGGCTGGCAGACAGATGGGAGACTGCTGGAAGTCGTTGAAGAAGCCGGCTTTCCCGGCCGGCGACAGGAACCAGGCGGTGCCATCGCCGGACGATGTTCGGCAATTCGCTGCCGCCAGGGAACGCTCCCCATCCACAGCGACTGGGCGCTCCCGGAGACTCCTTCGACGGACCTCAAAAACCGACCTCGATAAGGCATCGATACAGGCAAACTACCCGCGCC
>CAYRLB010000148.1:0-4826 GCA_964424945.1 uncultured Gemmatimonas sp.
GCGGGCTGCATGATCCGCGTGATACCGAACTTCACCCACTGCTGGTCGTTGTAGCTCAGCGAATCGGACTGAGCGAACCAGGTTGCGCCCGCCGCGTAGTTCGGCGCGGTGGCCGGATGCGCGGTACGGAAGGGCGTCGTGCCTACGACCGTGTCGTTCGTCTCCACCCGGAAGGTGGCCGTGATGTTCGTCGGCGCGCCATTCTGGATCACGCACACCTGGATCTGCCGGGTCGCCGGTGGCGGCGGCGGCGGCGGCGGTGGCGGCGGCGGGGGCGGCGGCGGCGGCGGAACTGGAACAACCGGCGGCGTCAGCGAACCCATCGCCAGCTTCAGACCGACCACGCCACGAGGCGTCACCGAATACTTGTCGTCATCTTCGTTCGCGCTGTGCGTCGGCGAGTCGTAGATGTGCGCGCCGACCTCGCCGAACAGACCGATGCTGTTCGAGAGCGAAACCAGGTCAAATCCAAGACCAACCGTGCCCTGACCAACCGTCGCATAGTCCGGCTGATAGGACAGGCAGGTGCCCGCATAACCCTGGACGCAGGCGATGTCCGCCCCGCCGACAAGGTTGCCTGTTCCTGCCACATTGACCATCATCGCGCCGCCGCCCAGCCAGAAGTACAGCGACGACATCAGGTCATAGTCACCCGACCACATCGGACGGAACACCGCGGAGAGATCTCCGAAGTAGTTGTTCACGGGCCAGCCCTCTGACAGCGCGTCAGGCGAGCTTTCCGCGTGCGGCATGTGCGACGGCATGTAAGTACCATTCAGGCGCACACCGAACGACGGGGATGCCCAGAACGTCGCATTGGCACCGAAAACCGGGGCCGCGCCTATTCCGAAGTTCTCACCCTCACCCGTCCCTGCCGAGAACCAGGGACTAGACCAGGCGCCGCCGCCATAGAGGCCGAGGTCGAAGCGCGACGCGACCCTCTGGGCCTCCGCCGAGCTCGCCCCGACCACCAGAGCGGTGGTTGTTGCTAATGCCAGTAAGCGTTTCATCGAGTCCTCTCCAAACCTGTTGTGGTAAAAGTCCGCCCCCCCAGGGAGCGAATCACCAACCATACGGCACCTACAATTTTAGTGCCAACGACATACGTCTACCCCGATTCACCGTACGTGGGCCTTCCACCTCCTTCCTTTCAGAACCCCGCGTGGATCGCGGCGAAGGCGGCCCCGTACACCACGCACCCCACCAGGATCACGACCGGTGTGGCTCTCCCCCAGCCCGTCCCGAGACGACCCGGCAGAGGGATGGACCCCTCCTTCACACAAGCAGTATTCATACCAAGAACAGGGGCTCCGATCGCAATCAGAATCCCCATAACTCCGCCTGCCGTAACACCTCCCAGCCATCCGGGAACTCCCAGCAGGCCGTGCAGCGCGCGAATGGCGACCGCCCCGACACTCGACCCGACTGCCAACAGCAGCAGGTAGCCGATCGTCTCGCCCAGCGGGTGCCGGGGGTCTCGGAGCACGATACAGCCGAGCAGGATTGTAGGGCTGAAAGTGGTCCAATGAAAGGACCTTGTTATCTGGAAGAAGAAAATCGCGAGAAGCGTGGCCACCAGACCCGAGAATACGAGGGCGACGGATTCCATGACGTGAGCCTATCCTCGGGGTCGGATTTCTTCTGGCGTCCGCTATTCCGAGACCCCTTCCCGTGCAACCTCGGCGAGGCGCGCACCGTCGGGTACGGCGGGCTGTGAGATCCCCGGAAGCGGGGGGAGCACCTCGTCTGCAATCTGACGCAACGCACGGTGGTAGATGACATCTGCGGCACCTTCGGGGAGCATGAGCGTCTCCAGGTACAGTTCGATGGCCTCCGCTTCATTCAGCTCGTCATCCAGCGCTTTCACGAAGAGCAGCGCATTCTCGATGTGCGTCAGAAGGAGATCGTCCTCGGTGCGCGCGGCCGCGAGATTGATACGGTACCGAAGGTCCTCCTGCACCCGACCCTGTACGCGCTTCCGCAGGCGTGAGAAGAGCGCGTCGGATCTGCCATGCGCGGCCGCATCCGTCGAATCCTCTTCCTTTACGGGGCTCTCGGCGAGCGCGGTCGAGGCGTCGGGATAGACCGGCGCCCCACCCGAACGCTCGCGTCTCCCCAACTCGGCCAGCGCCCGGCTACCGATATTCCGGGCCTGCTCGGCGGACAGCCTGAGGATCCGGACATAGATGTCCAGAGCGTCGTCGAAGGGCAGCTTGTCGGCCACCAGGTCGACCATCGCAAGCACGTGGCGGACGTGGGTCGCGAGCAGGCGCTCCTGTGCGACTGCGGTGGTGAGGTCCACCTGACGCTGCAGGGCGCGGGACGAACTCTTGATCAGAGCCACTTGCACCACCTCCGGAACGTGCACATTGGAAAGGTCGGCGACGGGACCGACTCAGGGATTCCGAACCCCGGGCATTCAGGGCTCACGCGGCGCGGAAATATGCAATTAGCATTCCGGCTGAGGATGGTGGCCATGGGCGCTTAAAGAGACTGCCCGCCGCCCCGTAGATGGGGCGGCGGGCAGTCCGTCACCGAGTCGTGAATACCGGTCAGCCGGTTTATTCCACGGCTGGCGCAGCCTCTGGATCGGCGGCCGCCGGAGCAGGTGCGGCCTCGCCAGCGGCACCGGGTTCCTCGGATGGAAGCGCTCCCGGCAGTGCGGGTGACGAAGCCGGCGCGGGCGCAGCAGGAGGCGTAACCGACTGGAGAATCGAAGCCGGGGCCGTCGACCTGGCGGCCAGAACCGAGAGCATGAAGCAGAGCGCCAGGAAGATCCCGCCCGTCCACCACGTCGTCTTCGTCAGCAGCGTCGTGGCCTGGCGGCTTCCGAAGAGCGTATCGGACCCGGCACCGGCAGCGCCCATCGCCGCGAGCCCGCCCCCTTTGCCGGCCTGCAGGAGGACGACCGCCATCAGCAGCACCGCGTCCAGAAGAAGGACGATCAGCAGGAAAGTATACACGTAAGCAGATTCCAGAGATTTTTCTATGCCGGGAAGGGAACGATTCTACCCGGAAAAACCCGATAAATCAACCCCCTGCAGCGCAGATGCCGGCGAAACCCGCGGCATCGAGGCTGGCGCCGCCGATCAGGAGCCCATCGACGTCGGGCGCGGCGAGAAGCTGTTCGGCATTCCCGCCATTCACACTTCCTCCGTACAGGATGGGGATCGAGGCACCGGCAGCGCCCCAGCGGGCATCCAGCGCGGCCCGGATCTTCTCGTGCATCTCCGAAGCGTCGGAGGGGGAAGCCGTCTTTCCGGTTCCGATCGCCCACACCGGTTCGTACGCGATGATCAACCGCTCGAGCTGCGAGTCATCCACGCTCTCGATGCCGGCCAGGAGCTGCCGCTCCACCATCTCGAAGGCGCGCCCCGCCTCCCGCTCCTCGAGCGTTTCGCCGACACACAGAACGGCGATGAGGCCGGCTTCGAGCGCGGCGGCAACCTTCCTGCCGGTTTCCTCGTCACGCTCGCCGAAGAGATGGCGTCGTTCGCTGTGGCCCGCGAGAACCAGCCCGGCGCCTGCCTCCTTCGCGAGCGGAGCGGAGATTTCGCCGGTAAACGCGCCGGACGGCTCCCAATGGATATTCTGGACGCCGAGCAGGACGTCCGACCGGCTGCGGACCGCTGCAGCCGCCGTCGTGAGGGCAAGGGCCGGCGGGCAGATGACGATGGTACCAGGATGGTCGGCCGGGACGCGGCTGAGGAACTCCTCGAAGAAGGCCTGCGTCTCGGCGATGCCGTGGTTCAACTTCCAGTTTCCGGCGAATATCGGCAGATCGAAGTTCATCGTGTCCCGTTGATACTGTCCGTCAGGAGTTCGACGCCTGGAAGTGGCTTCCCTTCCAGGAACTCGAGAGATGCGCCGCCCCCGGTCGAAACATGCGACACCTGATCCTCAAGACCGAGATCGTGCAGCGCTGCCGCAGAATCGCCGCCGCCGACGATGGTCACCGCGCCGGCCTTCGTCGCTTCGACGAGGGCGTGGGCCACCCCTTCCGTCCCCGATCTGAACTCCGCGATCTCGGCGACGCCCATCGGTCCGTTCCAGAGGATGGTGCGGGCAGAAGAGAGGATCGCGCGGTACCGTGCGACCGTCTCCGGCCCGATGTCGAGGGCCATCCACCCTTCAGGAATGGCGGTCACCGAGACGGCCCGCGTCTCCGTTCCGGATTCCATCTTCCGAGCTACGATGACATCCGTCGGGAGGACGAGCTTGTCACCCGCCCGCTCCAACAGCTTCGCAGCGAGTTCGATGCGGTCATCCTCGACGAGCGATGCACCCGTTTCGGCGCCCCGGGCCTTGAAGAAGGTGTTCGCCATCGCTCCGCCGATGATCAGACGGTCGGTCTTGGGGAGGAGCGCATCGATCACGTCAATCTTGCCGGAGATCTTGGCGCCACCGAGGACGGCGACGAAGGGCCGCGCGGGTTCGTTCAGCGCCGCGCCGAGATAATCGAGCTCCCTCTTCATGAGCAGACCCGCTACTGCGAGGCCACCTCGCGCTCGTATCCTTTCGATCGCGCCAGCCGTGGAGGCGTGCGCACGGTGCGCCGCTCCGAAAGCATCATTGACGAAAATGTCAGCCAGCTGCGCGATCTCCTCTGCCATCTCCGGATCGTTCTTTTCCTCGCGCGGATCGAAGCGGGAGTTCTCGAGGAGAAGCACATCTCCGGGCGACAACCCATCGATCGCCTGGCTGGCCGCATCTCCGGTAGTGGCTTCGACGAACGAGACGGGTCTGCCGAGCAGCTCCGCGAGACGCACCGCCGCAGGACGAACCGACATCTCCGGGACGACCTTCCCCTTCGGACGCCCGAAGTG
>CAYRLB010000149.1:0-4727 GCA_964424945.1 uncultured Gemmatimonas sp.
TTCGGCACGTCCTGCAGCCGAGTCTCCCACAGCAGCGTGCCATCCCGATCGTCGAACGCGCGGAAGTAGCGATCGGCCGCACCGGAGAACAGAAGCCCGCCGGCGGTCGTCAGCTTGGCGGACGACTGTACGACTCTCGCTGCCTGATCAACCTCGAACTCCCCGGTATCGACGTTCATGCCGATCATCCGGTCCGGCGTCTCGCCGCCCCTGCCCGTGCAGACGTCGTTCACCGAGAGGTAGTACAGGTTGGTCGATGGACTGTATGCCCCGGCCAGGTAGTTCCGGGCGCCGTTGTTGTTCGGGCAGCGGCGGATTCCCTCCGGCGGCCCCGGCTCGAGCAGGGTCTTCACGCCGGTGACCGCATCGAACGTGAAGATGTTCTGCGCCCCGGGATCTTTCGCGTAGAGGAACTCGCCGGTCGCCGCATCCAGCACTTCGATCACCGCCGGCTTTCCCGCCGTCATCACCGCCTTGCGTGGCTGGCCCTGCCACTCGATCTCAACTATGACGCGCTCGAAGGCGTAGTCCTGATCGAAGGTATCGTTCGGCAGATGCGAGTAATGCCAGACGAGCTCGCCCGTGTCCGGATTGATTGCGAGGGTCGAACTGGTGTACAGGATGTCGCCGTGGTGTCCCCCGCCCTCGGGGTTGTAGGTGCCGCGCTGGATGGACGACCAGGGGTACGGCGATCCGGTTCCGACGAAGAGCAGGTTCAGCTCTGGATCGTAGCTCGGCGGCGTCCAGACGGAGCCTCCCCACCGCTGGTCTGCCGGAAGGTTGTTCCAGGTGTCCCCGCCGGGCTCGCCCGGCTGCGCGATGGTGTTGAACCGCCACAGCTCCCGGCCGGTTTCCAGATCGTGCCCGGTAATGAAGCAGCCGATGGACGTGGGGGCGCCTCCCGGTGCGCAGCCGCTCGCTCCCATTATAACCTTGCCATTGACGACGAGCGGACCACCGTTGTAGACGCGCTGCGCACCGACCTCGTGCATGCCCTGGGGGGTTACGGAATCGGTCGATATGTCCCAGATCGGCTCGCCGGTCTTCACGTCGAGCGCGACGATGTGCATATCGACAGTCGGGAAGATCAGCTTGTTGCCGCCGATCGCGAGCGCCCGCTTTGTCCGGTAGAACGTCTCACGGACGAAGTCCTCCGGCACCGGATGGGTGTATTCCCAGAGCAGGTTGCCGCTCGTGGCGTCGAGCGCCTGGATCTTCTCGCCGTAGTTCCACAGGAACAGGACTCCGTCATGCACGAGCGGCGTGAACTCGGTGTATCCGGTCGAATTCATGCCCCACGTCCAGGCGACCCTGAGGTTGCTCACGTTCTCGCGATTGATTTCGTCGAGTGGGCTGTGGCCCCAGCCGTTATAGGTCCGCCGCCACATCAGCCAGTCGCCGGGTGCAGGGTCGCGGAGCATCGCGTCGGTCACCGGCGTCAGTCCGTTGAGCGGGGCACGAAGGTCCGCGAGCCAGTCCACGCCGGCTGCGTCCATCGGCCTGCTCCCAACGCCGCCCTCGGGACCGGCGCCATTCCCCCCAGCAACTTGTCCGGAGACGGCGGACGCGGTCGCGCCGAAGGCGATCCATGCGCCTGCTCCGATGAGCAGTGAGCGAGCCACCCGAGAGGCCAGGTGCGATGATTTGAGCAAGATCATGAGGCATCCCCCTGAAGATGTAGAGCCACCACGACCGCGCCCCTCGCGCGAACACAGCCAGCAAACGCCCTGAACGGCGGTACTCCCGATCGGGCTATCTTCATGGATCGATGGTCTCGTGTGAGTGGGTGGGATAACGAGCCGGGCTATCACAAGAAGCGAATCTGACCCGTTGGAGTCAATGTTCGCATCCTGGATGGTCGATCCCTGGATGCCTGACGCGCGCCCGCTGCAAGCCATCGTTCCACCGGGATCTCACCATCTGCGGCGATGCTTCTTTTGCGGGTATGGTCATGATCGGGGCCCGGCGGCGCCATGCAGGCCCACGATGCATGGCAGGAAGGGGCAAGCCTTCGTAACCACGTCGCTCTTGATAACCCTTCCCTTTCCGGACCGATTGCATACCCGCTGTGTCGACCGAGCTTCTTCCATGTATTCGAGGGGTTTCGAACGCCTACACTTCGTCGCCTTCCTGTGCTTCTGCCCTTAATTTCTCCAAAGCCATGCGCACACGCGGCGCAGCCATGGCGGTGAGACCACGATGCTCAGCTGTCGGAGCATTCTCACTTCGCTGGTCAACCACTCCGGAAGGATCTTTATTTTGACCGTAACACCTAGGGGTACCAGATACCTTCGATAGCCGGCTGCAAATAAAGGCCGATGAGCGCTAACGGTGGGCTTCAGCGGCCAGCGCATCGCCGGCGCCGGTTTCGAAGAAGATGCTTGGCGCTCGTCCGCTGCAAGCCAGTGTCAGGCAGTGGTCAGTCCCGCCCCGAGATTCGGTATTCGATCGTAAGACTTGCTCCGTTGCCCTTCGGCGGCTGCTGAACAAACCGGTCGCCCGCCGTCATCGATGCACGCATCGCCGCGCAGCACATCGGCATTCGATTGTGGGGTTGAGGGTAACCTCCAACAAGTCTATGTAGCTCCCCTGCTTGGATCGAAACAGCAGTTCTTCCCTCTCTCGACGCCTCCTGGAGCAATCGTGCTATAGCCAACTTGAAATCAGCTGTGGTCGGGGGGCGACCTCGGCCGTCCGCCGCTGCGGGTTTGGGGCGGCTCGCCCGCTGTGTCTGAAGAGGATGCGGCGCTTGCGGCCTTACGACTCGTTCTCGGCCGTTCCAAGGCGGCGAAAGAGAGTCGATTATGACCTTCTCGACCGCTTTGTAGTCTGCCGTTGGATGGAACCACACCGCGGTAGATCGACCCTCTTTTGCCGCGGCAAGGATGCGGGAGTTCAGCTTACAGTTGGTGCTCTGACCGTCGCTATGACAGTTCCGGGGAGCAATCTGCCCGTATCCAGTAGAACTGAATCGGCTTGCAAGGTTTTCGCATTCCCCTACGTATTTCAACTCGCCGGCCACTTCAACCGCGTATACGCCGGCTGCTCGCGGGGCGTGTGGCAGCGAAAATGAGCAGAATGGGCCCTCCGCATGGGTATTGGTTTGGACCGACGAATCGAACTTATGGGAATACTCCTCCAGTTGGCCTGTCGCGGTTCGCCGGAGTTGAAGTTGCCCAACCAACCAGAATTCATGCGACCCGATCAGCTTCCGCTCTGCATCCGTTTGAGTCTGCGTTACAGCCTAACGGTCGGCTTCAGCGGCCTCGCCGAAGCTGAAGCCCGCGAAATGCTGGGCCCGGTGATCCGCTGCAAGCCGTTGTTCGGACCGGATTTCAGCCTCACTGCCTGGCATGTTGATCCCGGAAGGCCATGGCGCACTGGGACCCGGTGTGTTCGCGCCAATTCTCAGGGCGGTCCGATACCAAGCCGCTCCCGAATGGCACCGAGTCGCATCTCGATCTCCTCGGGAACGAGCAGCGAGTCGGCAATAGTCGCGATCTCCTCCGCCTCACGCCATTGGTCCTCGAGGCGCGAAAGCTCGCCCTCCATCGCCCGACGTTCGTCCTCCTCATGCAATGCCATTTCGAGAGCGAGTCGCATGGCTACGGGAAGCTTCCGGAGGTAGTTCGGGGCGACCTTGTTGGTCTGGAGCAGCGCGGTCGACTGCACCAGCTCACGCGCGTCCGTAGTCGTACCAATGATGTCGAGGGCCTCACGGACGCGACGTCCGCTTCCCCCGTCGCGGTTGATGTGCGGGATGAGCGAAGCGAGCGCTCGCTTGGCCTCGTCGCCGCGGAGAATCGCCCTTCGCGTGCGGCGGTAGCTACCTTGTAGAGGTTGTTCCTTGTGTTCAACCGCGATCGACCAGCCGTGCTCGGATTCGTCGCGACGCAGCTGCGTCGCGCCAATGTCACGCGCGGTGAGCGCGAGGGTGGTACCCTCATCGTCTCGCACCACGACTCTCGGAACACGGCCAGCCAGGCGTGCCAGCCGTAGAGTGTGGAACGTATGCCCCATCACGATCAACACTGGCACCAGCGCGAAAGGCCCCGCCACCGGTATCCATTGGAGGCTCGGGATAGCGATTCCCAGGGCGCTTACCGCAATGTATTTGCGCCTCCTTCGACCGAACTGATCTCCGTAGCGCCAGGTCGCGAGCTCCAGCCGCGGCGATTTGCCAACGCGCACGAGCTCGAGCCCTTCCGGCAGACGCGCGAGCCCTATGTTGTCGGTCGCAACCCGGAGTCGTGATCGGCGATATGCGCGCTCGGCCTCGTCGATTGCCTCCCAGCGTGATTCGAGCGGCGTCAGGTTCCAGCGCTCACATCGCTCGCAAATCACCCAGAGACGCCCTCGCGTTGCCTCGTACGCGAGTCGCCGACCGACCTGAAAATTTTCGATCGCCTCGTTGCGCCCCAGAGGTCCCTTGCAGAACAGACAGGTTGCGTACACTCGCTGTCGTTTTCGGGTGAAAGGTTTGCAAGCGGGAGCACGATTGCTGACATAGCGCGTCGAACGCCAGGGTTAGGCGAGACAGGCAAACCTTCAGGCTGCCCGTGCCCGGTGCGAGCGTTCAGGAACAGGACCGAACTGAGCTACGGAAGACGCGATCCTGACTCGCCGCCCGCTACCCGGCGTACCACGCGACGAGCCGCCCGGAAGCACGGGAGCGCAATGACGCAGACTGTTAAGTTGCCACGACGTGTTCGGAAACGGCCGCCCGA
>CAYRLB010000150.1:0-3071 GCA_964424945.1 uncultured Gemmatimonas sp.
CGGCATCATCAGCGCGGACCCGCGGACCGGACCGCGTCCGGCACCTGGTCTGCGAAGTTTGCGAAGTTCTCCCTGAACATCGCAGCGAGCGTTTCTGCCTGCGCATCGTAGGCGGCAGGGTCGCTCCAGGTATCGCGCGGCCGCAGCACACCCTCCGGGACACCCTCGACGCTCGTCGGGATGGCGAGCCCGAAGACCGGCTCCACCTCGACCGGTGTATCGTCCAGTCGCCCTTCCAGCGCCGCGTTGACCATCGCGCGGGTATGCCGAAGATCCATCCGGCGCCCGGTGCCGTACGGCCCCGCCGTCCACCCGGTGTTCACCAGCCAGACCCGCACATCATGACGGCGGATCCGCTCGCCGAGCATCTCCGCATACACGATCGGATGCAGCGGCAGGAAGGGCGCACCGAAGCATGCCGAGAATGCGGCCTTCGGCTCGGTGACCCCGCGTTCCGTACCGGCAAGCTTCGCGGTGTACCCCGAAAGGAAGTGGAACATCGCCTGTTCCGGTGTCAGCCTGGAGATCGGAGGAAGGACCCCGTAGGCATCCGCTGTCAGGAAGATGATGTTCTTCGGATGCCCCGCCCTGCCCTCGGGCACGTAGTTCGGGATGAAATGGAGCGGATACGAGGCCCGCGTGTTCTCCGTGATCTCCGACGAGTCGAAATCCACATGACGGTCATCGAGCATCACGACGTTCTCGAGGATCGTCCCGAAGCGCTGGGTCGCTGCGAAAATCTCCGGCTCCCGCTCCGCGGAAAGATTGATGACCTTCGCGTAGCAGCCCCCTTCGATGTTGAAGACCCCGTCATCGCTCCAGCCATGCTCGTCGTCCCCGATGAGCTGACGGGTGGGGTCGGCCGAGAGCGTCGTCTTGCCGGTCCCGGAAAGACCGAAGAAGATCGCCACATCGCCCGCCGCCCCGACATTCGCGGAGCAATGCATAGAGAGGATGCCGCGTCTGGGGAGCAGGTAGTTCATCAGCGAGAAGATGGACTTCTTGATCTCCCCGGCGTAGCGGGTACCGCCGATCAGGACCTCGCGGCGGTCGAGGTTCAGGATGATGAACGTCGTTGAGCGGGTGCCGTGACGCGCCGGATCCGCCTCGAAGAGTGGATCGTGCAGAATCGTGAACGATCCCTCTGAGGGTACGACCTCGCCCTCCTCGGGCCGCCGGAACATGTTGTATGCGAAGTGGTTGTGCCACGCGCTCGGCGTAACCAGCCGGACCCCGATCCGATACGCCGGATCTGCGCCCGCCCACATGTCGCGGATGTACAGATCCTGCCCTTCGAGTGAGGCAACCAGGTCCGCCCTTAGCGAATCGTACTGCGCAGCTTCGACCGCTTTGTTGACAGGGCCCCACCAGATGTCACCCTCGGTCGAATCCCGGACGATGAACTTGTCATTCGGGGAACGCCCCGTGTGAGGCGTCGTGACTGCGTTGAACGCTCCGCCCTCCACGAGAATCCCCTCGTTGTTCCGAATCGCCTGCTCGACGAGCTCGGCGGCGGAAAGCTGCCAGTGCTGGGCGCCACTCCCCTTCAAGCCATGGATCTCAAGCCCCGCGGACGCGGGGTCACCTTGCGAACTCCTACCGCTACGAGCCGATATCGTTGACATGTTTTACAAAAAATTGGATTAGCTGTTGTTGTTCCTTGCGTCCACTGCAAACCGGACGCAACCCATCGATTGTAGCATGTAGCCAGCGGGGGCGCCATCAGGAATTTTGCATTCAATCGCCCTCTTGTACGACTGTTTTGACATGGCTTCAACCCGACTCGTCAGGATGTGCAGACATCTTGCCGCGACGACCGGTTCGACCCGATACTTCAGTGAAATCCTTCCGCTTCCCTCAGCTTCCGCCCTGACGGTTCCCTCGTCAGGATCCTCCCGCCTCCTAACGCTGGAGCGTCGGATGACAGACTACAAACGTGGAGATCGGGGCCTGGACATTACCCGCCTCGAAATCGCCCTGCAGGAGCTCGGCCTCTACGGAGGCGTACTCGATGACATTTTCGGGCCGACACTCGAAGCCGCGGTACGCCTCTACCAGACGAAGAAGGGGCTGGCCGCCACAGGCGTTGCCGATGCCCTGACGACCCGCATGGTGCTGGCGGAGCCGAGCCCGAAGGCTCTCGCTGTGCGCGGGAAGCCCGCCGACTATCGCTGTCTCTCCCTTACCGCAGCCTTTGAAACGAGTGTCGGCCCGCCCGACTGCTTCTCCGGGGTGGCAGGGGATTTCGACGGGCAGGGCATAAGCTTCGGCGCCCTGCAGTGGAATTTCGGGCAGAACACGCTGCAGCCCCTTCTGCGAAAGCTCATCGCCTTGCATCCTGCGGTGGTTGCTGCGGCATTCGGGGAGGGTTACGCCGAACTTCGGGATGTCCTCAACCGACCGAACGCGGATCAGCTCGCATGGGCGCGTCGGCATCAGACGGCGAACCGCCGCACCCTTGCCGAGCCATGGCGCGCCCGATTCAGAGCGCTCGGCGCAACCGCGGAGTGCCAGAAGCTGCAGCTCGAGGGTGCCGGTGATCGCTTCGCGAAGGCCCGTCGGATGTGCGCTGAGTATGGCGTATGGTCGGAACGCGCACTCACGCTGATGTTCGATATCGTGGTCCAGAATGGCAGCATCGGCAGCGACACCCGCCAGCTGATCATGACGGACTTCGGGCGGATCCCCGGCCGCCTGTCACGGGAAGAGGTCGAAGTTGCTCGTCTTAGAATCATCTCGAATCGGCGTGCGGAGGCCTCACGGGCCCAGTACGTGGAAGATGTCCGGCGAAGAAAGCTGGCGATCGCCAATGGGGTAGGGATCGTTCATGGCGGCGGATATGACCTGGAACGACAGTATCTTCTGGGCCTGACCCCTGCGCCGACCGAGGTGACGCTGCCCCCGATCGCAGGGTGATGGCAGGGGCGCGCGCGATGGCGGTCGATTATGATCGGTCAGGCCCCGCTGAGATTGCGCGAGCCCGACCTTTTCGCCATTCTCCGACCCGCCCGTTCGGGCACCGGGCCCATCTTTCCACGGGCCGCTCACACTCCCTCCAGCCCCTCCCGAAC
>CAYRLB010000150.1:3171-4578 GCA_964424945.1 uncultured Gemmatimonas sp.
TCCGGCCAGATGCACGGGGCGACGGTTCTCGACGCCTCCGACATCCCGTTGCGGCCATCCATCCTCTGGAACGACGGGCGCGCTGCGCTCGAAGCGGCCGAGCTGGATGGTGATCCGAAGTTCAGAGCGATCACCGGAAACATCGTTTTTCCGGGCTTCACCGCGCCCAAACTCGTCTGGATGGCGCGGCATGAGCCGGATCTCTTCCGGCGAGCGGCCAAGGTGCTGCTGCCGAAAGACTATGTAAGGCTGTGGCTGACCGGCGAGCACGTCTCCGAGATGTCCGACTCCGCCGGCACCTCCTGGCTGGACACCGGGTCGCGGCGCTGGTCGCCCGAGCTGCTGGAAGCGACCGGCCTCGGCCTCGACCACATGCCGGCCCTCGTTGAAGGAACCGATGTTTCCGGCTCCCTGCGCGATGCGCTCCGGAGTCGCTGGGGGATCGCTGCGCAAAGGGTTGTGGTGGGGGGTGGCGCGGGGGACAACGCAGCTTCGGCATGCGGCGTCGGAACGGTTCCGCCCGGGAGCGCCTTCGTTTCGCTCGGTACATCCGGCGTGCTGTTCACCTCGTCCGAGGCGTATTCGCCGAACGCGGACCGAGCCGTCCACACCTTCTGTCATGCCATTCCCGGCACATGGCACCAGATGGGGGTCATCCTCGCGGCGACGGCGTCGCTCGAATGGCTGGCGATGGTGACCGGGCGGTCGGCCGACGCGCTGACTTCGGCGCTAGGCTCTGAGCTTCGGCCTCCTGCCCCGACCGCCTTCCTCCCCTATCTGTCGGGGGAGCGCACACCACACGACGACGCGGCAATCCGGGGGGCGTTCGTGGGCATCGGCCATGGCACCGACGTTACTGTGCTGACGCAGGCTGTGCTGGAGGGGGTGGCGTTCGCCTTCGCCGATTCCCGGGATGTGCTGGGCGGCGTGACGCGGGCGACGGCGGTGGGGGGAGGCTCGCGCTCCCGCTACTGGCTGCGTCTGCTCGCGACGTGTCTCGAGGCACCGATCGACGTTCCCGCCGATGGCGATTTCGGCGCCGCTTTCGGTGCGGCGCGACTCGGCCTGATCGCGGCAACCGGCGCCGATCCGATCGAGGTCTGCACCCCGCCGGCCATCCGCGAGACGATCGACCCCGAACGCACTTTCGTCGACGCTTTCCGAGATGCCCATTCGAGCTGGCGTGAGCTCTACCCTGCGCTTCGCGACATCCGTCCCGGAGCCTGAATCCTGAAAGGAAACCGCATGAGCACGTCCCCGGAGTCCTTCTTTCCGATCAGCGAACCCGCGCGCTACGAGGGGCCGGATTCGCGAAACCCTTACGCTTTCCGCTTCTACGATCCGCAACGCAAGGTGCTCGGCAAGACGATGGAGGAGCAGCTGCGCTTCGCCATCTGCTACTGGCAC
>CAYRLB010000151.1:0-4559 GCA_964424945.1 uncultured Gemmatimonas sp.
GTCTCGTGATCGGTGAAGTAGGCGAATTTCGCGAAGCTCTCCTGCACCATCTCCCGCCGGAAGATCGTCCTGTTGCCTCGGCCATCCTCAACGATGGAGACGATGCTCCCGAAGACGCCGAACTGGCCCGTCGCGACCCCGGTCGGCCCAGCGTAGATCCTTCGCGTATACCCGGTAAGGGGGCGTCCTTCGGCGTCGGTCAGCGTCAGCCGCTCTGCCGGAAGCTCGACGAAGCCGGAGTCGGGGTAGAGTGCCGGCGTGCGATTCACGAGGGCGCGTCCCAGTTCGGTGCCCGCAATGGCGATCGCCTCCATCTCCGCCTGCGTCTCTGCATGGACATTGATCAGCGATGCGTTGCCGAACACGGCTACCGCGGAGAGTGCCAGCGCCCCGACAATCATCGACAGGAGGAGGACGAGGAGCAGCGCAAAGCCCCGGGCGTTATCGAGCGGCCTCGAGATCATCATGATTACGGAGCGATGAGGACGGGAGGGGAGAGGCGCATCGGCGACATCGACGGGGTGCAGTCCTGCGCGGCGATCGCATACTGATACGTCGATCCTGCTGCAACCTCGCTGTCCGTATAGGTATAGCTCGACTCGCCGGCCGGGATGCTGAAGTACGGCTCGCCCCAGATCGTCGCGGGTGGCTCGCGCCTGAAGATCGCGTATCGGACGATATCCTTCTCCCCGGATCCCTCATCGAACGACTGCGACCAGCTCAGCGTCACGCCATTGATGTCCTGACCCGCAGCCACGCTCGAGCTGAAGATCGGCTCTTCACCGCACGTGCGCAGGGTGCGCTGGCCGGCGTTCGGCATCCCGATGATGCGACTGATCGTCGTCGACTGCTCGTCCTCCCCTGATCCTGCAACGGAGGTGAAGGTGACGCGGACAGCCCGGATCCGGTCGATTCTGGCCGCCGCACCCGTGTCGGCCGCGGCGAGGTGGCGTGCGACCTGATGACGAAGCGGAAGCGACCCCCGCGGAACCCACTGCGCCCGCGGAACGATGGTGTCACCGCCGATGACCTCCTGATAGGCGAAGAAGGGCGTCCCGGCGACCTTCCGGATGCCACGGGCGACTGCCTCAGCCGCCAGGTCATTCACCTTGCGATAGAGGACGTAGTCGTTCGGATCGGGCGTTTTGGTGTCGCGGGCGAAGTAGAAGGTGATCGTCTCCGCAGAGCTGTTCACCGGGCCATTCCAGTAAGAGCTGTCAGGGTAGACGAAGTTGGACTGAGGGATTGTCGTCCGCCGCGCCCGTGTCAGCGCTCCGACCTCGGAATCGGGGGCGCCGGGATCGATATAGACGGCGAACACATCCGACGGGTCGTTGCTCGTATAATCCCCGTTGATGGCCAGGGTCGAGCTGTCCGCATAGACGATGAAGGGCTGGTCCGGCGCCGCATTGGTTCCCGCGATCCGCAGATTCCGCTCGAGAATCTCGGTCGCGAAACGATGGGTCTGCAGGGAGTCCATCCGGTGGGTACCCGCCGCAAACGCCATTTCCTGCTGCCGTGCGAAACGGAGCGCCCCGGTCACGACGATACCGATCAGGACCATCCCGACCATCAGTTCGACGAGGGTGAAGCCGCTCTCGCCCCGGCTCGTCCGCTTCTTCATGGCATCCCCACGACCGCTGTCCCGGCGAGGGTGTCGGCAAGGGTGGGGGAGATGACGCGTACCGTCACGACCGTCAGGTCGACGCGTCGATCGACGATCGTGCGCCGCGTGAACCCGTCGGCCGTGGGTATTACGCTCTCATTTCCATGGAAGAGGGCGACGAGGTCGTTGTAGCGGGGCTCCGTCTGAACCTGCTGAAGACGGTCTTCGACCAGTTGCCGCGCGGTGACCCGGTAGTCCACCCGCCCGACATTCCGGGCGAGCCGATCCGTTACAACCGCCTGCGCCCCCAGCATGGCGAAGCCGAGCAGCGCCATCGCCACAAGGACCTCGATGAGGGTGAAGCCGCTGCGGGAGCCGCCCATCAGTACCGCTCCTCCCACCCGTCGCCTCGATAGCTGAACCACCGCAGCCGCCCTGTCGATCGCTGCACCGAAACAGCGCGGGCGTCCGCTGCATAGGCGCTGCTCTCCGCTCCCCGGGCGCTCGTGAGATAGAATCCTCCCTCCTCGCTGACGCTGCCGTTTCGCTGAAAGGTCAGCGCCGGAAGACCGCCCTGCCTGAAGCGGAACGTGACCGCGTCAGGAGTTGAGAACATCGGCGGCGCGAAGCCGCGGGAAAGCCGGATCCCCGCTCCGATCTTCTTGTACCGGAGCGGCTCGTCAGGATCGATGACCAGGTCGCCATTCAGGTCGCTGTGGATACGAAGCCGCCCAGCCTCGACATCGAAGCCGATCACCACCAGGTGTTGCTCCTGAACAGCCTCCCGCTGGGCGCGAAGAAGCTGGGCAGCGACGCCCCTCGCTGCCGAATTCACGGCGTAGCGCTCGAAGTCGAGTCGCGGACCCGCGATCGTCGCCGCGACGCCGACGACCGTCAGCACCGTCAGCAGCTCGATGACCGAGAACCCGTTGGCGGCCCGACGAACTGCCCGGCGCCTGCACGACGAATCACACCCCAAAAATCACTCTCCCCGGCGATACCCCGATGAACTACGATCCCGCAACAGACGGGCGCGGAAGGGGCAATTCGTATTCCGAGGTGCCGTGTCTGCGCAACCCTTTGCCAAGAAGTGGTTTGCGCAGTTTCTAAAGTTTTCCGGAGCAGCGATATCCAGGGGGACTCTGCAAAGATGTGTGCAATTTGCCGAAAATGTTGTTCATCCCCTGGATCTCCGGCGGATGATGAGGTCGACCCGGCGAAGTATCATGCCGATCGGACGCCCTCCTCCCACGCAGGGGACATTTCCGTCCGCCGTTGACGCATGGACGGGAATGTGGACTTGTTCCTCCCCTGAAGCGGAGATATATTCACAGGCTTTGCGTCTCCTGACGCCGCCTGCTGTCAACCGCGCGCATCTGCTGTGTTCGACCAGCTGACCGACAAGCTAGACGAAGTACTCTCCGGGCTGAGGCAGCGGGGAGTCCTTACCGAGCCCATGATTCGCGAGGGGCTGCGGGAGATTCGTCGTGTGCTGCTCGAGGCCGACGTCAACTATCAGGTGACGAAGGACTTCCTGAAGCGCGTCGAGGAGAAGGCGCTTGGGGAGCGCGTCCTGAAGGCGGTTTCGCCGGGCCAGCAGATCGTGAAGATCGTTCACGAGGAGCTGACCGCGATGCTCGGCGAGCGGAAGGCGGGCCTCGAGATCGCGTCCGTGCCGCCGACGGTCATCATGATGGTCGGCCTGCAGGGTTCAGGTAAGACGACCACGGCTGGCAAGCTCGCCCGCAAGATGAAGCGGGAGATGCGCCAGACCCGTCTGGTCGCCTGTGACGTCTATCGTCCTGCGGCCGTCGACCAGCTTCAGACGCTGGGCGAGCAGGTCGGGGTGCCGGTCTATGCGGAGCCGGGCAGTCAGGACGTGGTCGGGATCGCGAAGCGGGCGCTGGAGCTTTCCCGACGCGAGCGCGATCGCGTGCTCATCGTCGATACGGCGGGCCGCCTGCAGATCGACGAGGATCTCATGGACGAGCTGAAGCGGCTTCGTGCCGCGATCCAGCCGACCGAGATCCTCTTCGTCGCCGATGGCATGACGGGCCAGGAGGCAGTGACCATCGCCGATGGCTTCAACGCCGCGCTCGATATCACCGGCGTCGTCCTCACGAAGATGGATGGCGATGCCCGAGGCGGCGCGGCGCTCTCCATCTATGGCGTCACCAACAAGCCGATCAAGTTCCTCGGCGTTGGTGAAAAGCTGGATGGTCTGGAGGAGTTCCATCCGGAGCGCCTCGCGGGCCGAATCCTCCAGAAGGGCGACGTCGTTGGCCTCGTCGAGAGGGCGCAGGCCGCGTTCGACCAGGAAGAGGCGGCGAAGCTCGAGCGGAAGGTGATGGGGAGTGGTCGCTTCGACCTGGACGACTTCCTCATCGCGATGCGCCAGATGCAGAATCTGGGGCCGCTCGAGAACCTCCTGAAGATGCTTCCAGGGGTCAACAACAAGATGATGAAGAACATCAAGGTTGACCCTCAGCGCCTGAAGCACATCGAAGCGATCATCCTTTCGATGACGGCGCAGGAGCGAAAGAAGCCTGAGCTGCTGAACGGCTCGCGAAGGGCGCGCATCTCCCGTGGTTCGGGTCGACCGGTCCAGGAGATCAACCGGCTGGTCGATCAGTTCAAGGACATGCAGAAGCTGATGAAGAAGATGAAGGGCATCGGAGGGATGATGCCGAAGATGGGCATGCCCAGAATGCCCTTCCGGGGCTGAGGTAGGATAGGTTCGGGGAGCATGCCCCGGCTATCCGGTTAGATCGTCCGAACAAGAGGTGACCCGGGCACAATGCCCGGCCTCCGGACGCCACGTCAATCGATCAGGAGATTCGATGGCACTGAAGATCAGGCTCCGTCGCATGGGGCGGAAGAATGCACCGACGTATCGTATCGTCGTCGCTGAGAGCACGATGCCCCGTGACGGCCGCATCGTGGAGAGCCTCGG
>CAYRLB010000152.1:0-4524 GCA_964424945.1 uncultured Gemmatimonas sp.
GGATAGATCACGTCGATGTAGAGGTTGTAATCAAACGGGTCGCCGTCTCGGCCCCGCATGTCTTCAACCGCCTCCACCGGCGCGGCCCCGTACTCGTTGACGGCCCGGGTGTTGTAGATTTCGAGTACGCGGTTGAGCGTGCCGTGGACGCCGTGCTTCTCGATGTTCCAGTAGGGCAGGTTGCGGGCGAGCCGGTACCCCGACGGGAGCGTGTAGATGAAACTGTTGTCGACCAGAACCTGGCCGCCCGAAGCGCCGGAAACAAGGACGGGGAGGTCCTTGTAGAACTTCAGAAGCGCCTCCTCCATCTCGGGCGATTCGGACGTCAGGCCCGATGCCTGTAGCTCCACGACCACCAGACCATCTTCGAGCAGATCCGAAGTGATGGCGTCGTCGGGATCGGTCCCGATCCGCGGGATGTCCAGGCCGTTCAGGTACGCCACCGTGGGGAGGGCTTTGTAATCAGGGTCCAACTGCCGCACCCTGACGCGGAAGGGGAACTTCTTACCTTTCCAGGACCACTCGCCTTGAGCCTCCACGGGGCCATCGGCGACCGGCGGCGGTTCGGCCGCAGCCGCGGTGTAGCTCAGGCTGCGGAAATCGGCGACGGGCTGCCGGCTCCCGTAAGCCTTGAAACGCCCGCCGAACCCGAAGTGCGTCCCCTCCAGCGGCTTCTTGATGCTCTGCGTCTGCACGAACAGGAGGTCGCTCCCCTCGCGCCGGGCGGTAGCGGTCAGGTTGAGGGCGCCGTCTTCGTCGTAAGCGCCACTGAGCACGAGGCGATAGTTGCCGTTCCCGATGGGCGAAGCAGCAGGCGTCGTGCCCAGGGGGCGGTTCCCCGCAAACCCATCGCTGAGACGAAGGTGGTAAACCCGGTTGCCCTGGACGCGGAGCTGGCCGTGATAAAAGCCGGTGTCGTCGTATTTGTGGTCGGTCATGTCGGGCGCGAACGCCACGATGCCGATGCGGTTCCAATCACCGATCCCCCGCAGTTCGACGTCCAGGGTGAGGGAAAAGTCCTGCCCCGGCTTCCACCCGTGTGACGCCAGGTCGATCACCGCGGCCGCCTCGGTGAAGTTGTTCTCGTCGCTGCCGTCGGCGACATGCTCATTCTGGAAACGGAGGGCGTTTTCTTCCACGCTCCAACGGCCGTTGGTTTGCGAACTGTTGGACAGGACAAATGACCCGTCGCCGTCACGGCCCTCCCCCGAGCCGAACTGCCATGTCTTGCCCGAATCAGGCGCCCCCGCCACCGCTGACGAAGCCAGCGCAATGGTGCAGACGACTGCTCCGAGGAAAAGACTGGACATGCCTCTCATGATCGCTCCGTGGTCAGTGCAACGGGTCCGGGCCGCTTCCGGGATGAGCCGGGCGTCCCGCGGGATGACGGCCAATTATTCTGCTTGAAACGGGTACTGTTGATGTTCCACGTTGTTCAAGAGAATGCGACTGCTCCGCTTCTCATCGACCAGGCGGTCCCACGGGCCTTCCTGAACGTTGGACCAGTCAATCGTGACGTTCTCGAACACGAAGTTCTCCGCCCGGTGCACCACGATCAGCGGGTTGCCTTCAAGCGACAGCTCGTTCTTCCGATCCACGACCCAGGCAGCGGTCAGCGGGACGGCGTCGGTCTTGATTCGGGCCGGGGTGATGTGCCAGTCGATGTTGCGAAACGTCACGTCCTTCAACACACAGCCGTCGCGACCCGTAAAGACCGCGCGGTATGGGGCGGTCACCTGGATATCTTCGAACAAGACGTTACGGACGTTGCCACCGCCGTGCCGGTCCTGGATGGAGATCCGGAATGGCTCACCGCTCATCTTCTCGCCTTCGAACTCGGCGACGTCCATTCGGATGTTGCGAAAGACAATGTTCGAGTACTCGTGGCCATCACGCTTCCAGAGGGCGATGCCGCGGGCCGAGTGAACGACGTCGATGTTCTCAAAGAGGACGTCTCGGATATCGGCCTTGCTTTCGGTGCCGAGTTTCAGAGGCGATTTGAGCGACATGACCATCGAATCGCGGATTTCCACCCCACGCGTTTCGCTCCTGACGCCGCGCCAGTTCGTGGTCTTGACGCAGAAGGCGTCGTCTCCCGCCTTCACAAAAGTGTTGGTGATATGCACATTGGATGAGCTGTCGGGATCGATGCCGTCGGTGTTCAGGACGCCCCAGTCCGCCAACACGCGAACGCCGTCGATCTTGACCCGGTCGCAGCCAATGATGTGCGTGTTCCACCCCGCGGCGTTGCGGAGAGTGACATTCTGCACATATATATCTTGGGACTTGCGGAACCGAACGAGTGCCACGGACACGTCCGTCGTGGTCCCGCGGACGATGTCTCCGTTTCCGTCAATCACCCCGTAGCCCGCCAACCCGCTGTTTGATATCTCGTCAAAAAACAGCAAATGGCGCGTTTCGCTGAATGCGGCTGGATCCGGCACGGCATAGAGCAAGGCACCGGGCGCCAGATAGAGCATCGTGTTGTCGCGGACGTTGAGCCCGGCCGTATAGTAGACACCCGGCCCGAAATACACGGTGCCGCCTTGATCCGCGGCGCCGCAGGCATCAAGAATTTCCTGCAGCGACGCGGTGATCGGCGATTGGGGGCCATTGCCCGCAAGCTTGGTCACATCGTAAAACTCCCCCGCCGGTGCGGGAATATCCCATGCCCCGGGTTCCTCCGCCAAAATAATCAGCGGCGTATGGCGCGACCCGTCGCGGGATTCCATCGCTACGACGCGTGGCCCGGGACTGTCGATATCGAGGGTAAAGGAGCCATCGTTGACCTCAAGCCTCTCCCGATAGCGGAGAGGTTGAAGGTTCAACGCGTCGCCGTCCTTCAGGGACACTTTGACCTGAAGTGTCAGCGGCTTATTGAGTTGAAAACGTACGTAATACGCGGGGTTGATCTTGCCAGCGGATTCGAGAGGCACAGACGCCCCGTCAATCGTGACCGTGTAGGGAGCGTCTTCGATCGCATCCGGCACGTTCCACAAACGCGCCGATCCGAGGTCCCGTCCCCCCACCTCAGCCTGCATTTGCTCCAAATCACTCACCTGGCGTGATGACGCCTCAGCCACCCCGGCCGGAATGGCGATCGCCAAAATGGCGCTCACCACGACGGTGGACATCGAAAAATGGGGCGGGGCGGCAAGTCGGGACATACATATTCCTTGAATGCGATTGTTAGCGAACGAGCGGCTTGCGCCACTGCAACTCATCCAGCGACTGCTTCCGCAGCTGGAGCGATGAGCTCCAGATTCGCAGGGTCGTCGAACGCGGACCGACTCACGTCCGCCTGATCCCATCGTGGACGCAGATCCACCACACGCCCACTGGCAACCGCCTCATCGATGCCAAAGGCCACAATCGCGGACTGCAGAGCCTCCCGGATCCCCGCAAGTGGCGCGGCGCCGCGGAGCATCGTCTGTGCAAGGCTGCCCACCATGACCTCATCCCCTCCGGCGTGGCCGCCTGTGACCCCTGAGTTGATCTCCTGCGCTTGCGTATCGTGGCCGATCCGTTTGAGGGTGATGCAGCCGGTCCGCGCATCCGCGCGCAGCGTGCCCTCGGTTCCGCTCAAATAGAAGCGGCGCTCAGGGAGTGCGGTGGCGGCGTTGGTGTGGAAGGTGGCGCAGACGCCAGTGGCGTACTCCAGAATGACGACTTGGTGGTCCAGGATGTCCGCCCCGCCGCTGAACGGGTTGATCCGCTGCGGGTCGGGCCAGGCTTGGAAGGCTGGCCGCCCCTTGGCATCGAGCCCGATCTGTTCCGCCAAGCCGGCGTTCTCCGGGACAAAGTAGCGCCGCCCCCCGAAGCTTGCCACGCGGGCGGGCAGGCTGCCGACCATCCAGTTCGCCAGGTCGAGGTCGTGACAAGCCTTCTCGAGGATGTGCGAGCCTGCCTCGGCGGCGTTGCGTCGCCAGTTGCCAAAGATGTAGCCGCCGTGGTCAAAGCTCAACGTCTCGTTGAACTCGAAGGAGATGAGCTGGCCGATCCGTCCCTCGTCGACGAGCGTGCGAATCCGCTGGTAATGAGGCGAGTATCGCAGCACCAAGCCAAAGACGAACCGGCGCCCGCTCCGCTCGACGGCGTCGCGAACCCGCAGACAGTCGTCAAGATCGGTCGCGAGCGGTTTTTCACAGAAGACGTCTTTCCCCGCTTCGAGCGCAGCGATCGCGTGCTCTGCATGGAACCGGTTCGGAGAGCCGACCATTACCCAGTCCACCGCCGGGTCGTCGACAACGCGGCGCCAGTCGTCTTGCCGCGTAAACGAGTCGCCGGCGATCTCCGCGAGTGCGTCCAAGGAAGGCGGGAACGGGTCGTAAGCCGCCGCAAGCCGGAGCCGCTGATCCTGACCGAGCAGCAACTGTAGAATGTGCTGCAAGCGTCCGCCGCAACCGATCGCGCCGATCCCAATGCCGGTTAAACTCCCGTTCATGGCGACCATTGTGTCACGAAGATCGCGCCCGGCAATACCAGAACTGACCCCCGGTTTAGCGCTTCTGCCGAAGCAGGGGC
>CAYRLB010000153.1:0-4505 GCA_964424945.1 uncultured Gemmatimonas sp.
CGCTGCTGCCCCTGCGGGTTGAAGTGATCGAAGCGGACGGTCTTCGCCGCATCGATCTCGTTCTGCGTGAGATGGGCACTCGGCGTGAGCTCCAGAATGTCGAGCCCGCGGGCGATCTCGGAGCTGACGATGACCCCATTGTACCAGTAGCTCGACCAGGGACCGCCGCTGCTCCGCCGCGTGGCACTCACCGGGCCGCGATCGAAGAAGGCGATCTCGTACGGACGACCGGGGTCGGTGAAGTCGAACACCGAGACCCCGCCCTGATACCACGCCTGCACCATCACATCACGCCCCGGAATCGGGATCATCGAGCCGTTGTGCGCGACGCAGTTCTCCTGTTCCGTCTGGATGGCGGGCAGCTTGTAGTAGCTGCGGAAGCGCATCTGCCGCTCCTCGATCGTGAAGATCGCATTCGCGCCCCATTCCTTCGGATCCTCCGCTCTGCACTTCGCCTCCCCGCCGCCGCCCCATTCGTCCGAGAACAGGATCTTCGAGCCGTTATTGCTGAAGGTCGCGGAGTGCCAGTAGGAGAAGTTCGGATCGGCCACCGCGTCGATCCGGCGCGGGTCGATCGGGTCGGAGATATCGAGCAGGAAGCCGTACCCCTCGCAGGCGCCGCCCCCCAGGCCGAGCGCGGGGTAGACGGTGATGTCATGGCACTGATCCGGGCCCGGCATCGACTGCTCATCCGCGAGGATCTGCGCCACCATCCGGGGGAGCGCTGCGCGGATGGTCGCAGAGTCGGCAGCTGTCGGCGCGCCCGTCCCGCCGCGCTGCTGCACCGCCTGCGCGAGCAGCGAGTTTGCCTCAGCATCCTGAAGGACGTAGGCGGTGCCCGGGAACTCGGCGATGAACGCACCACGCGCCCGGCCGGCAGCAACCTCGGCGGGCGTCGAATAGTGGCGGGGCGGTGCTGAAAGCTCTTCGAAGATGCGCGGCGACGTCACAATCGCGGCATCCTGCGGACGGGCAAGCGGCACCCGGATCACCTCGATCCTGAAGAGTGCGCTGTTCGGATCCTGCCCCGGAAGCTCGGCGCTGCAGCCGGGCAGCTCCTCGGCCGGCCGGACACTCGACGACCCGGACACATAGATATAGACATTCTCGCTGTCGTTCGGGTCCACCAGCAGCGTGTGCGTGTGCGACCCGCGGCACGTCTGCACATTCCCGACATAATTCGGATTGCGAATGTCACTGATGTCGAAAATCCGGATGCCGCGCAGCCGGTCCTCATTCACCCGACCCGGCGCGCCCTGGGTGCCGCAATCGAGCCTTCCCTCGAGCCCCTCTCCCGAAACGAAGAGCAGATTCCGATAGACGGAGACGTCACTCTGGGATGCCGGACAGACGTGAGCGGTGACGATGGATGGCCGCGTCGGCTCCGAGATATCCCAGATCTGAAAGCCGTTGTAGTTGCCCTGAATCGCGTAATCGCCGAGGAAGGCAAGGTCGGAGTTGGTGGACCCGACGAACGCCTCCGGAGGCGGCGTATTCGACAGGAGGCGCAGATTCCAGATCGCCTCGCCTGCATCCGTGAGCCCCGCAGCCAGACCCTCGCGCGGATCGGGGGAGGGCGCGGCGGCGATGTTGATGAGCGGACCAGCCGGGCTTACGGCAGCGTCCGACGGACCAGCGGCCGGACCCGCCGCCGTCGAAGCCGGTGCGCACCCGACGCCGAGGAGAAGGCCGGCGGCGGCGAGAAGGGCGGCACCCCGATCGCGAATGGATGCGGGCCTCATGAAGGCCGTCACAGGCATTTTCATCATCCTCATTCTTCAGGCAATGGATGTTCGGGTGAGCTCCGCGAGCTGCGGCAGGCGATGCTGACCCGCTGGAAATCACGAGCGGTGCCTCTATCAGCCAGCTTCGGATCATCAACATACCTTCGTCCGACACGCCTGCGTCAACACCTCGCCACTCACGGAATCTGCAGAAGCGCGGGGCCGAGAGGGCTTCCGGTCATCTCCGTCAGCATCCGGTTCATCCGGTCGATCTCGGAGATTTGCTCGGCCTGAATGTCCGACGCGAGCTTGAAGAGCGCCACATCCTGCAGGGCGTCGTCGGCGGCGAAAAGGTCCTCCACCATGGTGACCGCCCCCCGATGATGGAAGATCATCAGCGCGAGAAAGAGGCGGTCGAACTCCTCGCCACGCGCGGCATCGAGGGACGCCATCTGCTCGGGTGACAGCATCCCGGCCATCGTCGAATGGTCATGGGAAGCGCCGACGGCCTCATGACTGTGACCATGAGCGCCACCACCCGGCGATGCGGTCACCTCCCCGCCCTCGGAAGGTTCGGCCGAACGCGGATGCTGGCCAGAAGCCATATGGTCCGCGTGAACAGCCGATCCGTGCATTGTGGGGTCGGCCATCTCCCGTCCGGCGCCCTGACCGATTGCCGCACCTGCGCCTGACGATTCGAGTTGTGGCACGGGTTGTCCGCGCTCCTCCAGCCAGCGCATCATCGTCGCGATCTCGTCGCGCTGGCTGTTCAGGATGCGCGCCGCAAGCGTCTGAATCGTCGGGCTCGCACTATGCGTCGGGGCCATCTCGGCCATCGTAATGGCCTGCGCATGATGGTGGATCATCGACGCTACGAACTCCACGTCGGCGGCGGAGAAGCGCGACCGCGCGCTGTCGGTCCGCGCCTCATAGATTGCCTCCATCTCCTGCGCGGAAGCGGGCAACCGAATATCCTGCGCCACCGCGGCCGACCTGCCGGACGCGCAGGCAACCAGCGCGACGGCAAGCGTGCAGATGACGGTCCTCGTGACGTGAATGCGTGACATCAGCTGCTCCGGTCAGGTAAACCCCCCGCTGACCCGCACGTTGAATGCCGGTCAGACGCCCAGCGATGACTGTACACGGAAGATGCGCTGACTGTTGCCCGCGCTGAGAAGAGCGGCGCAACTGGAACCACCTCCCCCCAAACCTTCCATCACGCGATGCCCCCCGAGATCCGCTGGCAGATCCCCGTCGATGACGACGCGACCACCGCCATCTATCAGCAGGCTGCCGGAACCGATCACACCGAAGCGCCGCTCTTCGTCTGCGCGCATGGGGCCGGTGGCAATCTCGCGGACCGCGCGATGGTGCAGATGGCCACTGCACTCGTGGAGCGCGGCCTCTCGGTCGTCCGATTCAACTTTCTCTATCGGGAAAAGGGCTCCGGCCGGCCCGATCCGATGCCCCGGCTGGAGCGGTGCATGGACGCCGTCACATCTTTTGCCAGGCGCGAGCTGAGCCCGTCCCGGTTGATCATCGGCGGGCGGTCGATGGGAGGACGCGCTGCGTCGATGTCAGCCGCGCGCGGGTACGAGTGCGATGGACTTCTTCTTCTCGCCTACCCCCTCCATCCGCCCGGGAAACCCGGGAAGCTCCGTGACGCGCACCTTCCCAGCATCTCCGTGCCGGTCCTCTGCTTCAACGGCACCCGGGACCCCTTCTCCCAGCCGCAGCTGATGACTGAAGTTCTCGAGCGGGTCGGAGACAACTGGACGATGGAGTGGGTCGAGGGTGCGGACCACAGCTTCCACGTCCTGAAATCCTCAGGGACGAACGATGCCGCCGTGCTCCGCGGGATCGCAGACCGGGCAGCAGATTGGGCCAGGTCGCTCTGAAGCGATGACACTCTGACGATGCCGAAGCGTTTTTCGGCTGCCGGCGGGCAAGCCGGATAGGCGATAGCCCCCGCCGCCCCCGCCGGTCGGTCCACCCAGCGTCTGCATGCGAGCCCCTTCGCAAGCTGCTCAGGCCACCACTGCTCCATTCCTTAAGTCGCTGACGTGCAAAGTGTTGCGTCTCAGCGCCTGGAGCATTGGCCGCCTGAATTCCGGTACGCTTGATGCAAGTTCGAGCGGCCCCTCGAAACGACCTTCAAGGAATTCTTCAGCGGGAGCTGTAGTCATGGCCACACCAGAAACCATCCTGCCCCGGGCGTTTAAGCCGGAAGACGCACGGCGATTCGGTACCGGCACCGCGACGCCCGGCTGGGATCCGGGCACGGAAAGGCGGATCACCGACGGTGAGACCCTCGCCTCCGGTATCGGTTGGTTCAGCATCGGCCTGGGACTCGCGGAGATCGTCGCCCCTGAGAAGATCGCGGGGGAGCTCGGCATGGAGGACAAGACGAACCTCTTCCGTCTTTACGGCTTTCGGGAGATGGCCAAAGGGGTCGGGATCCTCGCCAATGACAAGCCGGCGGGCTGGGTCTGGGGGCGCGTCGCGGGCGATGTGCTGGATCTCGCCACGCTTGCCGCGGGGCTTCGCAAGGACAACCCGAAACGCGCCAACGTCCTCAAGGCAATCAGCGCCGTAGTCGGTGTCACAGTGCTGGACGTCATCGCTGCCCGGCAGCTCACGGAATCACGGCGCCTGGAGAAGGAACTCCGAACCGGTCAGAACTGAGCGGACGCGGCCCCGGAGTCCACATCGCGGGGCACAAACCTTTGAGCTGGGAGAGGCACGATGAAGGCTTTGAGCTGGCACGGGCGGTCCGATGTG
>CAYRLB010000154.1:0-4382 GCA_964424945.1 uncultured Gemmatimonas sp.
TCGATGTCGACCCGCGGCTGATGGAGAGCTACGGCATCACCATCGAGCAGATCGCGCAGGCGCTGGCGGCGGCGAACTCGGCGGGGGCGGGGGGCGGGACGATCAGGCAGGGTCGTTACCGCTACTCACTGCGGACGATCGGGGAGTTCCGCAGCGCGGATGAGATCGGCGCGGTGGTGCTCCGGCTGAACGGCGGGGGCGGTAGAAGCGCAGGCGCATCCGGCAATGCTTCCGGATCCGGCGGGACCGGGGCGACGTCAGGCACAGGCCCGCGGTCCAACCCGCCCGCCGAGGCCACGATTCTCCTTCGCGACATCGCCACCATCACCGACGGGACGCGCGAGCGGGAATCGATCGCCCGATACGCAGCGACATCGGACGATGATGCGGACGCCGCGGGAGCCGGGGACGGGGGCGTCGCCGGGTCCCCGACGGTCCTGACAGGTTCCGACGCGGTCGGCCTCCTCATCTTCAAGAACGCGGGCGACAACACGGTCCAGGTCGCCGAATCTGTCGAGGAGACGCTCGAAGAGCTCCGCGCCGAATATCCGGAGGTCCGGATCGAGGTGGCGATGAGCCAGGCGGGCTTCATCGACGCGGCCATCTCGAATGTCCAGCAATCGCTCATTTCCGGCGGGCTGCTCGCCTTCCTCGTCCTCTTCCTTTTCCTTCGGCAGCCCCGCTATCCCATCGTCATCGCTCTGGCGATCCCGATCTCGGTCATCGGGAGCTTCGCGCTCCTCGATGCGTCCGGGATCACGCTGAACATCATGACGCTCGGCGGGCTCGCCCTCGGCGTCGGGATGCTGGTCGACAACTCGATCATCGTGCTGGAGAACATCTTCCGGCACCGGGAGGACGGGCTCGGCCCTACCGCGGCGGCCGTCCGCGGGACGGAGGAGGTCGGCAGCGCGATCACGGCGTCGACGCTTACCACGATCGCGGTGTTCGCGCCGATCGTCTACATCGAGGGGGTCGCTGGAGAGCTGCTCGGCTCGCTGTCGCTGGCGGTGGCCTTCTCGCTGCTCGCCTCGCTACTCGTCGCCATCGTCCTCGTCCCGGTGCTCGCGGCGCGCTGGGGGACGGATGAAGATGGGGGGGATCGGCCGGGTCTCGTAGCCCGGGCGATGGCCGGAAGGGCGGGGCAGCGACTCAAGGAACTGGGCTCGAAGCCCTTCGACGTCTTCGACCGGGCGTTCAATCGTTTCGCGGACTGGCACCACAGGGTTCTGGTCTGGGCGCTCGATCACCGGGGCCGTGTTGTCGGGACCGCGCTGCTGCTCCTCGCCAGCAGCCTCGTGGTGGGGTCCTTCCTGCCACGGAGCGTTCTGCCCGAGGTCGACGAGGGGGGCTTCCGCCTCCGCCTGGAGATGCAGCAGGGGACGCCGATCGAGCGAACCGATGCAGCGGCCCGGCGCCTCGAAGCGCTTCTCCTCGCCGATGAAGATGTTGATGCGGTCCTCTCGCAGGTCGGGATGAGCGGTGCGTTCGGCGGGGTCGACGTCGCCGATGCGGGGCTCCACACCGGGACCTTCGAGGTGCGGTTGATGGACGGCGCCGCAACGCGCGACGCGATCGGACGGGTGCGGGCGGCGCTCGACGATGTGGCGCTCTCGGAGCCGGATGTCCTCCCCGGGGGCGCGGTCACCATCGAGGCGAGCGGGGCGACGGCTTTCGGCCGGATCATCGGGAGTACGGAGGCGGATCTTGCCGTTCGCGTTCAGGCCGATGACCTCGACCGCGCATTGGCGCACGCCCGCGACGTCGAGGCGCGGCTGAACGGGGTCGCGTCGCTCGCCAATGTTCGGGTCGGGATGATCGTCGGCCAGCCGGAGATCCTCGTGGAGATCGACCGGGAGGCCGCCGCGAGCTTCGGGATCGAACCGGTGCGGATCGCGAGCGCCATCGAAGGTGCGATGCGCGGTACCGAAGCGACACGCTTCGCCGATTTCGACCGTCGGGTGCCGGTGCTGGTGCGGCTCCCGGAGCAGGACCGCTACTCCCTCGCCACCCTCGACAACCTGATGATCGATGGGGTGCCGGTGCGGCGGCTGGTGACGCTCCATCGGGGGCTCGGGCCGTCGGAGGTCCATCGGCTCAACCAGACGCGATTGGTGCCCGTCTTCGCGGATGTCGCGTCGGGCGGGCTGGGGCGCGCGCTGGAGCAGACGGAGGCTGCGCTGGCGGATCTGGCGCTGCCGCCCGGCGTCCGCACCGAGATCGGGGGCGAGAATGAGGAGATGCAGCGGAGCTTCCGCGATCTGCTCTTCGCCTTCACGCTCTCGATTCTTCTCGTCTACATGATCCTGGCGGCGCAGTTCGAGTCGCTGATCCATCCCTTCACGATTCTTCTGGCGGTGCCGCTGGCGCTGATCGGCGCGCTCTGGTCGCTCGCGATCGCGGGGCTCGGGCTCAACACGATGAGCCTGATCGGCATCGTCATCCTGGTCGGGATCGTCGACAACGATGCGATCATCAAAGTCGACATGATCAATCAGCTTCGGCGGCAGGGGCTGCCGGTGCGGAAGGCGATCCTGGAAGGCTCACGGATGCGGCTGCGGCCGATCATCATGACGACCGTCACCACCGTCGCGGGGATGCTGCCGATGTCCCTCGGGATCGGCAGCGGGGCGGACCTGCAGGCGCCAATGGCGATTGCGATCGTGGGCGGGCTGTCGGTGGCGACGATGCTGACGCTGATCGTGATTCCCGTCGCGTATGATCTGATCGAAGAGGTGCAGCAGTGGATCTCGGGGCGGTGGGCTGCTTCGGTCGCCACCGCGCTCCCGAGCACCGGGGTTGCGGTCCGGGAGCGGCAGACCGCCGGCGCAGGGGACTGATGGGAGGCGCCAAAGCCGTCTTCGCCGCGCACCGTTCCGTCTTCCCCGGTCCCCGCCTTCGCGGGGAGGACGGTCGGGGGGAGTGTCCCCCATGATCCGCCTCTCCATCCAGCGGCCGATCGCCGTCGCGATGATCTACCTGGCGCTCTCCCTGCTCGGGGTGGCGGCCTGGCGAAACCTGCCGATCGAGCTGATCCCGAACACGGAGTACCCGCGCCTCAGCGTCAGCGCCGGGTGGGCAGGCGCATCGCCGGAAGCCACGGAAGCCTTCGTCACCGCGCCGATCGAGGCGGCGATTCAGCAGGTGCGTGGGGTGGAGCGGATCCGGTCGACTTCGGGGGAGGGGACTGCGTCCATCACGGTCGAGTTCCAGCGCGAGACGGACATGAACTTCGCGCGCCTCGAGCTTTCCGAGCGGCTCGATGCACTCGCGGACGACTTCCCCTCCGGGGTCCGGCCCCCGCTCGTCCAGCCCTACGTCCCGAGCGATGTCCAGGAGCAGCTGACGCCTCTCCTCAGCTACACGGTCACAGGCCCGTACACGACCGAGGCGCTCAGCGAGCAGACGGACTCCCTCCTGGTCGACCCGCTCCTGCGCGTCGATGGCGTCGCTGATGTCGTCCTGCAGGGCGGCCGGCCGCGCCAGCTGATCATCGAGCTGGATCCCGCGCGCATCGAGGCGTACGGCCTCACCCTCGGCACGGTCCAGCAGCGGCTGACGGCGAGCGAGCAGATCCGCGAAGCGGGTATCGTGGAGGTCGATGGCATTCGCCGCTCCCTCACCATCCGCCACCGCCTCGAGTCGATGGAGGAGCTGCGGCGACTCCCTCTGATGACGGTCGACGGCAGGGTCGTCCGGGTCGGGGATGTCGCGCATATCCGGGACACCTTCGCCCCGCCGACCTCCTTCTACCGGATCGACAGCCGCCCCGCCATCTCCTTCTCGGTCATCCGGGAGCATGGGGTCAACGCCGTCGACGTTGCGGACCGGGCGAAGGCGGAACTTGCGCGGCTGGAGGCGGTGCAGCCGCCGGGGGTGCGGCTGATCCTGGAGCAGGATGAGAGCGAGCAGATCCGCGAGCAGCTGACCGATCTGCGGACCCGGTCTGTCTTCTCCGCGCTCATCATCCTCGTGGTTCTGCTCATCTTCCTCCGCTCGGTGACCTCAGCGGGGCTCGTCTTCGCGACGATCGGCTTCTGCGTGCTGGTCACGCTGAATGGCGTCTACTGGGCGGGGATGTCACTGAACGTGCTCACGCTGATGGGGCTGGCGATGGCGTTCGGCCTCATCGTCGACAACTCGATCGTGGTGCTGGAGAACATCTTCCGGTACCACAGGATGGGCCTGCCCGCGCCGATCGCGGCGGAGCGGGGGACGCGCGAAGTGGTGATGCCGGTGGTGTCGGCGACGCTCACCACGATGATCGTCGTGGTCCCCTTCGTCTATCTGCAGGGGGAGCTGCGGCTGTACTACATGCCGATGGGGATCGTGGTGGGGATCTCGCTGCTGGCGAGCATCTTCGTTGCCTTCACCTTCATACC
>CAYRLB010000155.1:0-4360 GCA_964424945.1 uncultured Gemmatimonas sp.
CTGGTCGTGGATCAGATCACGGCGGGCGGGCGTTCCGATGCTCCCGTCAGGCAGCGCGTTTTCTGGGCGATGACGGAGGGAGCGATCGCGGCCGTGCTCCTCCTGGCCGGGGGGATTACAGCGCTGTCGAACGTGGTTACCACGATGGGGCTCCCGTTCTGCTTTATCCTGGTGCTGATGGCGTTCTCGCTCCGGAAAGCACTCAAACGAGAATCTGCCTCTGCTTGAGGAAGGGGGTACGGTTGGATTTCCCCCGGTCCGGGAAAGGGGGCGGGGATTTTACTTCGATGAAGGCGACCACCCGCGTGAAGTTCGACCCGCGGCGCTCGTACTGGCCGGCGGTCGGATTGCGGGCGGATGTACAGAGGGGCGCAGGTTCATGGCATTCCGAGTAATTTCCCTAGCAGAGTTCCCCGCTCGCTGCTGCGGTCCGCGAGTTCAAGCAGCGCAAGGCAATCCAGGGCTTACGATCGCAACAAGGAGGAGGTATGGCGGACAGGATGACTGATCGGTATCTCGAGAACAACCGGCAGTACGCAGATGGTCAGGCGGTGCACAACTCCAGCTATCCGGGGAAGCAGCCGATCAATCCGGACAAGCACGTGGCGGTTGTCGCGTGCATGGATGCGCGGCTCGATGTCGAGGATCTGCTCGGACTTCAGACGGGCGACGCCCACATCATCCGAAATGCCGGGGGTGTGGTAAGCGATGACGTCATCCGCAGCCTCGTCATCTCGCATCACCTCCTCGACACGAATGAGATAATCCTGATCCATCATACGCGCTGCGGCATGCTCGCCTTCACCGATGACCTGCTCAAAGCGGGTCTGGAGGGTGATCCGGCGGCTGAGAAGCTGCTGGGCCAGGCGACATCGCGTTCCTTCACGAGCCCGGGGAAGTCCGCATCGTCACCTTCCCAGTTCCATGCTTTTCGCGGGCCGCTCGAGCCGCTGGACGCGGCGCCCAGCCCGACACAGACGGAACGCCTCGAGTGGGACGTCCGCCGCGGAATATCGTCGATCGTGAACCACCCCTGGATTCCGACCACCGGTCCGGACGCCGTCACCGTACGCGGTTTTATCTATGATGTGGACACCGGAAAGCTGGCGGAAGTGAGCTATCCGGGACCGATGGGATCGATCGGCTGACGCACCGGCCGGAGTCCGGACAATGGTATTCCGAACGAAAGTTGACCTCTGGCTCATTGCCGTCGTCGTTGCCGCACTGGGCTCGGGCGTTGTTGCATCGGTCGCGGCCTACCGGGAGTCGCCCACCGCCGGAGGGGTAAGCCTGCTTCTGACCATCCTCCCCATCGGCGTCGTTGCCGCGGTGGCTATCCCAACAGAGTACCACCTGAACGACACGGAGCTCGTCATCCGGTGGGGCGTCTTCAGAACGCGGGTGCCATACGATGCAATCGAGCGGGTGTACCCGACTCGCAACCCGCTGTCGGCGCCCGCGTGGTCGCTGGACCGTCTCGGGATCGACTATCGTGTCAACGGCGCTCGCCGTCTCGCACTCATCTCACCGCACCGACAGGACGGCTTCCTGGACGCTCTTCAGCAAAGAGTACCCCTGGAGTTCACAGGGAAAGCGTGGGTTCGCGGTCCGGGGTCGGCCTGACAAGGCAAGCGCGGCCCATGCCAGAGTTTCAGGGTCTGAGGGGGTATCGTGGTCGCCAACTTGCCTGACAGTGGTTCGGCAAGGTTGCACGCACTCTCCACCGAACGCTGAACAATGCTGCAAGCGACGGAACATCGCCCATGGCCCATGCCCTCCGGCCCATGGCTCATGTTCATGCGGTGGACGAAGCTGGCTTTCCTTCACTGGCGGGTACCGGCGGAGCTTCTTCGTCCTCTCGTCCCGCCGCCTCTCGAGGTGGATACCTTCGATGGGGTGGGCTGGCTCGGCATCGTTCCATTCCGGATGGAGGGGACCCGGCCGCGTGCGACGCCCGGTATTCCTTCGGCAATCAACTTTCCCGAAGTCAACGTCCGGACGTACGTCCGCGGAGCGGGACGCTCGGGGGTCTGGTTCATGAGCCTCGACGCGGCGAGTCGACTGGCGGTATGGGGAGCGCGCATCGGCGCCAACCTTCCGTATCATCACGCCACGATGACCTGCACGGTGGATGATGGTGAGGTCGTCTATACGAGTCGCCGTACAGGTGGCAGCTTTCCGGCGGAACTCGAGATGACGTATAGCCCCATCGGCGCAGTCTATCGCATTGAGCCCGGAAGCCTGGATCATTGGCTGACGGAGCGGTACTGTCTGTTCGGCCAGCGCAGGAACGGGTCTGTCTACCACATCGACGTGCATCACGCGCCCTGGCCTGTCCAGCGAGCTCGGGCGGCGATCACCTCCAGTACTCTCGCGAAGGCGGCGGGCCTGGAGCTCCCCGAGACGAAGCCGGACCTCGTCCACTACTCAGACTCTCTGGATGTCTGGGCGTGGCCGCCGGTCCGGATCTGAGCGGCCCCGGACCGAAGGATGACAGCGCTCCGGTTCAACCTGTCGATCGGGGCGCCCGCAGCGAGCCATCCGATTTCGGGCGTCAGGCTTTAGTCAGCACCCCATGGAAGAGAGCGGATACATGTCTGACCGAATGGTCGTCGTTCGCACCTGTTCGAACGAGTTTGAAGCCGAGTTTGCCCGTGTCGAGCTCGAAGCAGCCGGCATCCCTGTCTATCTTCTGAGCGACGGGCTGAGCGGTCTGCATCCGCATCTGCAGTTCGCCCGCGGGATACGGGTCGCCGTTCCGGAGTCGGAGGCGGAGGCCGCGCGTGAGCTGCTCGATGCGCCGGGCGACCCTGCCTGACAGGGCAACAGCCGTGCAGGACTGTTCTCCGCACTCGTCGGCGGGGTTACGCGTCGCCATCGACCGGCGCCAGACAGAGTGCATGAGAAAGGCTACGACGATCATGGTTGCGCCAGCGAACATGTCGTGGCAAGCTGATGAAACATTGTCATGCGCCACTCACCCGACAGGAGGTTCGCGTGCGAAGAACACCCCGCATTTTTGCCCTTCTCCCGGCTCTCTTCCTGCTTTTCGGCTGCGACAGCTCCACCGAGCCGACAACCGCCGGCATCGATGGAGCGTGGGCGCTCGAAGTCAACGCCGTCTGTGAGGGGGTCGTGATCATCGATCAGCAGGAGGAAACGTTCGAAGTCTCCGGGTGGATCGGCGGGGAGCAGTGTCCCTACCTCGCGACGGGTGAGGGGAGTGGAACGATCGACGGAAACTCGATCGCCTTCGGGGTTGCTCTGGGGGAGGCCTCGGGGGGCGGGCTCGGCGAGGTCGCGTTTACAGGTTCCGTTGTAGGGGATGGCGACCGGATGACCGGAAGCTGGTCCGCCGGCAATCTCGGCGGTCAGTGGAATGCGACGCGTACCGAGCTTCGCTGAGCCGAGCTGGCGTCAATCCGGGAGCGCGGGAGGGTCATAAGTCTGGATAGCGTCGAGCTCACCATGACAATAGACGTTGTGTGTTCGGCGACGTCTCCTCGATGCGGATATCGACAGCATCCAGACGCCAGGGAAGCTGATCGCTTCCTGCGCTCTCTGCTCCCTCCCCGACAGCGCGCCCTGTCTGACCCGGCAGACGCTTTTCTCTGGGCAAGGATGCAACGGTGAACAGGCGGGCGTTGCTCGTTCGGCAAACGCCCCACCAACTGGCCGAACTGCTCGTGGATAGGACCCGCCACACCCACGACGCCCGGCTCCTGGACGACATGGCAATCGCCTAGGCTTCTCCCGCCGACCGCGTCCGGTAGGCGTGTTAGCCTATGCTCATCTCCCTCCATGTCTGGCGGTGATAGGAGCGCTGACGCATGTTCCCCCGTTGTCGTGCGTTCGGGCATACATCCATCCATCAGGTGCAGAGGAAAGGCATCATGCGCAAAGGCAGCGTGGCGGGTCTGGCAACCATTCTCCTCACCGTGCTTTCACTGGCACCCGCCGGGGCCCAGCCGGTGCCGACTGAGTTGGGCGCCACGCCATCCGAAGCGCAGTTCCCCCAGGTGGAGTTTGCTTTCGAAGCCCGCATCACGCTCGGGCCGTCGCGCACTGTCGGGGAGACGGCAACAGGCAGGCGCCAGTACATCCCGATCACCGGCGGTACCATCGCAGGGCCGAAGCTGAGCGGGCGGGTCATTCCAGGTGGCTGGGACTACCAGAACCGGATGGCGAGCGGATGCTTCTCCATGACGGCCGACTACTTCCTTGAAGCGGACGACGGAACGGTCATCCACATCCTCAATGAGTCGTTCAGTTGCGGAGGCGGCGGCCCTGACGCCGGGCGGAGCTACTTCCGGCCGACCTTCGAAGCCCCGCTCGACAGCCCGCACGCCTGGATGACGGG
>CAYRLB010000156.1:0-4219 GCA_964424945.1 uncultured Gemmatimonas sp.
GGCTGGAAGCGGCGCGCGAGCGCGGCGTCCTTCTCGAAATACTTCTTGTACTCGGACCAGGTCGTCGCGGCGATCGTCCGCAGCTCGCCCCGCGCCAGTGCCGGCTTGAGCAGGTTGGCGGCGTCATTCTGCCCGGCCTGGCCGCCGGCGCCGATCATCGTATGCGCTTCGTCGATGAACAGGATGATCGGAACGGGCGACGATCGAACTTCCTCGATCAGGCCCTTGAGCCGGTTCTCGAACTCACCCTTGATCCCCGCGCCCGCCTGGAGGAGCGCAAGATCGAGGGTGTGGAGGCGCACGCCGCGCAGGGGAGGGGGTACATCGCCGCTCGCGATGCGCATCGCGAACCCCTCGACGACGGCCGTCTTGCCGACCCCCGCCTCACCGACGAGGATGGGGTTGTTCTGCCGCCGGCGGGTGAGGATGTCGACGACCTGCCGCACCTCGAAGTCCCGCCCGAGGACGGGGTCGAGCCGACCCTCCTCGGCCTTGGCGGTAAGATCGACGGTGAACTGGTCGAGATTCGGGGTCTTCCCGCCCGCCGCCCGCGCCGGAGCACCCGCGCCCCCCTCCTGAGCCGCCCCGGCAGACGATCCCTCCAGCCCTTCCTCGGCGGACGCGCCGGTGATCGCCGCGAAATTCTTCTGCAGATCCTCGGGCGGAATGCGGCTGAACTCGGCGCTCACGCCGCGCATCATCCGGCTCAGCTCCTCGTTCGCGAGCAGCGCGAGGACGGTGTGGCCGCTCCGGATGGTCTGCGCACCGAAGTCGAGTGACCCGATCGTCCATGCCTCGCTCATCATGCGCACGAGGCTGGGGCTCAGCGAAGGGGTTCGCGCATTCCCCCACTTCAGCTTGTCGAGGCTGTCGATGAGGTCGGCGGAAAGGCGCGACCTGTTGATCCCGTAATGGCGCAGGATGTGCCCCATGTCGCTATCGCTGGTGTCGAGCAGCTTCATCAGGTAGTGCTCGACTTCAACGTCGTAATGCGTGCGCGAGAGGCAGAGTCCGGCCGCGGAGTCCAGCGCGTTTCGCGTGACTTCGTTGAGCCGCGCGACGAGTGATCGAAGGTTCACATTCATGGCTGGATCTCCTAAAGCCTGATGAGGGTATCGTCCGCATCGCGGGCGAATTGCCCGGATGAAAGCCAGGTGGACCAGCCGAGCGGCTGGCTCCATTCGTCGTCCCCGACGGTGCAGCCGGAAACGGAAGACTTCTCGAGCACCAGCTGCAGCTCGAACTCCTGCTCGTCATTCGAAAAGTAGCGCGTCAGCCCGCGCAGGCGCGCAAAGGCATCACCGGTCGGAAGAAAACGTTCGTAGTCGTCAAGAGCCATCGGCCCGATGCGGATCCGGACGCGGCTCTGCGGATCCCAGATCTCGTCCCCGACTACCGCACCCTGCCCGAGCCGGGAGGCGGGTCCGCTTTCGTCGCCGAGCACGCAGAGGTCCCGTTCGGAAAGCGGGAACCAGCCCCCTTCGAACTCGATGACCTTCGCAGGCACCTCGAAATAATCCTCGATGAGCTGCTCGAGGGCGACAGCGCTCCGGGTCGCGGCGGAGAGCAGCCCGGAGTAGTAGAGCAGGGCATCTTCCTCGAAACCGAGCCCCGCCCGCTGCGCCGGGACGCCCGCCCCCACCAGATCGAGAAGGTGCTCCCGAAGCGGATCCCCCGCCGTTCCCGCGGGCTTGTCGAAACGGCTCTTCTCCCACGCCCGGTAGAAGAGGGAGATGAGGCGATGGTGGAAGAGGTCGAGGAACTCCGCATACGCCGAATCCTTCGCCCGTCCGCGCTCTGCCGCGAGCAGCGTGTAGTGATGCGGCAGGACGCCCATCGGCCCGATGAGGCCCATGAAGTTGACCCGCATCCGCACCGGCCCGTCGCCATCGGACTCCAGCGTCTGGATCTCGCTCGCCGGGAAGCCGATCCCCCGATGCGCGCCGAACCGCACCGCCTCCCGCGACGGGTCGACGAAGCGCCCGACCTGCTCCCGGTCCGGCCGAGCCGCCTGGAGAATGCGGATCGCCTGGAAGAAGCTGAAGGAGTTGATATCATCCTGCAGCTCCTCGACCAGCTCGCGCGGGACTACAGGAGTGTCTTCCATCCGGCTCTCGGCGCCCATTCCGCCAGCACGCCCTGCCGCTGCAGCGACCGGGCGGTGACGGTCGAGAAGCTGTTGAGCGACACGGCCATCGCCAGAAAGTGGTGAAGTACAGACGCCAGCAGATAGACGCCGCCCCCCACGAACTGCTCCTCGTCGAAGTCGATGTCGACGCGCCGGCCGCGCGCGAAGGCGATGCCGTGCTCCCCCTCGATCCGCGAATGTCCGGGCGCGCTGCGGACATCCACGATCCCCCGGATCTGCCCCTCACCCGCCGACGACTCGGCGAAGTTGTGCAGCCGCAGCAGCTCGCGAAGCGCGTCGGGCCCCTCGGAGACGAGCGAGGTATAGTTCAGCGAAAGCTGGGAGATCAGCCGCCAGAGGGTCGACGAGCCGAGCGCCGGCTGGATCGGAGCCGTCGGCTTCACCAGCGCCACGATGCGCTTCAGCGGCCCGCCCCCGGGCAGCTCGAAATCCCCCGCCGCATTCCCGAAGGGGAGTCGGCTCGGGAGATCGCCATTGTGACAGAGCAGCCGCGCCGTCACCGCCGATACATTCGGCAGCGCGGTCTCCCCGGTCGGATCCACGAAGGACAGATAGAGGTCTGTCCCCTCATCCGTCCGCCATCGCACCGGCTTCCGCCGCGCCGTCCAGAAGCGCTCGGCACTCCCCCTTCGCGCATGCTTCAGCGAGAAGAAGGGCTCGAAGGGCATCGGCTCGGACGACTCCGGATTGACGGCCACCACCTCCTCGATCGAGTAGATGCCCGTGCCAGCCCGCCGCCGCGCGTCCGGTACGAGCAGGTACTCGCTCCGCCGCTGATCGAGCAGGACGGGCTCGGAGGTCTGCGGGAAGAGATTGACGATCGGCGTGCAGTTCAGCCGGATCGTCTCGGAGGAGACGCCGGCTTCCAGCACCGCGCGCCGCTCACTCCGCTGGAAGCTCGAAACGAGAAAGAGCACCTCGGCGCGCGATCCGAACCCCGCGCTCCGCAACCGGTCGAAGCCACTCAGCTCGAGGAAGTGGAATTTCCCCGGGAAGGTGAAATACTCCTGGAGAAGCCTGTACCCCAGGAAGGAGCGGGGCGAGTAGGGGAGCATCCCCTCGTCGGGGCCGAACCCCATCGGCCGCAGCGCGGTAGCGGGGAGGACGACGGGCGCCACCTGGCTCCCCGGCGTCGGATCCCGCACGAGGATCTGCACACAGTTGTTGCAGAGCAGCTCGTACAGGGTGCTGGCGAGGTTCGGCTCGGCGTTGATGTGGAAGCGGAGCGTGTCCATCTCCAGCTTGTCGAAGCCGCAGTCGTCGGGCGCTCGAAGCTGGAGCTGCAGCACGCCTACGGCGCCCGCGGCGACGACAGGGGGCTGGAGCGCCTGCGGGCTTGTCCACCGCGCACCGGCGACGTCGACCGGCCAGATGGTCGTTTCGTACGAGCACCGGAAGCGGCAGGGAACTCCGCCGACAGGACGCGAGTGAAGAAGCGCGTTATTGGCAACCTTCAGCCCGCGCGGCAGCTTTCCCTGCTCCGGATCGAGATCGAACTGGACGATCGACATCGACGGGATCGGCCGCACATAATGCGGATAGATCACCTCCAGCAGCGCCTCGCTGAACTCGGGAAGATCCTCGTCCAGGCGCATCTGCACACGCGCAGCGAGGAAGGCAAATCCTTCCAGCAGCCGCTCGACGTGCGGGTCGTCGCATTTGGTGGCTTCGAGCTGCAGCCGCGACGCGACTTTCGGGTACCGCTGCGCGAAGTCCGCCCCGGTACGGCGCAGGAAGCTGAGCTCCTGCTCGTACATCGCGAGCAGGTGGTCACGCATCGAGGTCACCATTCACGCTGAACTTGCCTGTCGGGGTATCGAGCACGGTGTCGAAGACGACCCGCTCGGGGTTCGGCTCCATCCGCAACATCGCCTCGATGACGAAGCGCGCCAGCCGCGCCCCCTTCTCCGTCGAGGGCCGCACGACCACCCGCACATCGGTCAGCCGCGGCTCGAAGATCCGCACACACTCCTCGATGTCGCGCGAAAGGCCCTGCTGCTCGGTGATAGAATCGGCGCTGCGCGAGCTGATGTCCGGGATCCCGAAGTGATAGACGGAGTTCCGCACCTC
>CAYRLB010000157.1:0-4150 GCA_964424945.1 uncultured Gemmatimonas sp.
CCGTCGGCCGGAGGGTCGGCGGCGGAGACACGGTCCTCACCCCCTCCACAACCAACCGTCAGGAGGGCGATCAGAAGGGCGCAGGCGAATCGGGTCGGACGCGACATGATGGGATCCGGTGACAGGGGGCGGGGCGTCGAAAGCGATCCCTATCCTGCACCTGAACTGGGCGCCCGTCAACATACACGCTGCGGCGACTTCTCTACTGAAGTGGGGGGGTGCGCCGAAGATCACATGCGCTCGGCTGCTCTGTAGACGGGAATCTTCCGGACAGCTCCGCGTGCGCTCGGAACCGACGATGAACCCTCCGGCGGCCCGGGGGCGCGTGAGCGCGCGTACATGCGAAGAACCCTTTTGGTACGATGGGGTACAGAGTCACCCGTAAGTTGTTGATTTGCTTGCACATATACGCCTACACCTCAAATCGAGACGCGGATCTGCAGGAGCTGCCGCAACTCGCCACGGCGAGTCTTGGACCGGAGCACTGCGGCATCGCCGCAGATCCGAGCCGCATCGTCGCAGATCGGACTCGAACTGCTCGATCCGGTCCGCGCCCCGTAACTTCGACCGCCCGGGGCGGTTTATCCTGCGAACAATGAAGGGGCCGATGAAGGGTGCTCAGCCACGCGCGCGTGAAATCGCGCCCGATATCGCTTCCTTCGCCGCTGCGGTCGAAATCGCGTTACAGGAACTTCGCGCAGACTCCCTCTCCGCGGGCGTGCTGAACCTTTACGCGGCGAGGCTCGATCAGCTGGGACGGAGAATTCACGCGCTCGATATGACGCGGGGTCATGAGGTCGGGCGTTTTCTCACGATGGCAGTCGCTGAGCTGATTGCTGCGCGGGACCAGATCGGGGCAGAACGTTCTGCATCGGTTCAGCGGGCAGCTGAGCACCTCAGAGCGGCTTCGGCTCACCTCGCTGAGGGCCCATAGATCCCGCACGGGGTGTTCGAAGATCCTGCTCCGGCCTCGCAAGCAGCCGGATCGAGTTCCGTTCCACTCCCTACCTCACCGCCGCGCGGCGCCGGGACCTTCGCCTGAATCGTCGCACGCCGTGGCGCACGGCGGTCCTCGGGGACCGTCTCTGCCCCTGGTGCGCCACCCCGGCCACACGCTGCGCGGGCGTCGCGGCTGATCAGGGGCGCCCCCGGGAAGCGGGTCTCCGGCAGCTGTCGCTCGGTAACAAGAATGCTGCGCAATCTGCGGCCGGGCGAACGCTCACGGGCCGCCCGGCTCGCCGACCGCTCCGATGGGTGGCTACTCACAGCCGGAAGCACTTATGAAGGTGGAAATCCGGCGCGACGAGGAAGCACTGATCGCGCGACTGGAGGGCGATTGGGAGCTGGGAGCTCAGGCGCCGCGTTTTGAAGCGGTGGTCGGGGAGCTCCCGCTCGAGTCGCCGGTGGAAGCGATCGCCTTCGACTCGGCGGAGCTCGGGACCTGGGACAGCAGCCTGCTCACCTTCCTCGTGCAGGGGATGGCGTACTGCGACGAGCATGAACTGGAGTTCCGCGACGCCGGCCTCCCCGAGCGGGTCTCGCGCCTCCTGACGCTGACGCGGGTGGTCCCCGAGAAGGTCGGCGCGCAGGAACCCCCCGCGACCTCTCTCGCGGAGCGGATCGGGCAGCGGGGCCTGGCCGCCTACGATCAGTTCCTGTTGTCCGCGACATTCGTGGGCGAGACGGCCATTGCGATCGCCGGGTTCCTGACGGGGCGCGTCAAGATGCGCTGGCGCGATTTCTGGGTGGTCGCCCAGTCGACCGGCCCCGGCGCCCTCCCGATCGTGACGCTGATCACCTTCCTCGTGGGGCTGATCATCGCCTTCCTCGGCGCCGTCGTCCTGCGCCGCTTCGGGGCCGGCTACTTCGTCTCCTACCTGGTCGGCTACGGGATGCTTCGCGAGATGGGTGCTCTGATGACGGGCATCATCATCGCCGGCCGCACCGGTGCCGCCTTCGCCGCCGAGCTGGGGAGCATGAAGATCACGGAAGAGCTCGATGCCTATGAGACGTTCGGCATCTCCCCGGTCGACCATCTCGTCCTCCCGAGAGTGTTGGGCCTCTTCCTGATGATGCCGCTGCTCACCATCTACGGGATGTTCGTTGGCGTGCTCGGAGGTATGGTCGTCTCCATCACGCTCCTCGATCTGAGCGCAGCGCAGTTCATCGGAGGGCTCCTGACCCCGGTTACGATTTCGGACGGATTGCTCGGCGTCTTCAAGGGAACGGTGTTCGGGCTGATCATCGGGATCTCGGGGTGTATGCGCGGGATGCAGACCGGCAGCGATGCGGGCGCGGTCGGGCGTTCCGCCACCTCCGCGGTGGTCACGGCGATCACGCTGATCATCGTGGCGAACGCGATCATTGATTGGCTCGCCGCCCTCATCGGAGTTTGAGATGACCAACGTGACGAACCCGCCGCTCGCTGTTCGTGATCTGACGATGGCGTATGGCGAGACGACGATCATGAAAGACCTCGACTTCGAAGTGAGACGAGGAGAGATCTTCGTCATCATGGGCGGGAGCGGCAGTGGCAAGAGCACGCTGTTGAAGCACCTGATCGGCCTGAAGCGACCGAAGGCCGGCTCCATCCTCTTCAACGGCGAAGATTTTCTGGCCGGAGACGAGGAGTCGCGCAGGAGCATCCGAAGGCGCATGGGCGTGCTCTATCAGAATGGCGCACTCTGGGGCGGGTTGACGCTGGGCGAGAACATCGCGCTTCCGATCGAGCAGTTCACCGAGCTGGATCCGGCGGCCATCGACGAAGTCGTATCGCTGAAGCTCGCCCTCGTGGGGCTCGGCGGTTTCGAGAAGTACTACCCGGTGGAGATCAGCGGCGGAATGCGCAAACGGGCTGCGCTGGCGAGAGCGATGGCGCTCGATCCGGAGGTCCTCTTCTTCGACGAACCGTCGTCTGGACTCGATCCGATCACCGCCAGTCGCCTGGACGATCTCATCCTGCAGCTCCGTGACAGCTTCGAGACTACGATCGTCGTCGTCAGCCATGACCTGGACAGCATCTTCAAGATCGCCGACCGGGCCCTCTTCCTGGATATCAGCGAGAAGACGATGACCGCGCTCGGCGATCCCGCCGAGCTCCGGGAGGAGCCGCCAAGTGACGAAGTTCGGAACTTCCTGACACGGAGTGGGGATGTCGCCGGCCCGGGCATTTCCGATGATTCCCGAAAACGGACGTCGGTACCATTATGAATTTGCGCGCCCATCCGGCAGCGATAGGGCTCTTCATCGTCGGGGGCGTCCTTCTCGGCACCTTGGGGGTCGTCACACTTGCTACGGTCTCCTGGTTCGACGACCAGACCACCTTCATCAGCTACTTCGAGGAGTCGGTGAACGGCCTCGCTGTAGGCGCCCCGGTGAAGTTTCAGGGCGTCGCGGTCGGACGGGTCACCCAACTCCTGATTCAGATCGACCTCAACGACAAAACCTTCCAGGTTCCCGTCGAATACGAGGTGGATCTCACGCGGTTGACCTCGGCGACCGGCGGGTTCGTCGATCTCGCGAACAACCAGGTGTTGGACCAGCAGATCAGCGACGGTTTGCGGGCGCAGCTTCAGATGGAGAGTCTGGTGACCGGGCAGCTCTACATCGAACTCGCCTACCGCACGGATCCGGAGATCGCGCAGTTCGAGGAGCGCGGGATGTATCCGGAGATTCCCACGACACCCTCGCTCCTCGCGGCCTTCGGTACCCAGGCAGGAAGCCTGGTCGGCGACGTGCTGCAGATCCTGTTCAGGGTGAATGAGATGCTGGAGGAGGTGAACATGGCCGAACTGAATCGGTCCGTCGTGTCATCCGCGCAGGCGATCGAGGAGTTGGCGAATTCGCCCGACATCGAAGCCGCACTGGCCGGTGTGCCAGAGATGAGCGAGCAGTTCACGGGCGCGATGGCGGAAATGCAGTCACTCGCTGCCAAGCTCGGTGAGACGATCGATCCGCTGCAGGGCCAGCTTGCCGACACCAACGCCGAAGTGGTCCTGACGCTCCAGTCGATGCAGGCGGTGATCGAGGAGACCCGCGGCCTGCTGACGGCCGACTCCGGAATCGGGTACCAGATGGAGGGCACCCTCGCGAGCCTGACGAGTGCGGCAGATGCACTCAGGGCCCTCGTCCAATCGATCGAGCGAAATCC
>CAYRLB010000158.1:0-4140 GCA_964424945.1 uncultured Gemmatimonas sp.
ATGCTGTGACGATCCGCCGCGACACGGCCGCAATCTGCCTGCGTCACCTGACGGTAGACGTGCTCCCTGCCCTGCGGTCGGCAGCGGAAGCGCCAGCACGCACGGACTACCAGCGGGAGGAGGTTGCGGCCTCGAAGGCGCGGCTCCGTGGACTGGAGTCGATGATCTCCGATCTGCGGAGGGCGCTGTCATGACGAGCGCAATGCGTACACACGACCGGAAATCCGCATGAAACCGAAACCCAAGACCCGGAGCAATCCCATGCCTGAGATCGTAATGCGGTTTTTCGAGTGGCTGGACACGGCGCCGATCCTCGCATTCTTCGCGGTGTGGACGGCGCTGGCGGTTGTCGGCGGGCTGATCTTCGGCGGATGGGCGAAGCGCCACGAGTCACGGCGCCCGGTCGTGCGCGGAATCGACGGGGAGGAGTACCGATGATGACCATGAGACTTACCACAATCCGCTCCACGTGGGCGATGATCGCCGACGCCATCCAGCGGGTGCGCATGGGTTCGGTGGCGCTGCGTCGTCACGAGGAGTCAGCCGGTCAGCGTCGCCACGCATGGGAGACGCGGGCGGGATTCATTGCGCGGGTGACCGCGCCTGTGATTGGGAAGGTGAGAGGATGAGGACGACCCCGGAGAGGGCGCGAGCTCTCTACAACGATCTGACGCTGCAGGAGGCGGCAAAGCGGCTTGGTGTCTCCGCTGAGCACATCATGGCGCTCGGCATGGCGGGCGAGATCGAGATCCGCGACTACCGCCTGCCGGGTGGGAAGCGGGGTGTCTACCGGGTCAACGAGAAGACGGTCGAAGCCCTGCGTGACAATCGGGTGATGAAGGCCAGCGCGTGAAGCGGAAGAAGCAGGCGCTGCGCATCGACATTCGGGACATCCGCCTTCCCGAGGGGCGCTTCAGCTGCTCAGCGCGCACCACATCCGCGCCGGAGTTCCGCAAGCGGGAAGCGGCGGTCCGGGCGCTGATCGAGGCGGGAGCCTTCGACGTGCTGCGACGGATCGTCAAGGGTCCGAACCGGCTCCACCTGACCGACGTAGTGGCCGCCGTTCAGCGGGGGGACATCGAATCCCTGCGGCTGGCAAAGGGTAACCCGCTCCTGCTGGGTGCGACTATCGACCGGATCCGTCAACGCAAGAAGGCGACTCGGTCCGAGGGTACGCAGCTGCAGGTCAACGTCACGACGAAGCAGCTGGAGACGTTCTTCGGGGTCACTCGCTCGGCGCAGGGTGTCGTCACGTCGGATGTGGATATGACCCAGATAGACACCCGGACCTGCGAATCCTTTCTGCACGGGGTGCAGGCGAACGGGAAGCCGTGGGCGCCCGCGACTCAGGGCGTGAAGCACGCGTACGCTCAGGAGGTGTGGGATCTGGCTATCAGCGACGAAGCAGAGGCGGCCGAGAGGGAGAACCGAAAGCCGCGGCTTCGGCGCAATCCGTGGCGATCGATAGACCCCGCCCCGATCCATCCGACGCGCGTGATCTTCCTGACGGCACCGGAACGGGACGCGATGCTGGCGAAGCTGGCAGACACCCCGCTCTGCGCCTTCATGGCCGTCGCGTACCATGCCGGTCTCCGCGTCGGTGAGGCTGTGATGCTGCGGACGGACATCGACGTGGACCTGACCAAAGGCGTGCTACACATCCAGGGCCGCCCCGGCGAGTTCGCATGGAAGACGAAGAATCGGAAGGACCGCGACGTTCCCATTAACCGCGACCTGCGGGCGATCCTCGAGCGTCACGTCGAGCTTGGCTTTGCTGGGCAGCGGTACTTCTTCCACGCCCCCTCACTCGACCGGCCGATGGGTTCCGGCACGTCGTGGGGATGGTGGGTGGAAGCCTACCAGATGGCGGGGATAAAGCACGGCAGGTCCGACGCAGACGCGGTGGTCTACCACACTGGCCGGCACACGTTCGCGTCTCTGATGGTGCAGCAGGGAGTGAGCCCCATGATCGTCGCCGAGCTGATGGGAGACACCTTCAAAGAGGTCGTCGAAACGTATGGGCACTTGGCCCCTCACAACTTGGCCGACGCGGTTGAAAAGCTGGAATCGCGTCCGGTATCCGCGAAATCATCCAACGGCAAACCATAGAATCGGCATGAATACTAGCTTTTTGCCCCAGATGAAAATAAGGGCCCGTTCAACCCCGGCTAGTCGCTCAGGGCTATCGGGCTGCTGGACACCCACCAAAACAGCCCTTTCTGAGGGGCGTCAGACGAGGGCTTCCCAGCGTAGAAACCCGTCCACTATCCGCGAAATCATCCACGGTTGGATCGCCCTTCCCCGCCCCGCCTTCCGGCTGGAGGTGGGTGGATGAGCGCGCTATCCCCCGCCGCTCTCGACGTACTCCGGGCGGTCACCTGCGCTGGCCACGAAGCCAAGCTGCCTGACTTCACCCTGGAGCGCGAACTGTACGAGGAGATCGCGGAAGTCCTTTCGCGGCTGGGCGGGAAGTGGAAGCGCCGCGGCAAGGCCAAAGATGGAGTGCCGCAGGGCGTCCATGTTTTTCCCTACGATCCGTCTCCGCTGCTGGCGGCCGTCATCGAGACGGGCGAGGAACCGCCGAAGAACCCGACCGCGTTCTTCCCGACGCCTGCCGCTGTCGTGGCCCAGATGGTCAAGTGGTGCGAATTGCCGACCTTCGACTCGGAGTTGTGCCGGATCCTGGAACCGTCGGCCGGAACGGGCGCAATCGCTGACGCCATCCGCGAGCATGCCCCGGCCGCAAAGCTGGATCTGATTGAGGTTCTGCCGATCAACGCCGCGATGCTTCGCCGTAAAGGATACGAAGTCCACGAAGGCGACTTCCTCCAGTGGAAGCCGGGCTATCAGTACGACGCGGTTCTGATGAACCCCCCGTTCAGCCTGGGGGGCGACCCCGTGGCGTATCTCACTCATATCGAACACGCTTGGAGCCTTCTCCGCGACGGGGGGCAGCTCGTGGCGATCACCCCGACGGGGTGGACGTACCGTACCGATCGGCGGAGCCGCGATTTCATTGCCCTAGTGGGTGAACACGGGGATTCCGCCGAGATCGAAGCGGGTGCATTCAAGGAGAGCGGGACGGGTATCGCCACCCGGCTTGTCTGGATGCGAAAGGATAACCAGCACTGGAAGGCCGATCCGATCAACGGCTTTCCGACCTGGCACACATGGGCGGCGGCGCTCTGGTCAGACAGCGAGCGGGAGTTCTGCGTCACTCGGGACCGGATCTATGAGCGCATCCGATCGGGCGCTCTCGGGCTCGACCTGTTCGGAGGTCCCGAAGGGGCGACCCGATCAGAGATCGTGAAGCACTACGAGGCGGTGGTTATCCACGCCAACAAGTCCTTCGAGGGGATCCGACCGACCGAGAGCGATTACTCCTACCTCGTCACCCACTTCCTCGAGGAGTACGCGATATGGCTGGAGTGGGAGACGAGCCGCGCACCCCTCAAGAAGAGCGAGGTCGCCGCATGACCGCCCTACTCCTGGACCTCATCCGCTGGGCAACCGCCGTCGTGCAGCACCTCGAATACGAGGCCAGCGCATACCCGGAGCGCCGCACCGCGCATCTGGCTGAGCAGGGGCGGGAGATCATCGGGCGGATGCGGGAACAAACCACACAAAAGGAGTCTGTCTGATGGCGCGCCGGTGGATACGGATCGATGTGGGCTGGTCGGATAGCGAATGGGTCGGCGGACTGGAGCCAGCCGGTCGCCTCGCGTGGCTTGAGCTGATGACATACGCGAAGCGGGATGGTGTCGGGGGGGTGGTCAAGGCTCTGACGCCGGTGGCCTTCGGTCGGAAGGTCCGAATCCCGGTCGAGGATGTTTCAGCGATGCTGGAAGCTGCCATTGAGGATGGTGCGCTCAAATCCGTGGATGGGAACTGGATTCTTGCGAACTGGTCATCCTACCAAGATTCGGACTCGACCGCGAAAGAGCGCATGCGTCGCTATCGCGCTGAGAAATCAGCACTTACCCCGTTACGGCGTAACGACCGTAACGAGCCGTCACGACCCGTAACGGGGGGCGTAACCCGTCGCGTGACAGAGACAGAGACAGAGACAGAACAGATTAAAGAAACCGTTTCTAACGAAACGGACGGCGAGCCGTCGAAAGTTGAAGAACCCGAAGCGAA
>CAYRLB010000159.1:0-4113 GCA_964424945.1 uncultured Gemmatimonas sp.
AGCACCGACCGTCTCCTTAAAAGGTGCGTTTCGCGAGAACGACCGCTCCGACGACGGCCACCAGCAGGAGCAGACCCGTTACCTGAAGATGGACCACGTAATCCAGGAACATCGGCACGCCGATCGATCCCACCGGTCCGAACTCCGCAATCTGCGCCGCCACCAGCTCCGACCGTGTTCCTGCTTCATAGCCGATCGGGTCCGTCCCAACCATCCTTGCCAAGAGCGCAAGGAGGATCAGGCTCGAGCCTCCCGCTGTGACCTTCCAGACGGTCCCCCGGAAGTCCGGTTCGAAGTTGTTCCCCAGATTGAGGAGCATGATCACGAACAGGAACAGAACCATGATCGCGCCCGCATACACCAGGATCTGAATGATTCCGATGAAGAAGGCGCCAAGCAGGGTATAGATCGCCGCCAGCGCGAAGAACGTCCCGACCAGCCAGAGTGCCGAGGCAACCGGACTCCGGCGTGACACGGTCATCGCAGCCGAGAGGATTGCGATTCCCGCGAAAAAGTAGAAGAGGATCTGCGTCAGCATGCCTTACTCTCCGGCCGGATCTGACGGATCCCAAAGTAGGGTCGAAGGATGCTGCTGGCTCATCAGTCGGGGCAGATCGTAGACGAAATTGTCGCGGCTGTACTCGGAGTTCTCATAGTGCTGACCAACGTGGATCGCTTCAACCGGGCAGACCTCCTGGCACATTCCACAGAAGATGCAGCGGAACTCGTCGATCTCATAAACAACAGGGTACCGGTTCCCGTCCGCATCCTCACCAGGAACGAGGCGGATGCAGTTCGCCGGGCAGATGGTGGGGCAGAGGCCGCAAGCCACGCACTTCGGGCTTCCGTCTTCATGCGTCTCCATCACATGGGTTCCCCGCCACCGTGGCGAAAGGGCCCACTTTTCCTCCGGATACTGCATGGTGACCTTGTGAGGGTTCACCATGTGTCGGAAGGTGAGAGCCATGCCCTTCAGTGTCGCCCTGAGATAGGACGACTCCCGAACGGGGCGCTTCATGACGCGAACTGTTGCAGCCATTGATATAGATCTGTTATCGGCTTCCGAATCCCGAACCTGCCGGAACACCGTTTATCATCCGACCGGACCACGCGTCGACTTTTCAACATCGCGCTTCCGGTGCGGCACCATTCCCGTCATCTCCGCGGGACCCCGAGCGGCTCACGCGAACCGCCACAAACCGGATCCGACCCGCCGATCAACTACCGGTTCCGATCAACTCCCTGCGCCGACGACCGGCCCGCGTACCCGCGCAGGACTCTTCACCGGCGCGTGAGCCTCGTCGACGATATGGCCGCCGGAAAGGATCCGGCCGCGGTCGACGAGCAGAAGAAACGCCGCGAGCAGAATCCCGTTCACAGCCGTCAGCACCAGGCCGTACAGCAGGCCGAACTCCACACCGAGCGAATCGAGCGTCAGAATTGTCCCGGCGGTCACGGTGACGGTAACCAGCACGCTGGGCAGCATCAGCTTCCAGCCGAGGTCCATCACCTGGTCGTACCTGAATCGCGGAACCGTCCAGCGGACGAGCATGAACACGACGACGAAGAAGGCCGTCTTGATCATGAAGGCGCCGAGGGTCAGCACCGTCTTCCAGACCGCCGGCGCAGCCCCGACGACCGTTCCGTCGGGCCGCGCGATCATGTTGTCCCCTGCCCAGCCCGGAATGTCCCACCCGCCGAGGAAGAGCGTCGCCATGAGCATGCTCACGGTCAGCACGTGCGCATATTCCGCGATGAAGAACATCGAGAACTTCATCGAGGAATACTCGGTGTGGTAACCGGTCACCAGCTCCGATTCCGCCTCGGGAAGGTCGAACGGTAGACGGTTCGTCTCGGCGAACGCCGCGATCCAGAAGAAGAGGAAGGAAACGGAGAGCGGCAGGGCGAACCAGAGCCCCAGCTGCTGCTGGCTCCAGACGACCTCCGTCAGCCGGACATTGCCGACGAGGAAGAAGACGCTGAGCAGGCTCATCCCCAGCGCGATCTCGTACGAGATCATCTGGGCGCCCGCGCGAAGTCCCCCGAGCAGCGCGTACTTGTTCGAGCTGGCCCACCCGGCGATCACGATTCCGTAGACGCCGAGTGACGAGAATGCGAGCAGGAAGAGAACGCCGACAGGAAGATCCGCGACGATCATCGGCACCAGTCCCCACGGCGTGGGAAGGGGCGCCGCGAGCGGAATCACTGCAAAGGTCACCATCGCCGGCGTGATCGCCAGCATCGGAGCGAGGGTGAAGAACGTCCGGTGAGCCTCCCCCGGGTTCGTCTCCTCCTTCAGGATGTTCTTCAGGCCGTCTGCGATCGGCTGGCCGAGACCACCGGGGCCGACCCGGTTCGGACCGAGGCGATCCTGCATCCAGGCGCTGATCTTCCGCTCCAGAAGCGTGAGCATCGCGACGGTGATCAGCACCGTCAGGAAGGTCACGAGAATCTTGACGACCGAGGTTACGACAAACGCAGTTTCGGACAGCTGTCCGACCTCGTGAACCGGCAGTTGAATCATCGTTCGCTATTTCTCCGACGCTGCGGACGCCGTTGCCACGCCCTTCGGGAGCAGCCGGCCTTCCCCGCCGATGTCTTCAAACCGGATTCCGGCATACTCTGCGCTATAGTCGGCAAGGCCACCGAACGCCTCGGCGGGAGACATCGGAGCCTGCACACCGCGCAGCCCGGCGAGCAGCACGCCGATGATCTGCCATGCGGGGCGGGACATTCCGCTCACCGCCAGAGCCGGCCAGAACCGCTGGACCCGGTAATCGACGTTCGTGAAGGTCCCTTCCATCTCCGCGAACGTGGTGCTCGGAAGTATGAAATGGGCGTTCCGGGCAGCAGCATCCGCAATCTGCCCGATGTAGATGAAGAGCTGAGCGTCCCTCCCGAAATCCTCGGGCGCGTCGAGAAGATCGTCCCCGAGTACGATGAGAACGCCGGTGTGCCGGGCGAGATCGTCCAGTCCGCCCTTGCCGGTAGCATCCCCGGTCCGATTGAAGCCGAGGAGCTCGGCACCGCGCACGTTCGCCGCGCGATCCTCGCGAAGGGCGAGCTGCGGGAAGCCCGGGAGAACGACCTCTTCACCCGTTTCGACCCGGAACGAACCCGATCCCCCGCCCAGCGCGTCGGCCAGGGCGCGGAGCGCAGCCATATCCTCATTCGCGGCGAAGGGCGAGACGAGTGCCCGAACCCCGCCGCTCACACTCCTGCACGCGTCGGCAAGACGAAGGAGCGCATCCGACCAGGACATCGGAACGTGCTTCCCGCCCTCGCGGACGAGCGGCGCTTCGACCCTGCCCGACCGGTTGATCCACTGATAGTTGAGACGACCGTAGTCGCACATCCAGTGGCCGTTCACCTCGAGGTTCTGACGCGGCTTGAGGCGCATCACCTCATTGTCGCGCACCTGCAGGGTGATATTGCACCCCTGAGAACAGTTGGGGCAGACGGAAGGCGTACGATCGAGATCCCAGGAGCGGGCCTTGTGAAGGAAATCCTTCGAAACCAGGGCGCCCACGGGACAGATGTCGACGATGTTGTCGGCCCAGATGTTCCCCTCCAGGCCTTCATCGAAGAAAGTATCAATGACTGCCTTGTGGCCACGCTGAACGACCGTCAGCCGCTCATCCTGTGCTACCTCGCGCATGAACCGCACGCAGCGCGTGCACATCACGCAGCGGTCGCCATGGAAGAGGACGTCGCCGCCGAAGTCATCCACGCCGACGATGCGCTTCGGCTCAGCGAGGCGTCCCTGCGGCCGGCCTTCCGCCGAGGTGTAGTCCTGCAGCTTGCACTCGCCGGACTGGTCGCAGACCGGGCAGTCGAGCGGATGGTTGACGAGTAGAAACTCGAGCACGCCCTCCCGTGCCTTCAGAGCATTCTCGCTCTCGGTACGGATGACATTGCCCTCCTGGACGACCGAGGTGCACGCGGGAAGCAGCTTCGCGACCCCCTCGACCTCCACGAGGCACATCCGGCACTGCGCCGGGGCGCTCAACCCTGGATGGTAGCAATAATGGGGGACATCGATGCCTGCCCTCGCGGCCGCATCGATCATCCGGGTACCCTTGGGCACCTCCAGAACCATCCCGTCGACCGTAC
>CAYRLB010000160.1:0-4093 GCA_964424945.1 uncultured Gemmatimonas sp.
CTCCTTCGAGAACATGTGCATCGAGCCGCCCTTGCCCTTCGAGCAGCCATCGATGCGGCCATAAAGCTCCGCCATCACCGCGTTCGGGTGCGTCCCCATCTTGATCGCGTGGACGTGGTCGCGGTAGGCCGTGATCGCGTAATCGTCCTCCTGCATCGCGTGCAGTGCGCCGATCGCGACCGCCTCCTGGCCGATGTACAGGTGGCAGAAGCCGCCGATCTTCCCGAGAGCATACGACTCCGCCGTCTTCTCTTCGAAGCGCCGGCCGAGGAGCATGTCATACATCATGAGTCGCAGCTTCTCCTTGGAGAGGCCCGCGGTACGCTCTTCCATGCTCAATTCGGGCTTTCCCTCCTGCTCCCACGCAGGATCCTGAGGAGGCGACTCGGGGGAAGATGGATAGTCGGGAGGAGTCCCATTCTCCCGCTCATCCGCTACGTCTGTGCTATGAATGTCTGACATTCTCAATCGCTCTCGTTGATCACCGTGGGGCCCGCCCGTCAGATCGAGCCGATCTGTACGAGCTGGATCGTGTCCTGCCGCGCGAGATGGGCGCGAGCTGCGGCTTCCTGTGGATCGATCTCGACCGCTCCGTCAGGATCCGCCTCGAGGATTTCCGTAAGACGACCCGGCAACCCCGCCTGAACCTCTCTCGCCTGCTCCTTCGCGTGATACGACGACCGCACCAGCGGTCCGGCTTCCACATGCTGGAAGCCCAACTCCTCTTCACCGATCTTCTTCCAGCGGTCGAACTCGTCCGGCGTGACCCACCGGTCGAGCGGAATGTGATGCTCGGAAGGGCGCAGATACTGACCCAGCGTCAGGATGTCGACGGCGGCCTCCCGCAGATCCTTCATCGACTGGAGGATCTCGTCCTCCGTCTCACCCATCCCCAGGATGATGGCGCTCTTCGTCAGCAGCGTCGGATCCATCCGCTTCGCAGCGCCAAGCAGCGAGATGCTGCGCCAGTAGCGGGCACCTGGCCGGACCGCGCGCATGAGACGCTCGACCGTGTCGATGTTGTGCGCCAGGATCTCCGGCTTCGCATCGACGACCACCTGCAGGGCGGCTTCGTTGCCCTTCAGGTCTGGGATCAGCACCTCGACCGAGCAGCCCGGGAGCCGCCCGTGCAGCTCGCGGATCACTTCACCGTAAATCGATGCGCCGCCATCCGCCAGTTCGTCGCGGTTCACCGAGGTGATGACGATGTGCTCGAGCCCCATCGCGACGGCCGTGTCGGCCACGCGCCGGGGCTCGTCGAGGTCGAGCTCGGCGGGCATGCCGTGGGCTACCGCGCAATACTTGCACGCGCGCGTGCACACGTCCCCGAGGATCATGAACGTCGCCGTCCCGCTCTCCCAGCACTCGCCGATGTTCGGGCAGTGCGCCTCCTCGCAGACGGTGTGCAGGCCCTGATCCCGCATGAGCTTCTGCAGCCGCAGATAGTTCGTGCCGCCGGGCGCGCGGACCTTGAGCCACTCCGGCTTGCGGGCGCGCAAAGGGACGACCGACTGCCCATCCGTGATGTGCAGCGCCGGCTTTCCCTTGCTCTTTACTAAACCGTTGTCCTTGCCAACGGGCGCGTAGCCGTAGCTCGCGGCGGGCAGAACGGTATCACTCATTACACGGTCCGTATAGGAAGCAACGATGCAGAGGGAGCGGAGCCGTGGCGTTGCGCTTCTCTGCAAAGTGGCAATAGCGGGTCACCACTTCACCCTCAAGAACCCACAAAATAGGGAGGTGGACAGGGGGATGCAACCGGCCCTCCACTTGGGAGTTACTCGCTTAGTTGTTGACAACAATAATGTGCTGTAGTGATCTGATGACTGAGGGCGGAGGGGCCGTTTCCGATCGACACCTATAATGCGTCTCATACATGCCCGTGAACCTTCCCGCGTGCCCGTTTCTGAAGATCTTCGTGGCCCGGACCCCGACAGCCCCGGATCCCAGGCTGCTCCCCTCCAACCTCCAGACGGCGGATCCACATCGGACGACTAATCGCTGTCCCGCTGTCCAGGCCGCTATGGAAAGTCGCTCACGTCGGCCGTCGAAACTGCGCAGGCGTTTGGGATAGGAACCGGCGGAGGATCGGACGGCTTCATGCGCCGGGACGGTTCAGTTGGCTCGAGTGCGGGCGGGGCGGGAAGAGCTGCGCCATAGCAAGGCAGAACGCCTCTTGGTATGCGCTCAGGGGAGGGGTGTGCCTGAGAGAAGGTAGGCCTGTTCTGTTGGCTGTAACCGACTGCCACCAGCTCGGTGAGTTCCAAAGGGCGTGCTTCCAGCGTAACGTCGACGCTGGGTCGGCCTTGGACCGGGACCCGCTGCTCCTTGTAGCCCAGAACGGAGAAGACGAGCGTGTCGGCAGCATGCGGGACGATGATCCGATACATGCCTTCACTGTCGGCAAGCGTTCTGGTGGCGGAGTCACCCTGAACGAGCACCCCCGGGAGCGGTTGCAGGTTGGGGTCTGCCACCCGGCCGGTTACCGTGAGAGGCTGAGCCTCGATGAAGGTGGGATTGAATGTCCCCGACATCGCAGCGGCCCCGAAAACGCTCGCGAACCATAAAGTGCGGATCATCTGTCGCCTCCTGTCTGCCTGAGGGGGGACCACGGGGCGCCTCGCTAACGATTGCCTCGAACCAGCTCGGTTACCACGATCGTATCGCAGGTTCTGATGCAGTGTTCCTGCCCGCAAGCCTAGTAGCAGCCCTCATCAGATCCGCCTGAATCCCTTCTGGTCGCGATCCTTTCTTTCTCAGGGTGCCGCAACTGAGTCCGCCATTGGCGCCGGGGAACCTCTCATTCAACCGATCCGTCTCGGCGGATCTACTCGCCCCGCCACCGCGGATAGGTACCGAGCAGGGTCAGCAGAATCGCAGAGCGACTGATCTCCTCCAGCGCCTCGGCGACCCGCGGCTCCCGCGCATCCGCATCCAGTTCCAGGAAAAAGCGATAGCTCCACGGCTCGCCAGCCGGCCGCGATTCCAGCTTCGACAGATTGATATCGAGCCGGGAGAGCGGGGACAGAATCCGCAGAAGGGCCCCCGGAGCATTCCGGGTCTCCACGAGAACAGCAGACTTCCGCGGCGATGCGCGATCAATAACGTCCGATGCAACCCTCTCGGCGCCCCGCGGCACCACCACCAGAAACCGCGTCTGGTTATCCGGCCGGTCCTCGACGTTCTCCGCAAGGATCGTCAGCCCGTAACGATCCGCGGCCCGGGCCCCGGCAATCGCGGCCATCGACGGATCGCTCCGCTCGGAAACTTCTTTCGCGGCCCCCGCGGTGTCATAAACAGCAACAGCCTCGATCTCCGGATGTGACCGCAGAAACCGCGTACACTGAGCCAGGGCGACCGGGTGCGAGATGATCCTTTTCAGATCGTCCACGGTCGATCCCGGCACACCCAGCACACAATGGTGGATCGGGGTAATCACCTCCCCAACGATCTCCAACTCCCCCCGCGCCAGCACGTCGTAGCTGCCCACGACGCTACCGGCCAGCGTGTTCTCGATGGGAAGAAGCCCGAAATCGACCTCACCCGAGACAACCGCGCTCCCCACATCGGCGAACTCCCGACGCGGCACGGGCCGGACCCCCGCCCCGAAGAAGCGGTGAACCGCTTCTTCGGAGAAGGCACCCAGTTCCCCCTGGAACGCCACCCGCGGACCTGCCACGGGGGCTGTTCCGGGTGCTCCGGCCTCTGAAGACGACGCAGACACGCGCCGCGCCCTACGCTGCGACGACTGCCGACACCGGCTCGGCGATCGTGCGGCCGGCTGCCTCCGCGAAGGGGCGAAGCTGCTGCATGACCTTCGCGAACTGCTCAAAGGTCAGCGACTGATCGCCATCCGACAGCGCGTGCTGCGGCTGGGGGTGGACCTCGATGATGAGACCATCGGCGCCGGCAGCAATCGCGGCGAAGGAGAGCGGAGCCACCAGGTCGACACGTCCACCCGCGTGGCTCGGATCGACCACCACCGGAAGGTGCGTCTCGCGCTTCAGCACCGGGATCGCTGCGACATCGAAGGTGTTCCGGGTCGCCGTCTCGTAGGTGCGGATGCCGCGCTCGCAGAGGATCACGTCGCGGT
>CAYRLB010000161.1:0-3957 GCA_964424945.1 uncultured Gemmatimonas sp.
TGCAGAACCGGGGATGAAGCCTTATCGCGAAGCTACTGTCGAACCGGGCCCGGTTGCAACCATCGTGAAGGCACAGACGATAATCGACTGATCTGTTCGGACAGCATGCCGGCGTTGATGGGGACGGGGGAGGGGTCTACATTGATGCCGCCGTGCACCGCCTTCTTCCTTCTATTCGCCTGACGCTTTCTACTGCAGGTTGCTTTTCACCGGTCAGTGTTCAAGAGGACAGATTGACGGCAGGCGCAACACGGTAACGCGGGGAATGTGGAAACGGAAAAGTAGCTGGCTGTGCTGGGAATCTCCTGGAATCGAGACCTGTCCTCCGCGGTCTCCACGTCTCCGCGTGATCCACCGCGAGCCGGTAAGAAGCCTCCGGGCCGGTCGTAGCGCTCCACTCTTACTCCATCCTGCAGTATCGACGCATGAACAGTTCTCGCGAACCGGTTCGGATTCGGCTCTCCGGCGACCAGCGCAGCCTGCTCGTCCGCGGGCTGCAGACGTATTTCTCCGAACATTTCGACGAAGATCTGAGCAGCTTCCGGGCGGAAGGTCTGCTCGACTTCGTTCTGGCAGAGGTGGCGCCGGCCGTCTACAATCAGGGCGTCCGGGACGCATGCGCACACCTCCAGGAGAAGCTCCTCGACCTGGAGGCCGAAGTACATGAGCCCGAACCGACCAGACGTTGAAGGCTGCCAACCGGGTCGCCCCACGGGCGCGCCGCCCTACCCGATCGACAAGCATTCAACGGCCGAACCGCTGGAGCGTCACCAGCGCAGTGGTGATTCTTCTGTTCGTACTGGTCTTCGTTCTGGTCGCTGCACTCTGGCAGGTGTCGGCGTGGGTAGTTGCCGCCTATCTTGGTCTGAGCATCGTCTCCGTGGCGGCTTACGCTGTCGACAAATCGGCCGCACAGCGTCGTCGCCGGCGCATTTCCGAGAGGTCCCTCCTGCTCATCGGCCTTCTGGGTGGGTGGCCCGGGGCAATCATTGCGCAGCAGGCGCTCAGGCATAAAACGAGGAAGGTGCCCTTCCGCGTGGCCTTCTGGATCACAATAGTCCTCAACGTTGGCGGATTCGTGTTCATCCATTCACCGCTCGCCCCTGCGCTGATTCCATAGGCGGTCGCTTGAACCATCACTTGAATGGTTCATAGTCGGCGCAGTTGCGGCGAGCGGATTCTCAGCCATACTTGCATGTCCGGTCGATGCGAACGCGGACGCATGGTACTGCAAGCCTCGCGATCGCCACATGACGCCGAGTGATACCCCGAGCCTTCCGGAGTCGCCATGGTCGTCGATGTCGATGTCACTCGCCGCGCCTTCCTCGGGACGCTGGCTGCCACCGGAAGCGGCTTCCTGCTGAACGCCTGCACCAGGAGCGGCAGCATGACCGGACCAGCGCGCGATAGCCCGATCGGCCTTCAGCTCTATACGGTTCGGGATCGCCTCCAGGCCGACTTCGAAGGCACGCTCGCGGAGGTGGCGGCGATCGGCTATCGCGAGGTCGAGACGCACGACTACTTCGGCCGCACTCCCCGGCAGGTCCGCGACATCCTCGATGAGCTCGGCCTCAGCGCCCCCGCCGCGCATATCGCCCTCAATCGCTTCCGCGATGATCTCGCGGGTATGCTCGACGCCGCGGCCGTCGTGGGCCATCGCTTCCTCGTCGTCCCGTCGCTCGACAGCGCGCTGCGCAGCCCTGACGGATTCCGCACGGTGGCGGCGGAACTCAATCGGTATGGCCAGGCGGCGCGGGAGCGGGGGATGCGCGTGGGTTACCACAACCACGACTTCGAGTTCGCGACGCTGCCCGGCGGTGGAACGGGGATGGACCTGCTGCTCACCGGGACGGATCCCAACCTCGTGGATTTCGAGCTCGACCTCTACTGGGCGCTGAAGGCCGGCTACGAACCGCTCGAGCTTTTCGGTCGATACCCTGGCCGCTTCGCGCTCTGGCACGTAAAGGATATGACCGACCGCGCCGGCTCCCAGCGGATGGCCGACGTTGGTGCCGGGGAGGTCGACTTCGCCGCGATCTTCAATCGCGCTGCACAGGCGGGGCTCCGCCACTTCTTTGTCGAGCGTGACGACCCGACCGACTCCCTCGCCAGCATCCGGACCAGCTACACCAACCTCAGGCGGATCCTCTCCTGAGCCATTCCCGCCGGGGCGACGCTGGAGATCGCCTCCGCACGATAATCGTCCGACATCATCGGGAGGCGAAGATGGAACGACGTGAGTTCATCGGTATCAGTGCCGCAGCGGGGTCCGCGCTACTCTCGGGGTGCGCGGCGTCTGCTTCGGGATCGGCATCTTCCGGGGGCGTCGGCACTCTCGCGCAACTCGCGGGGAGCGGCGTTACCGCGGCCGATGGGGCGCTTCGTCAGTCGGTGACACGCTGGCCCTTTCCGGACCTCAGCGTGCCGGAGCTCGCCCGCGCCGCACGTGACCTCGGGCTCGGCTCCGTCGAGCTGCTCGACCCGCCAGACTGGCCTGCCGTGCGGGAGCTTGGGCTCACCTGCGCGATGGCGAACGCCCCGGGTGAAGGGGGCATACCGCGCGGCTTCAATCGCATCGAACATCATGAGTGGCTGCTCCCGGTTTATGAAGAACGGTTGCAGGAGGCAGCCGCAGCGGGCGTGCCGAGCGTCATCTGCTTCTCCGGCAACCGCGCTGGCCAGAGCGACGAGGAGGGGCTGCGGAACTGCGCGGCCGGCCTGCGCGCCCTGATGCCGACGGCGGAGCGGTTGGGCGTCAATGTGGTGATGGAGCTGCTCAACTCGAAGGTCGACCACCCCGACTACCAGTGCGACCGGACCCCGTGGGGTGTGGCGCTGGTGGACCGGGTCGGATCGCAGCGGTTCAGGCTCCTGTACGACATCTACCACATGCAGATCATGGAGGGGGATGTCATCCGCACGATCCGGGAGAACCATCAGTATATCGCGCACTACCATACGGCCGGGGTGCCGGGTCGGCATGAGCTGGATGATGGGCAGGAGCTGAATTATCCGGCGATCATGCGGGCGATCCGGGATACCGGATTTGCGGGGTTTGTGGGTCAGGAATTCATTCCGACGGGGGATCCGCTGGCTTCGCTGGCGGAGGCGGTGCGGATTTGTGTCGTGTAGATTGACTGCGAATGCGGTATATAATTCCGAGTTAGGCCGCTTCCGGAGTGCTCCATTCTGTGATACCATTCCATTATGAACGCTCTCTCACTGACCGAACTCCTCAAGCTTAGCCCAGCCGAGCGCATGCAGCTGGCTCAAGATCTCTGGGACAGCATCCCTGAGGCGGAGGGCCCCCCGTTATCGGAAGATCAGGTTCGAGAGATCGAGCGCCGGCTTGCGGCTCATGATGTCGATCCCGACTCCGCCATTTCGTGGGAGCAGGTTCGCGAACGGCTTCGCACGAGATTCCAAGCGTGAGTCGACGGCTCGTATTTCGAGCTGAGGCTGAAGAAGAGATTGCCACCGCGGCCGAGTGGTATGAAGCGCGATCCCCGGGTTTGGCAGCCGAGTTTCTGCGTGCATTTGATGGCGCGATTGCGGTGGTTGAACGAGCGCCCCTTCAGTATCCTGAAATCCTGCCGAACATCCGGCGCGCACTTCTTCGCCGGTTTCCATATAGCATTGTTTATCGGGCCTCCCAAGAAGAAGTTGTGGTCGTCGCGTGCGTTCACTGGCGACAGCAACCAAAGCGATGGCGCAATCGGATGTGAGTCGCGGCTTGATATAAACTTTGAAGTGCAACGAAGCGGTGTTTGAGAATCATCGTTCATAGCTCTCCTTGGGGGTCAGGAAACCGAGGCGCTTGCGGGGCCGATCGTTGAGCTGGTCGGCGATGGGATCGCAGTCGGGCTGAGTGACGTGGGCCATGCTGAAGCGTTTGGGAAGAAACTGTCGAATCAAACCATTGGTGTTCTCGTTGGTCCCGCGCTCCCAGGAGTGATG
>CAYRLB010000162.1:0-3924 GCA_964424945.1 uncultured Gemmatimonas sp.
TGAGGAGGGTATCGAACTGCGCGTACAATCCCTCGAAATCGAACTCGGGCTCGGGAACGATCCAGTCGAAATCGTCCTCGACCCCTGCGAGGTAACCGTCGAGGCTGCACGCCACCTGATAACGTATCTTCCGCATCGTGTTCTCTCATGAAGGGTGGGCTCTGCGCCCGGGGCTGCGCTCGCCGAGGGCGTGTAGCGGTGTTGGGAGTGATGGGCGGTGTGCCGCGCTGGCCTCGGGTGCGGCGGCTCTCCCCGACGGTGTCAGAACCCCAACATAGAATGAGGTTCGTGTCGCCGTACAGGGCCGCTCCGTTCTATCCGGCGCCCGCATCGTCAGGTAGGGCAGCGGATAAATGAGATCGACCGTTCTGCCGATACTCCACTGCGCGGGCCGTGGGCCGGGCGCGATCAGCAACATTGTTTTATCCGCGGTGCTAGGCCCTCCCATGCTGGAGCGACGATAGCGCAACCTGAACTCGATTCCGATGAGCACCGTTTTCAAGACTGTCGACTTCACGCTTTCCGGGCTGATCTCGGACATCGACATGGGTACGTTGGGATTGCCTGAGATTCAGCGTCCTTTCGTCTGGAAAACCGCTAAGGTGCGGGACCTTTTCGATTCCATGTACAAGGGGTTCCCGGTTGGCTATCTCCTCTTCTGGGAGAACGATGTACGGCCGGGCGCGAGACAGATCGGCACCTCTGGAAAGCAGCTCGTTCCTCAGCGGTTGATTGTGGATGGGCAGCAGCGGCTCACATCACTGTACGCGGTCGTGAAGGGAGCCGCCGTGCTCCGTGAGGATTTTACCGAACAGCGTATCCGGATTGCTTTCCGCCCGCGCGACGCGCGGTTTGATGTCGCTACTGGCCCTATCCGGAGGGATCCGGAGTACATCCCCGATATCTCCCGGTTGTGGTCCAAAGACGTTCAGATCTACACCTATGTTGGGGAGTTCCTGAAGACGCTCGGGGCGTACCGGGATGGGAAAGGGGAGGCCCTGCCGAGGGAGGAAGCCGATCAGATCGCGAACGCCATCGGCCGGCTGCACCATCTGCAACATTATCCGTTCACGGCGCTTCAGATTTCGTCGACAGTAGACGAGGAGCAGGTAGCCGACATCTTCGTGCGGATCAACAGCAAGGGAGTGCCGCTGAACCAGGCGGACTTCATCCTCACTCTGATGTCGGTACACTGGGACGCCGGTCGTAAGAAGCTGGAAGCCTTCTCCCGCGCGGCGCGTGATCCGTCGGTGAATGGTAGTTCGCCTCGCAACCACTTCATCGATCCGGACCCTGATCAGCTGCTACGAGTCGCCGTTGCGCTGGCCTTCCGACGAGCACGGTTGGAGCACGTCTATTCTGTGCTTCGAGGGAAGGACATGGAGACCGGTCAGGTGAGCGAGGAGCGTCGGGTGGAGCAGTTCGAGCGGCTCGCTGCCGCTCAGGCGTACGTGCTCGATCTGCAGAACTGGAAGGACTTCCTGAAGGTGCCGCTGCTGTCGGGATTCAAGACGGGTGCACTGATCAGCTCGCAGACGGCGCTAGTGTACGCGTACGCGATGTACCTGATCGGCAAGCGTGACTTCCGTGTTGAGACCACGGCACTGCGGAACGTGATCGCCCGCTGGTTCTTCATGGTTTCCCTGACCGGGCGCTACTCGTCATCGCCCGAGACGCAGATGGAGAAAGACCTCACGCGCCTGCGCACGGTTCGCACCTCCCAGGAGTTTGTCGAGACGCTGGATGACATCATTCGGAATGAACTGACGGAAGACTACTGGCAGATCACCGTTGCGAACGATCTGGCCAGCTCCTCGGCGCGCAGCCCGGCCCTCTTCGCCTACTACGCGTCCCTCAATCTGCTGGACGCGACCGTTCTCTTCTCTCAGCTGAAGGTTTCCGAGCTTCTCGATCCGGCCACCAACGGGAGCCGCTCCTCGCTGGAGCGACACCATCTCTTCCCGCGCCGCTATCTGGAGAAGCTGGGGTTCACCAAGGTGCAGGAGACCAACCAGATCGCCAATTACGCTCTGGTCGAGTGGCCGGATAACGCGAAAATTTCGGATCGACCGCCTGCCGAGTACGTGCCGGAGTTCACCGAGAAGGCTCAGATGCAGCGCGGGCTGAGCGACGAGGCGCTCTCTCGCATGATGCACTGGCATGCCTTGCCGGAGGATTGGCAGCAGATGCGGTACGAGGACTTCCTTGCGGAGCGGCGGCAGCGAATGGCGGCGGTGGTTCGGGACGGATACCGCGAGCTGAGTAGAAGGACGGGCCTTCCAGTCGACGCCCGGTCGACCGGGCAGTCGGGCGAAGCATTTGCTGTTCTTAAGGTGACAGCCGCAGCAGGCGATTGAGCAATTTGTTGAGCATAGCCTATTCGTTCGAGTGGTGGTTTTCACACCGCCTCGGGATTGAAGTCGGCAGCGCCAGCAGGTAAGTTCCCGCCCCCACAGCGCGTTGGAGCCCGGGTGATGGGAACCCGGCGGGTGCCCCAGTGACGGACCCTTTTGATCTCTCAGGATGTTCGAACAGACCTTCCGCAACATCGATGACGTCCTCTGGAAGGAGGCCGGCTGCTCCTCCGAGCTTGATTACGTGGAGCAGACGTCGTGGATGCTCTTTCTCAAATACCTGGACGACCTGGAGCGCGACCGGGCGAACCGGGCCGAGCTGGTCGGCGAGTCGTACGAGTATATCATCGACGAGCCGCACCGCTGGTCCGCCTGGGCGGCGCCGAAGCGTGCGGACGGCCGCTTCGACCACGACAACGCGCTGACGGGCGACGACCTGATCCGCTTCGTCAACGACGACCTCTTCCCCTACCTGAAGGGCTTCCGTCTCCGCGCCTCCGACTCCGACACCCTCGAGTACAAGATCGGGGAGATCTTCGGCGAGATCCGCAACAAGTTCCGGAGCGGCTACTCGCTACGCGACGCGCTGGAGCTGATCGACACCCTCCGCTTCGGCTCGCAGAAGGAGAAGCACGAGCTGTCGCAGCTCTATGAGGAGAAGATCCAGCGGATGGGCAACGCCGGCCGGAACGGCGGCGAATACTACACCCCGCGCCCGCTGATCCGCGCAATGGTGCGAGTGGTCAAGCCCGAGATCGGCGAGACAATCTACGACGGCGCGGTCGGCTCCGCCGGCTTCCTCTGCGAGGCGCACGATTACCTGCGCCCCTTCGCGACGAGCACTCGCGATCTGGACACACTCCGGAACCGCACCTTCTACGGGAAGGAGAAGAAGTCGCTGGCGTACGTGATCGCGATCATGAACATGATCTTGCACGGCGTCGAGACGCCGAACATCGTGCACACCAACACGCTGTCGGAGAACATCAGCGACATCCAGGAGAAGGACCGCTATTCCATCATTCTGGCAAACCCCCCGTTTGGTGGGAAGGAGCGGAAGGAAGTCCAGCAGAACTTTCCGATCCGGACGGGGGAGACGGCCTTCCTCTTCCTCCAGCACTTCATCAAGTCGCTCAAGGCGGGCGGGCGCGCGGGGATCGTCATCAAGAACACCTTCCTCTCGAACTCCGACAACGCCTCGCGCGCGCTCCGCGAGGAGCTGCTGACGAGCTGCAACCTGCACTCGATCCTAGACTGCCCCAGCGGGACCTTCCAGGGGGCGGGGGTGAAGACGGTGGTGCTCTTCTTCGAGAAGGGCGCGCCCACGCGGAAGATCTGGTACTACCAGCTCGACCCCGGCCGGAACCTCGGTAAGACGAACCCGCTCAACGACAGCGATCTGGAGGAGTTCGTGGAGCTGCAGGAGAGCTTCGCGGAGTCGGAGCGGTCGTGGACGGTGGGGATGGAGGAGGTGGATCGCACCAGCTTCGACCTCTCGGTACGGAACCCGAACGCGCCCGAGGAGGCGCCGCTGCGCGAGCCGCACGAGATCCTCGACGAGATCGAGGCG
>CAYRLB010000163.1:0-3890 GCA_964424945.1 uncultured Gemmatimonas sp.
TCGTCATCGTCGCCGCCTTCAACATCATCTCGACGCTGGTGATGGTCGTGGCGGATAAGACACGTGAAATCGGCATCTTGAAGTCGATGGGCCTGAAGAGTTCTCAGGTTCAGAGGGTTTTCATGTTGCAGGGTATAGTGATAGGAGTGATCGGATCTGTGCTCGGGGCCGCGGGTGGGCTCTTTCTGGTCTGGCTTCTGGATACCTACGAGCTGATCAAGATCCCGGGCGACATCTACTTCATCGATCGTCTCCCCGTATCCTATGACCCATTCGAGATCGGGGTGATCATCGCGGCGAGTCTTCTGATCTCCTTCCTGGCAACGCTGTATCCGGCGCGTCAGGCCGCCCGTCTGTACCCTGTCGACGCGATTCGCCATGACTGATGCGATCGGATCGGTGGCGATTGAAGCTTCCGGGCTGTGGAAGTCGTACGTGGGGGGAGACGGCCGGTCTCTGGAGGTGCTGCGGGGCGTGGATCTGCAGGTCTTCTCCGGCGAGACTCTGGCAATCATCGGGCAGAGCGGGTCGGGCAAGTCGACGCTCCTGCATGTAGTTGGAGGACTAGATCGCCCCTCTTCGGGGACGGTCCGCCTCGGGGGACAGATGGTCCATGAGCTGCCGGAAGATGAGCTCGGGGCGCTCCGCAACGGGCGGATCGGTTTCGTCTTCCAGTTTCATCACCTGCTGCGCGAGTTCACCGTGCTGGAGAATGTGATGATGCCATTGCTGATCGCGCGGACCGCAAAGCGAGCGGCGCGCGACCGGGCGCGGGCGCTTCTTGCTGATGTAGGTCTGGAGGCGCGGCTCGATCATCTTCCTGCGCAGCTCTCCGGCGGAGAGCAGCAGCGGGTGGCGGTGGCACGGGCGCTCGCGAACCAGCCATTGGCGCTGCTGGCGGACGAGCCGTCAGGGAACCTCGACCCGCAGACGAGCGACATGCTGCACGACCTTCTTTTCGAGGTCGCCGCCCGTCACGGAACCGCCATGGTGCTGGTTACTCATAACATGCGGCTCGCCAGCCAGTGCCGGCGGGTCCTGGAGATGCAGGACGGAGCGCTGGTCCCGGCCGCTTCCGAGCGGTACGAATATGCCAGGCGAAGCGCCGTCTGAGGAAACGCGACGACTATGCAGTGCGATAGTTGCGGAATACGGGAAGCAGTGATTCAGCTCACCCAGGTGGAGAACAACGAGATGCGGGTTCTCCACCTCTGTGAGGGCTGCGCCGCCGAGCGTGGGGTGGAACCGCAGCCTCCCGTCACGAACGCGCCCCTGGCGGACTTCCTCGCCCAGATCGGGAAGGGCGGGATCGAGGAGCTGGCGCTCGGCAAATGCCCCTCGTGCGAGCTGACTGCGGCGCAGCTGCGGCAGTCCGGCCGGCTCGGGTGCAGCGAATGCTATTCCCATTTCGACAGCCATCTGCGGAATCTGCTCCGCAGGCTGCATGGCGGCACGAAGCATGTCGGCAAGATGATTCTTCCCGCAGATGCGGATGAGTCGGGGCGGACGGCACACCTTCAGAGCTTGAGGCGCAGTCTCGACAAGGCAGTCGCCGCGGAAGACTTTGAGCATGCTGCCGCGTTGCGGGATCAGATGCGGAAGCTGGAGGTCCGGGACGATGCGTGATGTCACGGCGCTCCCCGAAGCAGGGCTCGAATGGCTGGACGACAATGGGCCGTATGCCGATGTCGTCCTCTCCACCCGGGTGCGCCTCGCGCGTAATCTGCTGGATCATCGTTTCGGGTTGCGCGCCGACGATGAGGAGCGCCGCGCGATCCTCGACGTGACGCGCGGAGCGGCGCAGCAGACGAAGGCGCTCGGAGAGGGCATCGCACTCTCGATGACGCGGGTGGGCGAGCGGACCCGGCGCATGCTTCTCGAACGGCACCTCGTGAGCCGCGAACTGATCGGCGAGGAGGGGAGCGAGCCCCCGAACTTCAGCGCGCTCTTCCTCGCGAATGACGATTCTCTCGGGGTGATGGTGAACGAGGAGGATCACCTTCGCCTGCAGAGCCTCCTGAGCGGTTTCCGCCTGCGCGACGCATGGCGGCGGGTCGACGAGCTCGATGAGGAGCTTTCGACGCGGCTTCGGTATGCGTTTCACCAGGAGTTCGGATACCTCACCTCCTGTCCGACGAATGTCGGTACCGGTCTGAGAGCCTCGGTCCTCGTCCATCTTCCCGCGCTCGTGCTGACGCAGGAGATCGGTAAGGTTCTTCAGGGGATCTCACAGGTCGGGCTGACCTTCCGGGGGTTGTACGGAGAGGGCTCCGAAGTCGTCGGGAATTTCTTCCAGATTTCCAATCAGACGACGCTCGGCAAGACGGAAGAGGACCTCATCGACCACCTGCAGAAAATCGTTCAGCAGGTCGTTCAGTATGAGAAGCAGGCGCGGAATGTTCTCTTGCGGGATGCTCGTACGGTGATCGAGGATAAAGTGTGGCGCGCCTATGGACTGCTGCGTCATGCGAGGTCGATCTCCTTCGAGGAAGTCATGAATCTTCTGAGTGGTGTAAGACTGGGTGTCGGGCTGAAACTTCTCCCGGGGCTTCGTGTATACACGCTCAACCAAATCATGATATTCTCTCAATCCGCGCATCTCGAGAAGCTGGCTGGAATTACGCTCTCTGCGGGTGATGCGGATGCCTTCCGGGCGGGCTACATACGGCGTCAGCTTGAACGTGCGGGGATGCCGGACATCGATAGCGAAGACTCACCTCAGTAATAGATTCAGGGGTGGCGCGAGGCGCGGCGCGCCGGAACGTGTTCCCGAGAAAGGCCGGCAATGAATTACAACTTCACGGATCGGGTTCGGAAGGTTCTCGCCATGGCGCGAGAGGAAGCGATCCGACTCCAGCACGACTACGTGGGAACCGAGCACATCCTCCTGGGGCTGATCCGGGAGGGTGAAGGGGTGGCCGCCGCAGTGCTGACCAACCTTTCGGTAGACCTGGAGCAGGTGCAGGAGAAGATCGAGGAGTCCGTTCGTCGTGGTAAGGCCACGATCGCACTGGGCGAGCTTCCGTATACCTCCCGGGCGAAGAAAGTCCTCGAGTTCGCGATGGCCGAGGCCCGCGACCTCAATCATTCCTATGTGGGCACCGAGCACCTCCTCCTCGGCCTTCTCCGCGAGGAGAAGGGGATCGCGGCAGAGGTGCTGAACCAGCTCGGCGTCACCCTCGAGGAGGCGCGACGCCAGACGCTCAAGCTGCTGGGATCGGAGCCCAACGCGACGCAGGCGAGCTCGACCGGCGGGGCTCCCTCCGGCGGCACCCCTTCGGCGAAGGGGGACAAGAAGTCGAAGACCCCTGCGCTCGACCACTTCTGCCGCGACCTGACGGAGCTGGCGCGCAATGGCGAACTCGACCCGACCATCGGCCGGGCCGAGGAGATCGAGCGCGTCATGGAGATTCTGTCGCGGCGCAAGAAGAACAACCCGGTGCTTATCGGTGAGCCGGGCGTCGGCAAGACCGCCATCGTCGAAGGCCTGGCTCAGATCATCGCGCTCGGACAGTCGCCGGACAGCTTGCGGGATCATCGCGTGCTGGCCCTCGACATGGCCGCGGTGATCGCCGGTACGAAGTACCGTGGTCAGTTCGAGGAGCGGCTGAAGGCGGTGATGAACGAGATCGCGCAGAACAAGAATGTGATTCTCTTCATCGACGAGCTTCACACCCTGGTCGGTGCGGGTGCCGCCGAAGGGGCGATCGACGCCTCGAACATGCTGAAGCCCGCGCTCGCGCGAGGAGAGCTGCAGTGCGTCGGCGCATCGACGCTGAACGAGTACAGGAAGTACATCGAGAAGGATGGCGCGCTCGAGCGTCGGTTCCAGACCGTTGCGGTCGAGCCGCCGAGCGAGGATGAGACCGTTCAGATCATCCAGGGACTGA
>CAYRLB010000164.1:0-3880 GCA_964424945.1 uncultured Gemmatimonas sp.
AGTAGGTGTTCACGGGCGAACGCAGGAACTTCATCGTGTCGTAAATCGCCAGGCCTGCATAGACGGAGCCGCCCGGCGAGTTGATGTACAGGTAGATGTCCTTCTCGGGGTTGTCCGCCTCGAGGAAGAGCAGCTGTGCGATGATCACATTTGCGACGGTATCGTTGATCGCGCTTCCGAGGAAGACGATCCGATCCATCAGCAGCCGTGAAAAGATGTCGTAGGACCGCTCGCCACGGCTCGACCTTTCGATCACGTACGGTGCGTAAATACTCATTCGGTATGGCTTCGGCGCGTGTGTTGTGAGGTCCGGCTCAGGCCACCGTATTCTGCGACTTGAGATAGTCGAAGACCTTCCCCTCCGTGATCTCCCGTTCCAGCTCTTCGAGCTGCCCGCTCTTCTCCAGCTGGATCCATACCTCGCCAGCGGACCGGCCATGCTGCTCGGCAAGCGCTTCGACGCGCTCGTCGATCTCGTCCTGCGACGCCCGGAAGCCTTCCAGCTCCGCGATCCGGTCGATGATCATGCTCCGCTTGAGGCCCGACTCCGCCTGCGGCCGCAGCGTCTCACGGAGCTGCGCGAACTGCTCTTCCTCCTCAGGGGAGCGAGCCTGCCGCTTCCGCTCCTGACGGGGGCCGTCGAGCATGTAGTCGAGATACCGCTCGACCATCGAGCGCGGCGCCTCGAAAGGATTCGCCTCCACGACCTGGTCGATGAGCTGACGGCGCACATCCGACTCGGCGCGCTGCTCGGCATCTTCGGTGAGGTCCTTCAGAACTCGTTCCCGCAGCGCGGCGACCGACTCGAACTCGCCGAGCTCCTTCGCGAACTCGTCGGTAAGCTCGGGAAGAATCTTCTTCGAGGCTTCCTTCAGTTCGATGACCAGCTTCTGCGACTCACCCCTCCGCTCCTCTTCCGGGAAGTCATCGGGGAAGGCAACACTGAACTCGCCCTTCTCGCCGACAGCGAGCGTCATGATCGCGGCCTCGACGTCCGGAATCGCCTGACCCTCACCGAGGACGATCCGGTAGCTCCGGGCTTCGTCGTCCTGCTCCTCCTCGAGCGCGGTGATGTCGACGAGCGTCTGGTCGCCGTAGGAGGGGCGTGCACCCTCGTCGATCGGCGTCCACTCGGCACGTTCATCACGCAGACGGTCGAGTACCGAGTCGACCTCCTTGTCACCGATCTCGACGGGGGGGCGGCTCGCAGTGAACCCGCTCAGATTGCTGAGCTCGATCTCCGGCTGAACCTCGACCTCGACCTCGAAGGTCAGGTCGGAGCCCTTGTCGTACTTCACCTCGTCGACGCGGCCCTGGCTGATCGGGGTGATGCCCTGGCTGTCAAGCGCCTCGCGGTACGTCTCCTGGATCAGCTGGTCGATCGTCTCCTGATCGATCGAAGGACCGAAGCGCTGCTCGATCACCCGCGTGGGAAGCTTCCCCTTCCGGAAGCCCGGAAGCCGGGCGCCCCGTGCAATCTGCTGGGCCACACGCCCGCGGGTGCGCTCTACACGATCGGCCGCCACAACGATCGACAGACGACGGCTGGATGCGGTGCTCTCCTGAAGGGCGACAGTCAGACCCGAAGTATTCTCAGCCATCAATCTCGAAGGTAGGTAAGTCCGGCCGCAGTTGCGGACGTGAAGTTGGAACGTCAGGACAGATGCGAAAGGGGGGATTCGAACCCCCACGGCAAAGCCACTGGTTCCTAAGACCAGCGCGTCTACCATTCCGCCACTTTCGCTCTGAGCGCAACGCGCAAATATAGACCGTCTGCGAGGAACTGGTCAACTGAAAAGGGCAGCTTTCCGCACCTTCCCCGCCGGTGCGGAGCCTCGCGGCCATCCTCCCGGAAAGGAACGGGGCGCTCCGTCGCCCACCGCGAAGCGCCCCGTCCCGCACTGAATCCGTCTCCTCCTAGTCCCGGAGCCGGACATTGACGATGCGCGGGATCCCCTCCGGGTCCGCCAGTACGAGCGAGGCGACACTCCCGGCGTTCTTCGCGCGGATCACACGAACGAAATGATCGGCAGAGGTGATTTCCGTGCCATCCACGGAGACGATGCGGAAGCCACTCCCCGGGAAGCGTTCGCCGAGTGGCCCGTACCGGCTGACGCTCTCGATGACGGCGCCGCCCGATTCGCTGTAGCCCAGCCGTCGCGCGAGTTCCGGTGTCAGATCGACGACGCTCGCCCCGATGCGGTTCTCGACAGCGTCTTCCCGGAGCGCGGCAGGCGCCGTCGCAGCAAGTACCGGCGGGCTGTCGCTCTCCACGAGCCTGACCTGGATCCGCTGGTGGTCACCCATCCGCACGATGTCCAGCGCGACCTGGTCACCCGGGCGATGGCTCGCGATCAGTCGCTGAAGCTCGTTCACATGCCGGACATCCGTACCGTTCACCCCGATGATGACATCCCCGCGACGCAGCCCGGCTCGCTCTGCCATCGAGTTCGTGCCGAAATCCTGAACCAGCGCACCGCCGACGTAGGGCAACTGAAAAACCTCGTAGTCCTCGATCGTCACCTCGTCGATGCTCACCCCGAGGACTGCCCGCCGCCAGCGGCCGTAGCGGATGATGTCCTCAGCGACCTGGCTCGCCAGATCGATCGGGACGGCGAAGCCGTACCCCTCGTACGTCCCGCCATTCGAGGCGATCGCAGTGTTCACGCCGATCACTTCTCCGCGGATGTTCACGAGCGGTCCGCCCGAGTTGCCTGGGTTGATCGCCGCATCCGTCTGGATGAACGATTCGACGACAAGCCCTCGCTGGGCTGCGTCGCTGATGTTGTCCCCGATGATACCGATCGACCGGTTCTTCGCGCTTACGATCCCGGCGGTCACCGTGAAGTCGAGCCCGAGCGGGTTGCCGATCGCCACGACCCACTCCCCGACACGGGTGGTGTTCGGATCCCCGATCCGCACGTGGGGCAGGTTGTTCCCATCGATCTTGATCACCGCGACGTCGGTCAGCGGATCGCGTCCCACGACCTGCGCCGTATACTCGCGCCGATCCATCGTCACCACCGTGATGACGCTGGCATCCGCCACCACATGGTTGTTGGTGAGGATGTGGCCGTCGGCCCGGATGATGAAGCCGGTTCCGCCCGAGCGGACGGTCCGGGGCTGCCCATCCGAAGGAAGGTTGAAGAAGGGACGGAGTTCGTCGGGGAGCCGCTCGAGACCCGGTCGTGCCACGCCGATCCGTTCCGTCCGGATGCTCACGACCGCCGGGGTCACCGATTCCGAGATCGAAATGAACGACTCGCTCAGATCCGCGAGCGCCTTGACCTCCTGCGGCGCCGGGATCCCCTGCAGCGCGGCAGCTTCGATCCCGGTGGTCCACTCGAGGCCGGATGCGAGAAGAACGCCTCCCACGAAGGAAGCCGCGGTGACGCCGATGAATCGTGCCTTGGCGCGCAAGGGATCGAGCATTACGGGACGGGTTCGGCGTGGATCAGGTGCGGGCCTTCATGAAGCATTACAAGCCGCCCGCAATCTGGTTCCAATGAAAGAGCCCCGGACCATTCGAACGATCCGGGGCGTCTATTCAGCGTAGTTTACTTCTTGTCGTCTTCGACGATCTCGTAGTCGGCTTCGACGACCTCGTCATCGACGGGGGTAGCCTGGGCCGTCTGATCGTCCGCGAAGCCCGCTCCGGCGGTCGCGCCGCCCGTGAAGCCCGCATCCGGGCCCGCTGCTCCGCCCGCTGCCTGCTGCGCCTGATAGATCTGGGCACCAGCAGCCGTGTACGCCTGCTGAAGCTCCTCGGACGCAGTCTGGATCTCGCTCAGGTCGCTCTGCTTCAGCGCCTTCCGCGCCCGCTCGATGGCGGCCGTGAGCTTGTCCTTGCCATCCTGGTCGAGCTGGTCCTCCCACTCCT
>CAYRLB010000165.1:0-3857 GCA_964424945.1 uncultured Gemmatimonas sp.
TGCTGGACATCGATCCGGGCTTCGACGAGAAGAAGGTCGGCTACAGCAAGTTCTCCCGGTTCGTCTCGGAGGCGGCCTCGAAGAATCTGCTGAAGCTTCGCAAGACGGAGAACGGCCAGTATGAGATTCTTCCGATCGGCGGGGCAGGGGCCGAGAGTGCCGAGGCGGCGGATGCTTCCGCGGGGAGCGCTGCAGAGGCGCGCGAAAAGGTCGTCGAGCGGATCGTGGCGGATGCCGAGGCTTCGGCAGGGAACGGGCGTCGTCGGGGCCGGGGTCGGCGCGACGATCGTTCGCGGGACCGGACGCCACGGGGGGATGCGCGTCCTGCCGAGGAGGAAGCCGCCGCGACCCCTCACCCTCAGGCCGCCGCTGACGCGGAAGCACCCGTCGCACCGGTCGAGGATGCTGGCCGCGAGGGTGTGACTGCCGAGACCACGGCCACCCCGGAGGCGACGGCTGCGGACGCTGCAGAGGCGCCCTCGCAGGAGTCGACGCGCAGGCCTGCTGCTTCCTCTTCCTCCGAGCCGCCGGTTACGATCGTCGGCGACATCGACGGGGCGTACGCCCTGCTTCAGGAGGCGGTACGCCGGGTCGTCGGTCGGGACACGAAGGGCGCGGTCCGCGACGGTGACGTGAAGCGGCGCATGCTGGAGATGTCGAAGGACTTCGACGAGGGGAAGTTCGGCTTCCCGAAGTTCACCCGGTTCCTGCGGCAGGCGCACGACGCCGAGGTCATCGATCTCGTGCGGAATGCCGGAGGAAACTACGAGGTCTCTCTCCCGGCGACCGGTCGCAAGCTGGCGCCGCCGAAGCTGGAGGCCGTTGAAGGAGCGAAGGCCGCCACCTCCGGGAGCGCCGCTACATCCGCGGGCACCGATGCTTCGAAGGCCGCCGATGCGCCTGAAGCCTCTTCTGCAAGCTCTGAGAGCAGTGGGCGTTCGCGGGGTCGGGGGCGTGGAGGTCGGCAGGGTGATCGCCCGGCGCGTCAGCAGGACGCCGCTGCGGCAGTCACCGCCGATTCGGTTGAAGCAGCGACTTCGCCATCTGCGGGTGGCGCCGCCGATTCGGGTCGGGTTGCCAGCGGTTCGCCCGCAGAGACTCCTGCGGCCGCAGCCGCTCGGGCGCCTGCCGCGGAGACGCAGGCTGCCCCTGCGGCGGAGAAGACTTCAGAGCCCGCGGCTGCCACCTCTGCACCGGCTCCGGGGCTCGGCGCCCTGCGGGGCAGACGCGGGGGCAGGATGCCGCTCGATGGACCGCCGCCGATTCTGCCGGGCCAGGCTGTCGCTTCGCCCCTTGCCGGCCAGAGCGCTTCTCCCGTGGAGAGCGCCGCTTCCCCGGCTGCACCGGAGGCCGAGTCGGCGCCGGTAGACGCCTCGTCGCCGCTTTCCGATGCGGGCGAGGTGACTGCTTCAGCCGGCGAGAAGGAGGGCGACGACACCGAGGGCCGCTCGCGGTCGAGACGGGGCCGGAGGGGTGGTCGTGGCAGGGATCGCGGTCGTTCCTCGGCCGGGCCTGAAGTCGCCGTTGAGGGCGAAGAGAAGGCGACAGAGGCTGCCCCGGCTACGGAACAGGCACCGGTCAACGCCGACGCCGAAGAGGCGGTTGAGGCAGTCGATCGGATCGCTGCGGCGAGCGAGGAGGCCACGCCGAAGCGCGCCTCGCGCTCCAGGGGCCGCGGACGGGGGAAGGGTGCGGCGGCGGACAGCGCTTCGACGGCGACGGCGGATGTAGCGACTGCTGCTGCCGATGCCGCCGCGGAAGCGACCGGCGATGCGGCCACGGCGCCCCCGGAAGATGGGGCGAAGCGTGCCCCCGCAACGAAGAGTGCAAGAGGTCGGAAGACAACTCGCAAGGGTTCCGCCGCTGCAGCTACCAGTGCCGCGGCCGAGACGCCCGAGGCAGCACCTGAAGCAGAGGCGGCGAGCGCGCCACCAGCAACTCCTTCGGTCGCCGGGCTTGGGCTGCCGGAGACCACTGAAGGGGTTCGCACTTATCTCGGCAACTATGCTGGGGTAGGGGTCCGGACGGCGGAATCGCTGGTCGACCGGTTCGGGGTCGGTGTCTTCGAGGCGCTGCAGTCGCGGCCGGAAGAGGTCGTGGAGCTTCTTGGTGAGCGGCGTGCCCGTTCCGTTATCGACCAGTGGATATCGGACTTCGATCGCCGCGTTGGTGGCAGCGGTGCATCAGCCGAGACGGAGGCCGCAAAGCCGGCGCCGACAAAGAAGCGCGCCAGCACTGCGAAGAAGACCTCCGCCCGAGGTACCGGTGCAGCCGCGAAGCGAGGACGTAGCAGCGGTGGTTCGCGGAAGGACTCCGGATCCAGCGAGTGAGCTGGGCCGCCGGTAACAGGGAAAAGCGCCGGGCGTCGACTTCGCCGGCGCTTTTTCTTGTCGGTTGCATCGTTCCATGACGGTGCTCGACCAGGGCTTCTTCGAGAGGCCTGCAGCGGAGGTGGCCCGCGACCTCCTCGGTCGCGACATTGTCTCGACGGTCGGAGGCGCTCGCTGTGTCGCGAGAATCGTCGAGACGGAGGCGTACTTCGGGCCGGAGGACGAGGCGAGCCATGCGGCGATGCGTATCGGGAGGACCGCTCGTAACGAGCCGATGTTCGGCCGACCCGGCACTGCGTACGTCTACCGGATCTATGGCATCCACTGGTGCCTCAATGCCGTCACGGACGCCATCGACTATCCGGCCGCCGTTCTTATCCGGGCAGCCGAACCGCTCGAGGGCATCGAGGTGGCTCGCGGACGGCGCGGTGAGAGACCTGACCAGGAGCTGATGCGGGGGCCAGGAAATCTCTGTCGCGCCCTCGGTGTGACCGGCGAGCTGAACATGCACGACCTCGCGGCGCCGCCTCTCCTGCTGGAAGCCGGGGTCCCCGTTGCCGAGAGCGGCGTCATCCGGGGGCCGCGTATCGGGATAACGAAGGCCGTCGATTTGCCCCTTCGCTTCCGCGTCGCGAATCATCCATCTGTCTCGAGAACTCCGGGACTTTCTCGCGTTTCGCGCCCCTCCATCGACAATCCGGATCGTACCTGAATCATGAAGCTGGACGCCGACGACCTGATGCAGTTCGCCACCGAAGCCGCCGAAGCCGCGGGGGAGATCACCCGATCCCACTTCAGGGCCGTCGGTTTCGAGCTGAAAAGCGACGGTAGCGAGGTCACCATCGCCGACCGGGAAGCCGAGGAGTTTCTGAGGAAGACGATCAGCGAGCGTTTCCCCGGGCATGGTGTCTTCGGGGAGGAGGGCGCGCGGATGGAGAGCGCTGGCGCCTACCGATGGATCATCGATCCGATCGACGGTACCCGCTCCTTCGCCTCAGGTGTTCCGCTGTACGGTGTGTTGCTCGCGCTCGAACATGATGGCGTGCCCACCCTCGGATGCGCGCACTTCCCTGAAGTGAACGAAACCGTCGTCGCGGCGAATGGCGCGGGCTGCTGGAGCGCCGGCCGGGCCGTACGCGTCTCCGACTGCGACAATCTTCGTGAGGCGCGGGTGGTCTCGTCTGGGCTTGAGTACTGGCGGGATTGGGCGACGCCTGCGGGGATGGCCGGATTCGAGAAGCTGATCGGGTCGACGAGATTCGGACGAACGTGGGGCGATGCGTTCGGCTATGTGATGGTGGCGACCGGCAGGGCAGAGATCCTCGCTGATCCGGCGTGCGGGGCGTACTGGGACTACGCGCCGATGCTGCCCCTGCTGCGGGAAGCGGGCGGGGCGTTCACGACGCTCGGCGGCGGAGAGGTGTCCGCATGGTCCTCGGCGCTCGCCACCAATGGTGCGCTCCATCGCGCGGCAATCGACTGCTGGGGCGCCGATGCATCCGAGCTTCAGCTACAGACGGATGCCGT
>CAYRLB010000166.1:0-3762 GCA_964424945.1 uncultured Gemmatimonas sp.
GGGGACCTGTTCGTGGCGGCGGTCGGCTTCTTCCGGACTGCCAACGCGGAGGGCGAGCCCCTTTCGGAGCAGGGTCGGGGTCAGCCGGTGACGGAGCCGGCGCTGGACGAGCTCCGGCGTCACCTGGCGCGGGCGCTCAACCTCATTCCGGACGGGGCGCACGCCTGGGCGTGGGTGACCGACTTCCCGATGTTCGAGTGGGACGACGAGTCGGGGCGCGTGGTGGCAGCGCATCACCCCTTTACCGCCCCTCACAAAGAGGACGTCGCGCGTCTTGTCCAGCTTACTGCGGGTTCAGAGGGGACATCCGCGGAGTCTTCCTTGCGACTGTACTCCGCCGGCCTGCGATCCCGCGCGTATGATGCGGTGTACAATGGCAACGAGATGGCGAGTGGTTCGATCCGGATCCACGATCAGGAGCTTCAGCGCGTCGTCTTCCGCTCCCTTGGGCTGTCGGAGGATGAGGCGAAGGAGAAGTTCGGGTTTCTGCTCGAAGCTTTCCGCTTCGGGGCGCCGCCGCATGCGGGATTCGCCTTCGGCTTCGATCGTCTGACGATGCTGCTTGCGGGTGCCTCGAGCTTGCGCGACGTCATCGCCTTCCCGAAGACGACCGCGGCACGCGCGCTGTTCGAAGGTGCTCCATCGCAGGTGAGCGACCCGGAGCTTCGGGAACTGCACATCCGTACGCGAGAGTCGGAACCACGGTAACCTGTCCGTCACCGGGCGGGTTCATTCGATCCTTCAGCATCGGGGATAATGCCGGAAGTCAAAGCGGGCGCACAACAGCGGAAGTTGTCTACGGAGGGTGTCGATCCTCTGCTGCTCGCCGGGGTCAACGATGCTCATCTGCTCGAGCTGGCACGGATAAGCGGCTGCCGGGTCGTACTGCGTGACGACCAGCTGATACTTTCGGGTCAACCGGAAGAGCTGGAACGTACGGTGCCGCTGGCGGAGCATCTGATCGATCTTGCCCGGCTGGGTCTGGACTTTTCATCGCACGACATCGAACGGTTCGCCGATACGATCGCGTCGCGGGAGGGTAATGGGCTGCCACGGACCGAGGATGGTGTACGCGTCGCGGTATCGGGCTCGCGGAAGATCATCCGTGCGAAGTCCGAGGGTCAGGAGCGGTACCTCGATGCGATCGAGAGGAACGACCTGGTGATCGGCATCGGCCCGGCGGGTACGGGGAAGACCTATCTCGCCGTGGCGATGGCGGTGGACGCGCTGCAGAAGAAGAAGGTCAAGCGCATCATCCTGGCGCGCCCGGCGGTGGAGGCGGGGGAGAATCTCGGCTTCCTGCCGGGCGACCTTCAGGAGAAGGTCGATCCCTATCTTCGGCCGCTCTATGATGCGCTGGAAGATATGATGCCGCAGGAGCGTGTCCGGAAGGCGCTCGAGACGAGGGCCATCGAGATCGCGCCCCTTGCCTACATGCGGGGTCGGACGCTGCACGACGCCTTCGTCATTCTCGATGAAGCGCAGAACGCCACGACCCTGCAGATGAAGATGTTCCTCACCCGTCTCGGCCTCAACTCCAAGGCGGTGATCACCGGGGACAAGACGCAGATCGACCTTCCGAAGAAGTCGATGTCCGGGTTGCTGGAGATCGAGCAGGTTCTGGGAGGGATCGACGGGATCGCCTTCGTCTACATGCAGCCGACCGACGTGCTTCGGCACCGGCTCGTGAAGGAGATCATTCGCGCCTATGCGGTCGCGAGTGGTGACGAAGAGGGCCAGGACGAGAACGGCGAAAATGAATCGTCCCGGTAGTCGGGATCGGGACCAGTCGCTCTGGCGGAAGGCGGCGCTCGCGCTCGAGGAGGAGCCCGAGAGCCGCTGGTTCGCGCAGGTGGTGCACCATGGTGGCCGCCTGCTTCTGCTGTTCGCGTCCGCGATTGCGATTTACCTGCTTTTCCCGGCGCCCGCGCTGCCCGATGCTGCCGTTTTCGAGCGAGGAGTGGTCGCGCCGCAGGATGTCATCGCCGAGGTAGGCTTCGACATTCCGAAGGCGGAAGAGACACTGCTTCGGGAACAGCTCGAGGCAGAGAGCGGCGTTCCGCCGGTTTATGTGCAGAACGAGGCGGCCGCGGACAGCCTTCTCGTCGGGGTTCGTCGCCTCTTTACGCATCTCGACTCGCTCGCCGCCGGAACCGAGGGAGAGGCTCACCGCGAAGCCGTCCGCAGCTTCCTCGAGGTGAACCGGATCACGGCGACGGCGACCGGGGTGGACTTCATACTCGGTCAGAACCGGCGTGCGGAGCTTCTCCAGTCGATCGAGGAAGGGATCCCCGAGCTCTATTCGCGCGTCATCTCGCCTTCCTCCCTGGGGCAGAGTGTCTCGACGATCCGGGTGATTTCGCCGGACGGACAGGAACGGCTCGTTCCGCGGGATTCTCTTCTCACGCCCGATCGGCTGTACAGCCTGGCCGCCGAGTACATCGACGTCGAAAGTGCCGAAGCGAGCGAGCTCCAGCGCCTGGTGCTCATCCGCTTCTTCCAGCCGAATCTGATCCTCGACGCGGAAAGGACGGAGGAGGCGCGGGAGAGGGCGCGTTCAGCGGTTGATCCGGTGCGCGCACGGGTGCTGATGGGCGAAAAGATCGTCGGCGCCCATGAACAGATCGGCGAGGAAGCGGAGGAGAGGCTGCGCGCCTACCAGGCGGAGCTGGCGCGTCTGGGGTTGAGTGACTCGGCGAACGGCTACACCTTCGGCCGAACGGCGGGGGCGGTGCTCTACAATGCCCTCGTCCTCAGCATTGTGGGGCTGCTCCTCTTCTTCTTCCGCCGTCCCCTCTACCACGACTGGCGGACGCTGCTCCTGCTCAGCGGGCTGATCCTCACGGTGACGACGGTCGCATCGTTCATCGCCAGGTTCGATCTGCCCGTCGAGCTCATACCGGTCACCTTTGCGGCGCTGATCGTTGCCTCGCTCTGGGATGCGCGTTTCGGCCTCTCGATCGGGCTCGTCCTCGCGATTCTCATTGGTGGGCAGACCCCCTTCCTGGGGGCGACCGCGGTCTTCACGATGGCGCTCGGCGGTGCGGCAGCGGCGTTCAGCGTGAGAGTGGCACAGCGCAGGACCAAGACGTGGCGCTTCATCGCCATCGTTTCGCTCGCATATGTGTCGGCCGCCGTCACGATGGGCCTGCTTCGCGCGCGCGAGGTGGCTGAAGTGGGCTGGTCGATCGGGTGGGGGATCACCAATGCGGTCGTGGCGTCACTTCTCGCAATCGGCTTCCTTCCGCTCGTCGAGGCTTTCACGCGGATCACAACGGATCAGACGCTGCTCGAGCTGTCCGATCTGAACCGGAAGCTGCTGCGGAGGTTGTCGCTCGAAGCGCCGGGCACGTATGCGCACACCATTGCCGTTGCCAACCTTACGGAAGCGGCGGCGAACGCGATCGGCGCCAACGGACTGCTCGCGCGGGTGGGGACGTACTACCATGACATCGGGAAGCTGGTAAAGCCGCAGTACTTCATCGAGAACCAGCCGCGGGGCAGAAACCCGCATGACAAGCTGAAGCCGACGATGAGCGCGGCCATCATTCGCAGCCATGTGATGGAGGGGCTGAAGCTTGCCGATGAGGACAGGGTCCCCGCGGTCGTAAAACGCTTTATTCCTGAGCACCATGGTACGCAGCAGATCTCGTACTTCTACAACAGGGCGAGAGAGCGCGATCCTGATGCGCAGCTGAACGTGGCGGACTTCACCTATCCGGGTCCGCGACCGCAGTCGAAGGAGACGGCGATTCTGATGCT
>CAYRLB010000167.1:0-3744 GCA_964424945.1 uncultured Gemmatimonas sp.
GAGCAGGCTGTGAACCTCGCCAAGGGAGCGGGCAATTGAGCATCTTCATCGATAAGAGCACCCGCTTGCTGGTGCAGGGTATTACGGGCCGTGATGGTTCGTTCCACACGAAGCAGACGATCGAGTACGGCACACAGGTCGTTGCAGGCGTTACCCCGGGCAAGGGCGGGCAGAAGTTCAACGACGCCGTGCCCATCTTCGACACCGTCGAACAGGCGGTCGCAGAGACCGGCGCCAACACCTCGGTCATCTATGTGCCGCCGGCCTTCGCCGCGGACGCCATGTTCGAAGCCGCCGACGCGGGGATCGAATTCATCGTCTGCATCACGGAAGGGGTGCCCGTTCTCGACATGACGCGGGTCCGCCCGTATGTGGAGGAGAAGGGCGCCAGGCTGCTCGGGCCGAACTGCCCGGGGCTCATTTCGGCCGGCAAGTCGAAGGTGGGCATCATCCCCGGCAACATCACGATGCCCGGGCCTGTCGGGCTCGTTTCGCGCTCCGGGACGCTGACCTACGAGGTCGTCGCGAAGCTGAAGAGCGCAGGGATCGGCACCACGACGTGTGTCGGCATCGGCGGTGACCCGATCAACGGAACCAGCTTCATCGACTGCCTCGCCGCATTCGAAGCCGATCCGGAGACGGAGGCGATCGTGATGATCGGCGAGATCGGCGGCACCGATGAGCAGGAGGCCGCAGACTTCGTCACCGCGAATCTCAGCAAGCCGGTCGTCGGCTTCATCGCGGGGCAGACTGCACCTCCGGGGCGTCGGATGGGCCACGCAGGCGCCATCATCTCCGGTTCGACCGGTACGGCAGCCGAGAAGATCCAGTCATTCGAGAAGAATGGCATCGGCGTCGCACAGCGCCCGGTCGACGTCGTCGGCCTCATCCAGAAGGTCCTGAGCTGAGACCAGGGAAGTGAACGCCGCTCTGCCGGCGGGGAGGAGGGAAATGAAGCTCCTCGAAGTTCTTCACCCGGACCACGTCATCGCTCCACTGGAGGTGGACACGCTTCGCGGCGCTGTCACGCTTCTGGTGGAGCGTCTCGTGATGACGGGTTCGATTACGCGCCCGGAGAGGCTTGAAAAGCTGATCTCGGACGAGCGCATCCGTGATGTGGTGCATGTGGGGGATCGTGTACTCCTCCCACACGCGCGCACCGACGCGGTCGAGCGCCTGACGGTGGCGATCGGCATCGCGCCGACGCCTCTGAAGCTCGGCCCCGGCACCGAGCAGCGGGGTACCGAGCAGGTTGTGGTACTGGTACTCGCACCCCTGGATGCGGCGAACCACTACCTTCAGATCGTAGCGGCGCTCGCACGGGCCCTTCGGATGGATGGTATGGTCGATCGGCTGCTTGCCGCCCGCTCGGCCCGGGATATCCTCGAGATTCCCGAAATCCAGGAACTCACGGTGCAGCCGAGGCTGATGGTGCGGGACGTGATGACCTCGCGGGTCCATCGTGTAATGCCCGATACCGCGGTCAGCGACCTGATGGAGCTCATGAGCCGGTACCAGCTCAAGGCGGTCCCGGTCGTCGGCGAGAAGCGCGAGATCCTCGGCGTAGTCACCGACCGCGACGTTCTCCGCCACATGATGCCCGCCATCGGCCGGGCGGCAGGCGGTGACCGATCGCCCGGCGAAGACAAGCCGCTCTACCAGACCCGGGTCCGCGAGATCATGAGCCGTTCGGTCATGTGCATCTCGGAAGAACAGGGTCTCACCGAAGCGGTATCGACCATGATCAACAAGGATGTCGAACGCCTCCCGGTCGTGAATGAGGGCCGGCTGACCGGATTCGTCTCCCGAACCGATATTCTGCGCAAGCTCTTCGAGGTGTAGCCGCGGTAGCACGACGATCGTGGTCCCGAGATGAAGCTGCCCGGAATGACATCGCCTCCGGAAACTCGGTGGCGATCATGAATCTTCCTGAACGCCAACGTACACACCCATGTCACGAACACTCGCGATCATCAAGCCGGATGCAGTAGCAAACGGCCATGCCGGAAAGATCATCGACCACCTTCAGAAGGCCGGCTTCCGCGTTCTGGGTCTCCGCATGACCCGGCTCACGAAGGAGCAGGCGGGAGCCTTCTACGCAGTCCACGCAGAGCGGCCCTTCTACGCGGAGCTCGTCGACTTCATGGTCTCCGGCGCGGTCATCCCGATCGCTCTCGAGCGTGAAGACGCCGTCGCGGAGCTGCGCCAGGTGATCGGATCCACGGACCCGGCCGAGGCCGCCGAAGGGACGATCCGCAAGCTGTACGCGGAGTCGAAGGGAAGGAACGCAATTCACGCATCGGATTCTGACGAGAACGCTCGTAATGAGATCGCGTTCTTCTTCAACGAGTCCGACCTGGTGTCCAACAGCGCTAGCTGAGCGTGCGCGTCCTCCTTCGCTGGGTACTGGCGGCGGCCGCCGTCTGGGCTGCCGTTCGCCTCATCCCGGGGATTCGCATCGAAGAGGGGTTGCTGCCCCTCTTCCTCGTTGCGCTGATCCTCGGGGCGGTCAACACGATCGTTCGGCCGGTACTGAGATTCCTCTCGTGCGGACTCATCTTCCTCACATTCGGCCTCTTCCTCCTCGTCATCAACGCCGCGATGCTGCTCCTCACCGGGAGCATCGCTCAGATGTTCGGGATCGACTTCGCAGTCGATGGCTGGCAGCCGGCCCTTCTCGGCTCGCTCGTCATCAGCCTCGTCACCTATCTGGCTTCCTTTCTGCTCACGGATTCGGACGGCGCGCGGTGACGGAGGTGCCGCCCGGCGTCGCAGGGAAATTCCGCCCATCGTGACGTTGACACCCTTCTAAAGGGCCGCTACTTTTCACGTTTATGCTGAATTTCAGCTTGACCGCTGTTGCTCGCGGCCCTGTTCGGCTCCGTGAGCTGGTTCCGGTGGACCATCCCATCTGGGAAGACGCCGGTTTTTCGCTCGGTGAGCCGTTGCGGGTCGACCTCGAGGCGTCGGAAGTGGGCGAGGGGATCCTCGTCCGTGGCGAGTTCGAGGGGACGATAGCGGCGGAGTGCAGGCGCTGCCTGGCGGAAGTGCCCGTAAAGCTTCAGGATCGTGTCGATCTGCTTTTCGAGCCCCTTTCGGACAGCGAAGAGGAGGATCTCGCAGGGGAGGTATACCCTCTCCCCGATCGCGGCGACGTACTCGATGTGAGTGAGGCGTTGCGCGAGCAGATCCTGTTGCGGGTTCCTGACTATGTACTCTGTTCGGAAGATTGCCGCGGTCTTTGTCCGCAATGCGGCACCGATCTGAACAGAGCGAACTGTGATTGTGCCCCCCCGGCTGAGCCCAGCCCGTGGGAAGCACTTAAAAAAGTCAGATTCGACTGACTTCCATCAACGAGGCTTTATCATGGCCGTACCGAAAAGGCGCCAGTCCAAGCAGCGGCAGCGCAAGCGCCGCACGCACGTGAAGGCGCAGCTTCCCACGATCACCAACTGCCAGCGCTGCGGCGATCCACAGGTTCCTCACCGTGTCTGCCCGTCCTGCGGGTTCTATCGCGGGGTGCAGCGCTTCGAAGTCGAAGAAATCTGAGGGGCGGCTCGCCGCCATGCGTATTGCGCTGGACGCGATGGGCTCGGACCGCGCTCCTGCCACGGAGGTAGAGGGCGCGATCGGAGCGTTACAATCCCTCGATCACGACTTTCAACTCGTGTTCGTAGGAGATCGGGATTCGATCGAGGCGGAGCTGGAGCGCTACCCTGAGGCGCCGCTCGATCGGATCGATAT
>CAYRLB010000168.1:0-3725 GCA_964424945.1 uncultured Gemmatimonas sp.
TCGATGGTTGGTTGCGGCACCTCCGGTGGCCGCTTGTGAAGTGGGGATGCTGTCGCCCCACTTTTTTATTTGCCCCAACTACCGGAATGCAGGTGCGCGATCCCCTCGAAAGTGCCATCGAGGAGCAGGTCGATCTGCTCGGCTATGAGCTCGTCGAGATCGAACGCGCGGGAACGAGCAAACGCCCCCTCCTGCGCCTTCGTATCGATCGGCTGGACTCCGCTCCCGGAAAGGGTGTGACGCTCGAAGAGTGCGCCCGGGTAAGCCGTTCACTCGAGCTTTATCTCGAGGAGAATGAGTCGGTTCCGGAGCAGTACGTTCTCGAGGTTTCATCGCCCGGGGTCGAACGGCCCCTGGTCAGAGGGCGGGATTTTGAACGTTTCGCCGGACGCGAGATCGCGATCACGGGGAAGCGTGCCCTGTTGGGAAGCTCCAGGCGGGTCCAGGGTGAGTTGGTCGGCGCAGAAGGGGAGGAGGGCGCCGAACGCATCCGGCTCCGTCTTGAAAACGGGGACGAAGTCGAAGTGCGACGCGAGGACACTACCAGGATCAATCTGGTCTACCGCTGGGGAGAATGAGGGCCGACAGGCTGCCTGCTCTCCGGCCAATCAACGGGTGAGGAAGGGTTTCGATGAACAACGCCACCCAGGTGCTTGCCGCCTTCCGTGAGCTGGCGCTCAACAGGAACATCAGTCGCGACGATCTCCACGAACTCATCAAGGACGGCATCCTCGCCGCCCTGGCGAAGCGCCACGGTGCGAACGTAGAGGCCGAAATCGAGATCAACGAGGATACCGGACGCATCGACATCACCGTGCTCAAGCAGGTGGTGGCGGAGGTCGAGGATCCCTCGCGCGAAATCTCGCTCGAAGATGCGCAGTGGGACGATCCCGATTTCGAGATCGGCGACATGCTCGAAGTGCCCGTCGAGTTCCAGGATTTCGGGCGGAACGCCGTCATGGCTGCGAAGCAGCGTATGCTCCAGCGCGTCCGCGAGGGCGAGCGGCAGAAGATCATCGACGAGTATGCGGATCGCGTCGGCGAACTCCTTTCCGGAGAAGTCCAGCAGGCGGATCGGGGTAAGCTGGTCGTCATGCTGAACCGGAGCCGCGAAGCCGATGCGATCATCCCGTGGAAGGAGCAGAACCCGCGCGAGCGGTTCCGTCAGGGGGATCCGATCCGCGCCGTACTGAAGAAGGTCGAGGAGAGCCCGAAGGGCCCGCGCCTCATCCTTTCCCGGGCCGATCCGCTCTTCGTCGCCGCTCTCTTCCGTCTGGAAGTGCCGGAGATCCAGCAGGGGATCGTGGAGATCCGCGGCGTTGCGCGCGAGGTCGGCGGCCGTACGAAGCTGGCCGTATCGTCGCGGGATGAGTCGATCGACCCCGTCGGCGCATGCGTCGGCCTGAAGGGATCGCGCGTCCGGGCCGTCGTTCAGGAGCTGGGCGGCGAGCGGATTGATATCGTGCCCTGGCATCCCGATCCCGAGGTGTTCGCCAAGCGCTCGCTCGCTCCGGCACGCGTTTCGAAGGTCGTCTCGGACATCGAACACCGGGTGGTTACGGCGATCGTGGACGAGGACCAGCTTTCGCTGGCGATCGGTCGCAGCGGGCAGAACGTCCGGCTCGCGTCGCAGCTCATCGGCTGGGAGATCAACCTCTTCGGTTCGCGGGAGTGGCTGGAGCGGGGTGCGGATGAGGCGCTTTTCGGCGGCGGAGAGGCTGCCGCCGGCGAGGAGTACGATTCGTCCGACTTCCCGCTGAAGGCGCTCGCGCTGGCGCCCGCGACTCTGGCGGCGTTGGAGGCAGCCGGGTATACTTCGTTCTTCGATGTGATCGATCTGGAGCGCGAAGATCTCATCCGAATTCCCGGCGTCGGACCCGACGAGGCGGATCGAGTGCTCCTGCTTATTGAGGAGCTCACTGTCGAGGATGAGGACGCCGAAAGCGTCTCGGCCCCTGAGTGAGACTGAACTTCGATAGGTGACCGGCGTACCAGACGACGGAGCGATCATGCATGACCCGCGGATCCGACAGCTGCGGGCCGTGCTTGATCTTATCGGGCTGAGTGCCAGAGCTCGTGGACTGGTAGCGGGTACGGGTGCGGTTCGGAACGCCATTCGTGAAGGGAAAGTCGCCCGGGTCCTGCTGGCTCGCGACGGCGCCGAAGGTCAGCGTCAGAAGCTCATCCCGTTACTGGATGCGCGACGCGTTCCCTACCAGGTAGTATTCACGCGGGAGGAACTGGGTACCGCCTCGGGGAGGCCACCGGTTTCCGCCATAGGGATTTCCAATCCCGGGCTCGCCGGCCGAATCGGTGAGCTTTTAGCTTCGCTCTCTCCTGCAGACGAGTAGAGAACCGCAGCGCAACGAGGAACCGGCGTGCCGGACCCCCGACCCGCGAGCTTCGTGGGTAGCCCTGCCCGCTTTCCCCGATGAGATGTTCGGTTTCGTCGCCGGTAGACCACAGACTTCTGGAGGGTTGTAGACGGATGCGAGTGTACGAAGTGGCCAAGGAGTTCGACGTTACCCCCGAGGCCCTGGTCCACCTCCTCAGGGAGATGGACATACCGGTACGCAGCCACATGACGGCGCTCGGCGAAGAGCATGTCGCCCGCCTGCGCACGGTCATGGAACGCGAGCGCCGACTCGGACACTCGACGGCCGGGAAGGCGATCGAGGCCGCAATCGAGGATGCCCAGGTCGGCCCACGCCGACGACGGCGACGGCGCGCTGAGGATGGCGCGCCGTTGGCATCGGAGGGTGCGGAGAACGAGGCCGAAGTCGAAGAGTCGACGGAAGCCGCGACCACTGCTGCAGCGCCTGCGCCGGAAGTGGCACCGGCCGAGGAGCCGGAGGCTATCGCCTCGCCGGTCGAAGAAGGGGCCGAGCCGGCTCCAGCGCCGGTAGCTGAGGCGCCGGTCGTCGAAGCACCCGCCGAGACGCCGCCGCCGGCCCGCGTCGCGCCGCCGGCAGCTCCTCCTGCGCCCCCGGCAGCTCCCGAAGCGCCGACCGCGGCCGCCGGTCCTCCGCCATCGGCGCGGAGCACGGCGCCGCCGAGTGCACGGCCTGCGGCTCCGCCGCCACCCGCGGCTCCGAAGCCGGTCGCGCCGCCCGCTCCGCCCCCGCGTCGGACGAGCCCGCCGCCCGCGGCAGGTCCGCGTCGCGACGAGCGCCCTGCAGCGCGGTCTGAAACGCCGGCCCGCGAGGGTCAGCCGCCGCGCTCGGCGCGTCCTACGGACTACACGCCGACCCCGGTGCGTCGATCGGGCGTGCCTACATCGCCGGTTCCGCCACGTCGCGACGCGGCACCCGGCGCACCGGCCGCACGTGGGCGCGTCGAAGGAACGGACGCAGCCGCCGATGCACGGAAGCGAAAGAAGAAGGACAAGAAGAAAAAGAAGGGAGTCGATCAGGAAGCCGTCGACCAGATGTTCCGGAAGACGATGGCTGCCATGGAAGGTGGCACCCGTCGGCGCCGGAAGGGCCCGCGAGACATGGGCCCCTCTGCACAGGAGCGTCGGGAGGAGGAGCGTGAGCGTCAGCGCGCCGAAGAGGCGACGACGGTTCGCGTCAACGAGTTCCTGACGGTGGCGGAACTCGCAGGGATGATCGATCACAGCCCCACTGCGATCATCACATCCGCGTTCAAGAACCTCGGGTTGATGGTCACGATCAACCAGCGGCTCGACTTCGACCAGATCGAACTGCTCCTCGACGAGTTCGGCT
>CAYRLB010000169.1:0-3677 GCA_964424945.1 uncultured Gemmatimonas sp.
CCGACTCTCCGACTACTCCAGCAGGCTCGAAGAGCTGGGGAGGTTTCTTTGACGTTGCTGCAAAGGAAGACCGGATCCAGCAGCTCGAGGCGCGGATGGCGCAGCCCGACTTCTGGAATGATGCAGACGCGGCACGCGAAGTAATCGCCGAGGTCAACAGTCTGAAGGCGTGGTCAGAACCCTGGCGACGCCTTACGGCGCGTGTTCGCGATCTTCAGGAGCTCGCCGAACTGCTAGGGGTCGAGAGTGATGAGGGAATGGCGGAGGAGTGGAGCAGCGAGGTGGAGGCGACGGGCAGCGCCATTGCCAGCCTGGAGCTACGCAACATGCTCCAGGGACCCGACGACATGCGCGACGCGCTTCTTACCATCCATCCCGGTGCCGGCGGAACGGAATCGCAGGACTGGGCGGAGATGCTCCTGCGCATGTACTCCCGATGGGGTGAGAAGCACGGCTTCGACGTGGTGCTGCTCGACCAGCTCGAGGGTGAGGAGGCCGGAATCAAGTCGGCGACCCTCGAGATTCGCGGCGAGTATGCGTATGGCTATCTGAAGGCCGAGCGCGGCGTGCACAGGCTCGTTCGCATATCGCCTTTCGACTCGCAGGGGCGCCGACACACCTCCTTCGCGTCCGTCTTCGTCTATCCCGTAGTAGACGATACGATCGAGATCGAAGTGCGCGAGGAGGACATCGAGATGGATGTCTATCGTGCGTCGGGCGCGGGTGGTCAGCACGTCAACAAGACGAGTTCGGCCGTGCGGCTGCGACACATCCCGTCCGGGATCGTCGTCGCGTGTCAGCAGGAGCGCTCACAGCACAAGAACCGGGCGACAGCGATGAAGATGCTTCGCGCCGCCCTGTATCAGCGTGCTCTGGAAGCTCAGGAGGCGGAGAAAGCGAAGCTGGAATCGACAAAGACGGATATCGGGTGGGGAAGTCAGATCCGATCGTATGTCTTCCAGCCCTATACAATGGTCAATGATCACCGATCAGACCTCAAGCTGGGCGACGTTCAAGCCGTCATGAACGGCGATCTCGACCCCTTCATTGAGGCGTATCTGAAGGAGTACGGTTCCGCGAAATGACGGAAGATTCGACAGGAATGGAGGAGCGCGGCTGGGGCCGGGTTGAACGTGACCGGATCGCCAAGCTGGAGGCGCTACGCGAGCGCGGCATCGAGCCGTACGCATACAGCTTCGAGCGGACCCACAGCTCGGTCGAAGCCTTGCGGCTTCTGCACGTCGATGAAGAGGAAGGCCCCGAAGTCAGCGTGGCCGGCCGGATCGTTTCCTTCCGGAAGATGGGGAAGAGCAGCTTCGCCCATATCGCCGACCGCAGCGGCCGGATCCAGGCCTATTTCCAGCTAAACGTTCTTGGTCAGGAGGGGTACGATGTTCTCGACCTCTTCGATCTAGGCGACTGGATCGGTGTGACCGGCCCGCTCTTCCGGACGCGCACCGGCGAGGTCACCATCCGGGCCGAGAAGTTCGAGCTGCTGGCGAAGACCGTTCGCCCTCTCCCCCTCGGCAAGGAGGAGATCGATCCGGAGACTGGAGAGAAGCGCGTTCACTCGGGCTTCGCTGACCGCGAGCTTCGTTATCGACAGCGCTATGTCGATCTGGCGGTCTCGCCGGATGTGCGCGAGGTGTTCGAGGTGCGCGCTGCCGTTATCCGGGCGATCCGCCGCTTCCTCGATGATCGCGGATTCCTGGAGGTGGAGACCCCCATCCTTCAGCCGATCTATGGTGGAGCGAGCGCCAGACCTTTCGTGACGCACCACAACACGCTGGAGATGCCGCTCTACCTGCGCATCGCAGATGAGCTCTATCTCAAGCGTCTCATCGTCGGAGGATTCGAGCGGGTCTATGAGATCGGGAAGGACTTCCGGAACGAGGGCATGAGCCGGTTCCACAACCCGGAATTCACCATGCTCGAGTTCTACGCCGCATTTCTCGATTACGAGGGTATAATGCGGATGACGGAAGAGCTGCTGAGCTTCATCGTCGTCGAGGCGCTGGGAGACAGCAAGGTGAAGAGGGGCGATCTGGAGCTCGACTTCGCACCCCCCTTCCGCCGCCTGACGATGTACGACGCGCTCGAACAGATCGGCGGGGTGGATGTGCAGAGCCTCTCCGATGAGGAGCTGCGGACAAGGGTGCGTGGTCTCGGTGTTCCGGATCTCGAAAGTCTTGGCCGGGGGAAGCTCATCGACGAGCTTTTCGGAGAACTCGTCGAACCGAAGCTGATGCAGCCGACCTTCATCACCGACTATCCCCGTGAGATGTCGCCGCTGGCCAAGCCGAAGCGCGGTGATACGGAGCTGACCGAGCGGTTCGAGCTCATCGTCGGAGGGAAGGAGCTTCTCAACGCGTACAGCGAGCTGAATGATCCCTTCGATCAGCGGGATCGGTTCGAAGGGCAGTCCGGGCTGCGCGACCAGGGCGACGAAGAGGCGCACATGCTCGATGAAGACTTCATCCGTGCGCTCGAGTACGGGATGCCCCCGACGGGCGGGTTCGGCATGGGAATCGACAGGCTCATTATGATCCTTACGGATCAGCCGTCGATCCGGGATGTAATACTCTTTCCCACGATGCGCCCGGAGTGATATCGCTTCGGAGCGTGATGAGTCCGGGACGGCCTGTCTACCGAGCTGTTACCGGAATGTTTTGAGATGGCGGGTCAGGGGCCGGAAGGGTCCGTATGATCACCGGCAGCGTCTGACCTGCCAGCCCACAAGCTGAGAAAGAAACGCATTTGGCGCTCGAGTGGTTCATCGCCCGACGATATCTGGCATCCAGGAGGGGTGCGCGCTTCCTGTCGCTGATCACGCTGATCGCGGTCGGCGGCGTCTTTGTCGGCGTCATGGCGCTGATCGTCGTGACCTCCGTCATGACAGGTCTTCAGACGGATCTCCGGGAGAAGATTCTCGGAATGAATCCGCACATCTGGGTGACCGTCTACGGAACGGATATGCAGATCGATGGCGCGCTCTGGCCGGGCACCCTCATCCGGACGATGGAAACCGAGGGCGTGATTGCCGCGGCCCCCTTCGTTCAGACGGAGGTCGGCCTCGGCGTCGAAAGCGGGAGTTACGCCGAAGCGGCGATGCTGCGGGGAATCGATCCGCTCATTGAAGGGGAGCCGATCACCGACGTGGCAGCCCAGATCCAGCGTGGGGACCTCTCGCTCGGCGAAACGGAGTCGGGATATCCGCCGGTTCTCATCGGAGCCCGGCTCGCCGAACGGTTCGCGGCGATACCCGGAAAGATCCTGACGGTCACCGGCTTTCAGGGTGCCGGGATCTCCCCTCTGGGGACGATCTCGCCGCGGGTACGGAAGTTCGAGGTCGCGGGCACCTTCGAGACGGGAATGTTCGAGTATGACAACAAGTTCATGTACACCACCCTCGCCGGTGCCCAGGACCTTACCGGCCTCGGCAATGCTGTGACCGGTCTCGAGGTGAAAGTCGCCGATCCGATGCTCGCCGACGAGATCGGCAGAACGCTTGAAGGCACGCTCGGCTATCCGTACCGCGTCGACGATTGGAAGCTTTCCAACTCCGCGCTCTTCTCCGCGCTCCAGCTCGAGAAGATCGCGATGGGAATCATCCTCCTGCTGATCGTCATCGTCGCCGCCTTCAACATCATCTCGACGCTGGTGATGGTCGTGGCGGA
>CAYRLB010000170.1:0-3651 GCA_964424945.1 uncultured Gemmatimonas sp.
AACCCACGGCCTGGCGGTTAAAAGCCGCATGCTCTACCAACTGAGCTACCGACCCCGAAGCCGGCAAAGATACACGGCCGGCGCCCGCAACTCAACACACTGAGACGAATCGGTGCAACCGTGCCGATGCCATGACGCCCGGGAGAGGCTGAACGCCCCGGGCCTCCCCGTCAGCCCGGCGCCTCCTGAACGCCACGCATCGAGAGAGCGATCCGCTTTCTTCCGACATCGACGCCGGTCACACGGACCTTCACCCGCTGGCCGACCACGACCACTTCATTCGGATCCCGGACGAAGCGATCGGCGATCTGGGATACGTGCACGAGACCATCCTGATGCACGCCGACATCGACGAACGCGCCAAAGGCAACGACATTCGTGACGGTGCCTTCGAGGAGCATCCCCTCCCGGAGGTCCGTAATCTCCTGCACATCGTCGCGGTAGGATGGCGCTTCGAACCCTTCCCGCGGATCGCGGCCGGGCTTGCGCAGTTCCGCCATGATGTCGTCCAACGTGGGGAGCCCCACTCCCTCGCCGAGGTACCTGGCAGGATCGATCCGGGATATCGCCGAGTCATTCCCAACCAGCTCCGCGACCGGAAGCCCGACATCGCGCCCCATCTTCTCGACGATCGCATAGCGCTCCGGGTGTACCGCCGAGGCGTCGAGCGGGTTCTCCGAGTCCCGCACCCGCAGGAAGCCCGCCGACTGCTGGAAGGTGCGGGCGCCCAGGCCGGCGACGGCGAGCAGCTCCTTCCGCGACCCGAACCTGCCCCGTCCGTTGCGATACTCGACGATCTTCCGAGCGAGCCCCGGCCCGATGCCCGAGACGTACCCGAGCAGCGCCGGCGATGCGGTATTCACCTCGACCCCGACCCGGTTGACGCAGCTCTCCACCGTCTCATCGAGGCGGCGCTTGAGACGAGGCTGCGGTACATCGTGCTGATACTGGCCAACCCCGATCGATTTCGGATCGATCTTCACCAGCTCCGCCAGCGGATCCTGTATCCGTCTCGCGATCGAAACCGCCGATCGGAGGGTGAGGTCGAGATCGGGTAGCTCCTCTCGCGCCAGATCCGACGCCGAGTAGACGGACGCGCCCGCCTCGCTCACCAGAACCGCAATGGGTCGTCGCTCCGCCGGGAGGTCGCGGATCGCATCGCGAACCAGCCGATCCGACTCCCTGCTTGCCGTGCCATTCCCGATCGCGACAAGATCGACACGGTGCTTCTCGACGAGCCTCCGGATCTCCTGTGCGGCCCGATCTTCCTGGTGGAGATAGATGACGCCCGTCTCGAGCACCGCGCCCGTCCCGCTGACGACGGCCAGCTTGCAGCCGGTGCGGAAGCCGGGGTCGACGCCGAGCGTCGTCCGTTCACCCGCAGGCGCCGCGAGGAGAAGGGCCTCCAGATTCTGCCCGAAGATATCGATCGCCTCTTCGTCGGCGGCGTTCTTGAGCTCCATCCGGAGCTCGACCTCGACGGAGGGCGATATCAGGCGCCGGTAGGCGTCTTCGACTCCCATCCACATCTGGTCGGGCGCGGAATGACGGCCGCAGAAGCGCAGTCGAAGCCGCTGCAGGATCTCCTCCTCAGGCGCTCTGATACGAACCTGAAGAAACGCTTCGGTCTCGCCGCGACGGATCGCGAGCACCCGGTGGCCCGGCAGCGTGCGGAGCGGCTGACTGAAGTCGTAATAGTCCTGGAACTTCGAGCTTTCACCCTTCTTGCCGCGTGCGACCCTGCTTTCGAGCTCCCCCTTCTCGAAGGTGAGCTTGCGGATCATCGTGCGGGCGGATGCATCATCCGAAATCCGTTCGGCGACGATGTCGCGGGCGCCGGCGAGGGCATCGTCCGCCGTCGGCACTTCGCCGTCGGGATTGGCGTAGGAGACCGCCTCCCTGCGGAGATCCGGCTCGGAGAGGCGCCCCTGCCAGAGCAGTTCGGCAAGGGGAGCGAGGCCCCGTTCCGCCGCGATGGTGGCACGTGTCCGACGCTTCGGCCGGTAGGGCCGATAGATATCCTCCAGCTCGACCTTGGTCGCCGCTCCCTCGATCCGTGCTCGGAGCTCGTCGGTGAGCTTCCCCTGCTCCGCGATGGTCGTCAGGATCACGGCGCGCCTGTCCGTCATCTCCCGCAGATACTCGGATCGATCCCGGATCTCCCGGATCTGGACTTCGTCCAGCTCTCCCGTCGCCTCCTTCCGGTAGCGAGCGATGAAGGGGATTGTATTGCCCTCAGCGAGAAGGCTGAGAACGGCGTCGACGCGTGCCGGTGCGAGGTTCAGTTCGGCGCCGATGAGCTGCGCCGGAGTATTCGTCATCTGTCAGTCAGCTTCGTGATCGGACCCATCGCACGGCGGTGCGCGCCCCGACGACCGCAGCCGCGATCTGGAGGGCGAGAATCCCGAGAAAGGTCCCGAATTCCATTGAGCGCCAGGTGGTCGCGCCGGTCGGCTCACCCAGCAGCAAGTTGAGCACGAACCAGGCGAAGATCGAGAAGAGGCCCATTGCGATGCCATGGACGATAGGCGCCGCACCGAGCTTCAGGCCAACAGCGAAGCCGGCAACAAGGAAGCCGATTGCCACGGCGAGGCCGATACCCGTCCCCTCGTCATCCGGAACGCCGCCGACGATGCCGATAGCAGTCAGGGCAAGCACCAGAAAGGAGGTGATCGAGATTGCCAGAAGCCAGCCAAGCGCAACCCAACCAAGATTCAGTCTGTTCATCATACTCGCGGGCGGACCGTGAATGCGTTGATGACCGGGGGGTCACCCTTGAACAGGAGGTTCCAACGGGAGTCTGCCGCTGAAGCAGGAGGCGCGCCGTCGTCTGAACGCGTCGATGCAGATGAAGCGCTCGCGTGCCTCAGCTGGAAATCAGTCGGAGGTCACGGGTGCCAACGCAAGATCGAGGGACAGCTGGCTCGATTGGAACGAAAGTCGATGATGAGGCGTCGGGCCATGACGGAGCAGCGCCTGCCGGTGGTCGGCCGTTGCGTATCCCTTGTTGCTCTCCCACCCGTACTCCGGATAGCGGGCGGCGAGGCGCGTCATCAACCTGTCGCGGCAGACCTTTGCCACGATGCTGGCGCAGGCGATGGAGTGAACGCGAGCATCCCCGCCCACAACGGCCGTCTGCCGGTCGAGGCCGAGTTCGGGTACGGGAAGTCCGTCGACGAGCAGATGATCGGCCGCCGGGTGGAGCTTGGCGACGGCGCGCTTCATGGCAAGCGCGGAGGCGCGCAGGATGTTGATGCGGTCGATCTCCAGCGAGGATGCTGCTCCGATCCGGACAGAGAGCGCCTTCGCGGTAATCTCCACCACAAGTTCATCGCGCTGGGCGGCCGTCAGCTTCTTGGAATCGTCTGCCCCGATGATCATGCACTCTTCCGGCAGGATCACCGCGGCGGCGACGACGGGCCCGGCGAGGGGGCCGCGGCCCACTTCGTCCACCCCGGCGACGGTGGAAACGCCACGGCTCCAGAAGCCCCGCTCGAAGTCGAGCAGGGTCCGGAGCCGTTTCGCCGCCGCCCGCTTGGCGGCGGCCGCCGATTTCGGTTTGCGAGGGCGCGCCACCGCTGACTAGCGGGCGCGCTCCTTGATCCGCGCAGCCTTCCCGCGAAGGTTACGCAGGTAGTACAGCTTCGCGCG
>CAYRLB010000171.1:0-3592 GCA_964424945.1 uncultured Gemmatimonas sp.
GGTCGTGCCCGCGGACGCACCCCCGAACATCCGGACGATCTTCGCCGGGCTCATGCTCGGGATGCTGCTGGCAGCACTCAGCCCGACCATCGTCTCCCCTGCCATGCCCCGCATCGTCGCCGAGCTCGGCGGCATGGACCACTACAGCTGGATCGCCGTCTCCTCCCTCCTCGCCTCGACGGTCGTCGTCCCCATCGTCGGGAAGCTGTCGGACCTCTTCGGGCGGAAGCCCTTCTACGTGGGCGGGATCCTCCTCTTCCTCCTCGCTTCGATCATCGCGGGACTGGCGCCCAACTTCGGGACGCTCATCGCCGCGCGCGTCGTGCAGGGGGTGGGCATGGGCACGATGATGCCCCTCTCCCAGGCGATCGTCGGTGACATCGTTCCGCCACGGGAGCGCGGGAAGTACCAGGGGCTGCTCGGCGCGGCGTTCGGCGTCGCCTCGGTGGCGGGGCCGCTCGCCGGGGGGTGGATCACGGACAACCTCACCTGGCGCTGGCTCTTCTTCGCCAATCTTCCGGTCGGCATCATCGCGCTGGGGTTTATCATCCCCTTCATGCATGTGCCGCGGCAGGCGCAGCGCGAGCACAGGATCGACTACGCGGGCTTCGTAACCCTCTCGATCGGGCTGACTGCGATCCTCCTCGGAACGGTCTGGGGCGGGACGGAGTACGCGTGGTCCTCCTGGCAGATCATCGGCCTCTTCGGGGGCGGGACTCTCTCGATCCTCCTCTTCATCCAGGTCGAGCGGCGCGCGGCGGAGCCGGTCATCCCTCTGCGGCTCTGGAAGAACAGCATCTTCAGCCTCGCGAATATGGCGAACATGTTCGTCGCGATGGCCCTCTTCGGGACGATCTACTACATCCCGGTCTTCGTGCAGGGGGTGGTCGGCGCGAGCGTCACGCAGTCGGGGGCGATCCTCGTTCCGCAGAGTGTCGCGATGATCGGGATGAGCGTCGTGACGGGGCTGCTCATCTCCTGGACGGGACGATACAAGGGCTTTCTCCTGACGGGGCTGCTGGTGATGGGCTTCGGCTTCTACCTCCTGACGAGGATGAGCGAGGCCACCGAGATCGCCCACATCGTACGGAACATCATCATCATCGGCGTGGGGATCGGGATGGCGCTCCAGACGTACACCCTGATCGTGCAGAACGCGGTGGTGCAGGCGGACATGGGGGTCGCGACGGCCACGACGCAGCTTTTCCGCTCGATCGGCTCGACAGTCGGGGTGGCGCTGCTCGGGACGATCATGACATCGTCGATGGCGCGCGAGATTCCCCGCCATCTCTCGGCGACGGCGTCAGGGGGCGCGGGGCTGCCGGAGCTGAACGCGGGCGCGGTCCTCGACCCGGCGGTCACGGCCCAGCTCTCGCCGGATGTGCTCGAGGCGATCCGGGAGGCGCTCGCTGCGTCGCTGCATCCGGTGTTCGTGGCGGCGCTCCCGCTCGTCGCGCTGGCATTCCTCGCGACGGCCTTCATCCGCGAGATCCCGCTGCGGCGGACGCTGCAGCCGGAGGCGACGGAGGCGGGGCGGGAGCTGCTCGCAGAGCTGAACCAGGCGGGGGAGGGGGACTATGGGCCGGTCCTCGGGAAGATGGACCCGGCATACCGCGCCCGCACGGAGTTCGTCGGGCTGGTTCTGGGGCTCCTGCACTCCGATCGGACTGCCTCCGCAGGGCCGAACCTCAAGGAGATCTTCGCACGGATCGGCGCCGGGGACGAGGCGCTGGGCCGGGAGCGGCTGAACCTCGTGGCGTGCGCGCTCCGTGACGATTGCGTGGAGCGGCCGCTGCCATCGCGTGAAGCGCGCCTCGTGGAAGGACTGCTGCCGCAGCAGGAGTTCGAACGCGCGCTCGCAGAGCGGCCCTCGGATATGAGCGAGCGGCTGCGGCGGCTGATCAGGGATGGTCGGAACGGGGATGTGCAGCTCACCCCGGACGATGTGACGTCGCTCGAACGGATCGCGCTCGTGGCAGCGGCAGCGTACCTCGTCGATCGCCGCAGCGGAGGCGATGATGATGACGAACACACCACCTGACTGGCTTCCGCTTTACCCTCCCGCTTATCCGGCCCGGCCCAGCCGCCGGAACCACCCGACAGCACTCCCGGGGTGGCCTGCTTCCTGCGCCCCTCCCGATACATCCGAGTCACCATATCAGAACCCCGACAGTCACCGATCCGGCAGTCGGGAAAATGGAGGGTTACTGGCGCCCTGATTCCCAACCCGGACTCCCGGAGAGACTCACAGCCCACGACATACCGGCTCGAGCACGACCAGACGCGGACTACGCGCTCCATCCCCTCCCACCCCCCTTAGAAAGTCGATATGTCCGCGACTGCCCGGCCCGCTGAACGTCAGGCTTTTTCCTGGTTCGTCTTCGGCCTGATGGCGAGCGTCACCTTTGTCGGCATCCTCTCGGAGATGGTGCCGACGGGGGTCCTGCCCCAGATGTCGGAGGGACTGAACGTTTCGGAAACGCAGGTCGGCTTCCTCGTCGGCGTCTACGCGCTGGCGTCGGCGATCTTCGCGATTCCGCTGGTGAGCGCAACGCTGGCGGTCAATCGCAAGATGCTGCTCATGGTGCTGCTGATCGGCTTCGCGGCATCCAACCTGGTCGTGGCCCTCTCCACCTCCTACCAGATCATCGTGGGGAGCCGCATCGTGGGCGGGATCTGCGCGGGGGTGATGTGGCCGATGATCGCGGCGTATGGCTCGCGGCTCGTTCCGCCCGAAATGACGGGGAAGGCGGTCACGGTGATCATGGCGGGCAACACCCTCGGCGTGAGCATCGGCCTTCCCGCGATGACGACGATCGGGCTCACCTTCGGCTGGCGGACGGCCTTCATCACGCTGACCGTGCTCATCATCGCGATCGCGGCGCTCTCCTTCTTCTTCCTGCCGTCGCTCGAGGGAGAACGCCTCACGCGGAGCAATTCACCGCTGGCGGTGCTGAAGAACCCATCGATCCTGATCATCCTCCTGCTGACCTTCCTGTCGGTTGCGGCGCATTACGGGGCGTACACCTACATCACTCTGCTGGTGGAGATGATCGACTTTCCGGGGGGCGTGGGTATCGCGATGCTGATCTTCGGGATCGGCTCGGTCATCTCGGTGGTGGTTTCGGCGAAGTTCATCGACGCGCATCTCCGCATGCTGATCGTTTCGATGCTCGCGATCGGCGGAACTGCGATGGCGATCTTCCTTCTCTTCGGGGGGCTGGCCGGCGTCTCCCATCTCGCCTTCTTCCTCTGGGGTCTGGCGTTCGGACCGCTCGTCACGATGTACCAGGCGGCGGTCATCAAGCGGATCTCGGAAGCGGCCGATGTAGCGACGTCGGTCCAGTCGAGCGTCTTCAACCTTTCGATCATGGCGGCCACGGGGCTCGCGGGGATGCTCCTGACGCGCACGCCGGGTTCGGGGGTGAGGGGCATCCTGATCATGTCGGCCGTCTGCTTTGTGCTCGCGACCATCATCGCCTTTCTGTCCAGGCAGACGCTGCGTTCTTCCTGAGTATCGCCATCCAACCACGGAGAAAGAGGTCATGAAGAAGTTTACGAACGCCCGGATCTATCGTCAGCACGATGCGGT
>CAYRLB010000172.1:0-1885 GCA_964424945.1 uncultured Gemmatimonas sp.
CCGATCAGCGGGCGGTCAGCACAGCGCGAACCTTGCTCGCCATGTCCGCCTTCGTGAACGGCTTCTCGAGGAACTCGATTCCGTCATCCAGCACACCATGCCGCGCGATGATGTCGGCGGTATACCCGGACATGAAAAGCGACTTCATCCCCGGACGGATTTCAAGCAGACGCCGCTGCAGATCGAGACCATTTATCTCCGGCATGATCACATCGGTGACCAGGAGGTCGATCGTGCCCGGGTGCTCGGAGGCGATACGCAGGGCCTCACCGGGCGTCGATGCAGCGAGGACGTTGTAGTTGAGCCCCTTCAGCATCTTGGTCGTCATCGTGAGCAGTGCCTGTTCATCTTCGACGACGAGGATCGTCTCATTGCCGGTCGGGAGCGGAGGCCGGGGCCTGGCGTCAGAACCTTCTTCCATAGCGCCATGATGGCGAGGGAGGTAGATACGGAACGCGGTGCCATGGCCGGGTTCGCTGTAGACGCGTACGAAGCCGTTGTTCTGCCTCGCAACGCCATAGACCGTCGCGAGGCCGAGTCCTGTCCCCTGTCCCTTCGGCTTCGTCGTGAAGAAGGGATCGAAGATGCGCTCCAGCGTCGCCCGGTCCATCCCGTGCCCGTCATCCGCGACGGATACGACTGTGTACTCGCCGGGGATGAAGTCAGGATGAACGGCGCAGTACTCCTCATCGATTTCAGCCTGCCCCGTGGAGATCGTGATCGTGCCTGCCGGCCCGATCGCGTCTCGCGCGTTGACGACCAGGTTGGCCAGCACCTGATCGATCTGCACCGGATCCACGCGTACCGGCCATAGCGTCTCGGCAGGCGACCACACCAGATGGACGTCCTCCCCGATCAGCCGCCGCAGCATCTTCAGCATCGCCCCGACCGTCTCATTCAGATCGAGAACCTCCGGGGAGATCGTCTGCTGGCGCGCGAAGGCCAGCAGCTGTTTCGTGAGCTGGGCTGAGTGCCGGGCCGCAGCTCGCACCTCTTCGAGGTCGCCGCGGACCGCTTCGGGGACCGACGGGTCCGAGGAGATGAGGTCGGTGTAGCCGAGAATCACGCCGAGCATGTTGTTGAAATCGTGCGCGACCCCACCTGCCAGCCGGCCGACGGACTCCATCCTCTGCGACTCGAAAAGCTTCGCTTCGAGCCGGGCGCGCTCCGTTTCGGCACGTACCTGTTCCGAGATATCCTGGGCGATGCTGCAGACGGAGGTTATCTCTCCATCGGTACCGAACAGCGGAAAATAGACGGTGCTGTATGAGCGGGGGCCGCTGCCGATGTCGATCTCATCCCGCACGGTGAGCGGTTCACGGGAGGCGCGGACTTTCGCAAGGCGGGCTCCGAGTGCTTCTACCTGCGATGGCTTCAGCAGATCGTTGATGAAGCTTCCTTCGACCTCGGCCACCTCCCGACCCAGCGCAGCAGCTTGTGCGCGGTTGGCCAGGATACAGCGGCCTTCCGAATCCAGCAGAGAGATGAGCAGCGGGCTGTGGTGCATCACGCCATACAAGCGCGCCGATGTCTCCGCCAGCACCGCTTCGGCCTGTATGCGGGCGCTGACGTCATTTGCAAGGACGACCCTCGCCGGCCGACCCAGCAGGTCGATCGCGTGCGACGTGATCTCTACATCGATGATCGAACCGTCCTGTCGACGATGCCGCTGGATCCCGGTCTCTTCAGCGCTCGCATCGCGGTTCTCCCCTCCCATGGGACGCTGAACATCCTCGGGCAGAAGATCCTCGATCGTCATCGACAGGAAGTCCGCCCTGCTGTAACCGTAGTGCGACACGGCCGAGCTGTTCACCTCCAGGAAACGCAGGGTCTCGGGGTCATAGACCCACACCGGCTGCGGGTTGGCATCGAAAAGCGTGCGATA
>CAYRLB010000172.1:1985-3558 GCA_964424945.1 uncultured Gemmatimonas sp.
ACAGACCTTGCCGGAACGCGATGATGACGCTCGGCAGATACACGAGCGGCGACAGTACCACGATGCCGAGGAGCAGGATGCCCAACACCTGATCGCGCCAATGATCCGGATCGACCTGCCACCACCGGTGCGGTGAACCGGCGGCGTTCCGGACCGCAGCAGTCGGCTCCGGACGCTTCGTTCCAGGTTGCATCTGATTCAGTTCTCGGGTGAAGCCGCCCGCGCGCCTTCCGCACGACCCGGGTACATGGTCAAGCTCTGATGCAGGAGCCGGGCGAGCCTACTCTTCTGTCGACCGTGTACGAATCGGCCGCTGGGAGAAGCCGGAGCAGGATGTCGGCTTCCGGCCGGGGGGAGATTCCGATAATCTATGGCTAAGCGGATCCAGCGTCGACTCGACCGTTGGAGCGGCGGCGACGGACTCAATGCAACCGGGGATGCCAGATGACCGAAGTCAATCGTAGCGGGGATTGCGGGAACTCTCCGAAGAACCTGTTCGCGGAGAATATCGCGATCGCCGTGGAGCTACGGGATCTTGCATTCCTGGGGGAAACGTTTGCGGCGGACGCATTCTGGGAAGTGCCCGACGGCTCCACGGCAGAGGGTGCGGCGGCTATCCTCAGTCACGCCGCTGCGTCCGAGGATGCCCCCGATGTGCTGACGATAGACCGCGCGATCTCGCACGGAAAGGTGGCTGCGGTGAACGGGACGGTCGAGACGAACGGCTCTGTACGGAGATTCTGCCACGTCATGGAATTCGCCACGACCAGTTACAAGAAGGTGCGGCGCCTTGCTTCATATTGAGATCCTCGATGGGTGAGCCCCTCATCCGGCAGACTGGGTGAAGGGAAGGCGTAGCTTTTGACGACCGCCCGACGTCGGGCTATCGGCCCCTGACGATCGCGCAGGAACAGCTGGCGACCTCCGTGGCACTCGCGGTTAAGCGGCAGGCGCGGCGGTGCTGGATCTTCGTGACAGGCTTCCCCGGGAGATGGCGCTCCGGGTCGGGGGCGGCGGCGCGGCAGCGTTGAGGGGCGCTCCGGCGGAGCACCCGGGTATCGGCCTCCTCGCCACGCTGGTTGAGCTGCGCGCCGCTCTGCAACCCGCTCACCTGCACGACGGAAACCCAAGGGGATCGTATCGGGAAGCCACCGGACGCCATGCCTCCCGCCCGTCGATCTTTACTTCTCCAGATCGTATCCGGCCCGCTCCAGCTGCTCCCGAACCCCGGCCGCATCGGGGTCGCCCGCATCGAGCGCGCTCCGAAGCTGGTCCCGCTGCTCCGGCTCGAGCGCGGGGGGAAGTGTCGGGACGTCGGGATCGACGACTGCGTCAATCACAACCGGGCGGTCAGCTCCGAACGCCTCGTCCATGGCGGCCTCCACATCTTCCGGCGAGTCGACGCGAATCCCGCGCAGGCCGAGAAGTTCGGCATATCGGGCGTAGGGCATGTCGAGGAGCTCCTGGGACTCGGTGAACTCGGGCATCCCCTCCATCACCCGCTGCTCCCAGGTGACGTAGTTGAGGTCGCGGTTGTTGAGCACGACGATGACAATCCGCGGATCGGACCATC
>CAYRLB010000173.1:0-3548 GCA_964424945.1 uncultured Gemmatimonas sp.
CCCCTTCACCTGTAATTTCCCGCATGGCCAACGAGGATCTGTCCACCGGTACCGATAGTGCCGAGGTCGCTCCGACCCCGGTTGCAACGCCCACGGCGACGAGCGAAAAGGCTCATTCAGGTCAGCTTCGCGGTCTCGGCCGCCGGAAGACCGCGGTCGCGAGGGTTCTCCTTCGCCCGGGTACCGGAAGCTGGTCGATCAACGGCCGCACGCTCGAGCAGCACTTCCCCCGCCCGATTCTGCAGCAGTCGATCAGCCGTCCGCTCGTCGTAACCGAGACGAGTGGGCAGTACGACGTGCATGTACGGGTCGCCGGGGGCGGTCTTCACGGGCAGGCGGATGCCGTCCGGCTCGGGGTCGCTCGCGCGCTTCTGAAGGTCGACGAGAGCTTCCGTGCCCGTCTTCGTGCGGAGACGCTTCTTACCCGTGACGCCCGCGAGGTGGAGCGGAAGAAGCCCGGTCGCCCGAAGGCACGCAAGCGCTTCCAGTTCTCGAAGCGATAAGATCTGGCAGGTGTGGACCCGGTCCCCGGTTCGGGGGTCGGGTCCGCTGTCCAGGTAGCAACCGGCAGAAGGTTGGCCGGCAAGCGGGTGCGAACATTTTCGTACCCGTTCATTCACACCGCTCGACGTGCCCGCGGGTGCCACTCCGGTGGTAGGCGGGGCGGGAGAAGGCGGTGGCAGACAAACCCGAATTCGGAGCACTCGCATGGCAGCACCCCAGATCCAGGAGCTCCTGGAGGCCGGCGTACATTTCGGCCACCAGACGAGCCGTTGGAACCCGAAGATGCGGAAGTTCATCTTCGCGGAGCGCAACGGCATCTATATCATCGACCTCAAGAAGACTGCCCGGCAGATCGAGCTGGCCCAGGCGCTGGTGCGAGATGTTGTTTCGCGCGGCGAGCGGATCCTCTTCGTCTGCACGAAGCGCCAGCTTCGGTCGGTCATCCAGAGCGAGGCGGAGCGGTCGAACTCCTTCCACGTGACGGAGCGCTGGCTCGGCGGCATGATGACCAACTTCTCGACGATCAAGAAGCAGATCCGTCGGCTGCGCGAGCTTGAGCGCGGTCAGGAAGAGGGCGCATTCGACTTCTATACGAAGAAGGAGCGCCTCATGCTGGAGCGTGAGCGCGAGAGGCTCGACAAGTACTTTTCGGGCGTCAAGGACATGACCCGTCTTCCGGGTGCCCTCTTCGTGATCGACTCCAAGAAGGAGCGCATCGCGATCAGTGAGGCGAACAAGCTCGGGATTCCGGTCTTCGCGATCGCCGATACGAACGCCGATCCGGACCTCCTTACGGTCCCGATCGCCGGTAACGATGACGCGATCCGCTCGGTGAGCCTCATCACACGTGCGGTCGGCGACGCGATCCTCGAAGCTCGTGCGGCAATGCCTGCGGACGATCGGCGCCGTGCCGACGAAGCCGAGGCGACGGTCTACTCCTCGGAGACCGGCGAGTCGTCGCCGGCCGACGATGACCGCAAGGGCGGTCAGAAGAAGCGGCCGCGACGCAAGCGTCGTCCCCGTCCGGAGGTCATCGCGAACCTTCGGGGCAGTGGTGAAGAAGAGGGCGAGGCAAGCTGAGCTTCGTCTGAAGCGATGGACAATGGGGCCACGCCGGGAAACCGTCCGTGGCCCCATTGCGCAAAGGGTCCTGAATCTACGGCGGACCGACGGTTGCCGGGCAGCCCGCCAGGATAGTCCACCTCTACGTTGAAGCGACGATCGGAATGGCCATTTCTGCGAAGGAAGTCAAAGAGCTCCGCGACCGTACGGGCGCGGGGATGATGGAGTGCAAGAGCGCTCTCCAGGAGGCGAACGGGAACATGGAGGGTGCGATCGACATCCTCCGTGCACGCGGCGCTGCCAAGGCGGCAAAGCGGGCGGCCCGCGAGGCCGGTGACGGCGCCATCGGGAGCTACATCCACATGGGCGGCCGGATCGGCGTCCTTGTCGAGGTCAACTGCGAGACCGACTTCGTCGCCAAGACGGATCAGTTCCAGCAGCTCGTCCGCGACATCGCGATGCACATCGCCGCTGCGAACCCGACCGGCGTCAGCCGCGACGATATTCCGGCCGAGGACGTCGAGCGCGAGCGCGCGGTCTACCGTGAGCAGATGAAGGAATCCGGCAAGCCGGAGCAGATCTGGGACAAGATCGTAGACGGAAAGCTGGAGAAGTATTTCGCCGAGTCGACGCTTCTCGAGCAGCCCTTCGTCAAGAACCCTGATCAGACGGTTGGTCAGCTCATTACCGAGGTCTCGACGAAGACGGGTGAGAAGATCGAGGTCAGGCGGTTCGCCAGATACGCGCTCGGCGACTGATGGCCGACGCACCGCCCCCGCTGGCGACGGCAGCTCCGGCATCTGCCGAGAATGGTTCAGGGGAGGCCGGCATAAAGTATCCCCGAGTTCTTCTGAAGCTTTCCGGTGAAGCCCTCGCCGGCGAACAGGGTTTCGGGATCGATCCGCCGATCATCGATGAGCTTACCGAGGAGATCAAGGAGGTCCACGAGATGGGCATCCACCTCGGCGTCGTGATCGGCGGGGGCAACATCGTTCGTGGCACGATCGCGAGTCAGCGTGGGATGGATCGTGTTTCGGCGGATTACATGGGAATGCTGGCCACGGTGATCAACGCCCTCGCCCTCCAGGATCTGCTGGAGCGGAAGGGAGTGGAGACGCGCGTTCTCACGGCGATCCGCATGGAACAGCTCGCGGAGCCGTACATCCGTCGGCGGGCGCTCCGTCACCTGGAGAAGGGGCGCGTCGTGATCTTTGCCGGGGGTACGGGCAACCCGTACTTTTCGACGGATACCGGCGCCGTCCTGCGCGGCATCGAGATGGAGGCCGACGTGATCATCAAGGCCACCAAGGTGTCGGGCATCTATACGGCCGACCCGGTACGCGATCCGAAGGCTGAATTTATTCCGAAGATCTCCTTCACGGACGCTATCAATCGCGAGCTGAAGGTGATGGATGCTCCTGCTCTGACGCTCTGCCGTGAGAATGGGATCCCCATCATCGTGCTCAATCTCCAGGAGCCCGGTGCAATCGAACGGGCCATCAAGGGAGAGCGGGTGGGCACCCTCGCCCACCCCTGACGCAAACGAATCGACGGTTCTGTACTCATGCCAACGATCAAGGCAGCGACTCAGCAGATGGAGCGCGCGCTGGAAGCGCTCAAGCGGGACTTCGCGGGAGTCCGCACCGGTAAAGCTTCGCCCGCGCTCCTGGACAGTCTGCGTGTCGAAGCATACGGCTCACTCGTCCCCCTGAACCAGGTGGCGACGGTCAGTGCCCCCGAGGCCCGGCTGCTCGTGGTGCAGCCCTGGGATCGCGGAATGCTCGGCCCGATCGAGAAGGCCCTTCAGACGTCCGAGCTGGGCCTGAATCCGTCCAACGACGGGAAGATCATCAGGGTGCCGATTCCGGCTCTTACGGAGGAGCGCCGCCGGGAGTTCGTGAAGCTGCTGCACAAGATGGCCGAGGAGGCGCGCGTGTCGATCCGGCACGCCCGCAAGGAGGCGAACGACGAGATCAAGCAGC
>CAYRLB010000174.1:0-3524 GCA_964424945.1 uncultured Gemmatimonas sp.
TCGGTCAGGTTGAAGTCGCCGGTGATGCCAGCGAAGCCGGGATTTGTCGACATTGCTATAAAAGACGCTTTCTTGCGAACTTCGGATTACGGGCCGGGTAGGCTGCGATCAGGCTCCATTATGACCGGCCCGAGCGCACCCCGCCAACAGCCGGCTGACGCCCCGGCTCCTACCGGTCGATCTCGCCCAGGACGATGTCGAGGCTCGCGTTCACGGCGATTACGTCGCTCAGCATTGCCCCTTCGATCATGTGCGGAAGCGCCGCGATGTTGATGAAGGACGGACCCCGCACCCTCCAGCGGACCGGCTTCGACCCGCCATCGGACACCACGTACATCCCCAGCTCCCCCTTCGAACTTTCGACGGAGAACCACGACTCGCCCACCGGCGCCCGAACCCCTTCCATGACGATCTTGAAGTGGTGGATCATCGACTCCATGTCGTTCATCGCCGCCGTCTTGGAGGGCAGGATGACGCGGGGGTCGTCGACGTTGATGGGCCCGTCCGGCAGCCGCGCGATCGCCTGCTCGATGATACGCAGGCTCTGACGCATCTCCTCCATCCGACAGAGATACCGATCGTAGATGTCCCCATGCTCACCGATGGGAACGTCGAAATCGTACGTCTCGTAGTCGTAGTATGGGCGATCCTTCCGAACATCGTAGTCGACGCCGGAGGCCCGGAGATTCGCACCACTCAGCCCGAAGTTGACCGCATCTTCGCCGCTGATCGCACCCACATCCTGGGTGCGGCCGATCCAGATCGCATTGTTCGAGAGCAGCGTCTCGACCTCGTCGAGTGTGCGCGGGAAGGTCCGCACGAAGTCCTGCAGCTGCTCGATCCACCCGGCCGGAAGATCGGCCATCATCCCGCCGATCCGCGTCGCGGAGGTGGTGATGCGCGCCCCGGTGTACGACTCGTGGAGGTTGTAGATGCGCTCCCGTTCCTGGAAGGTGTACAGGAAGATCGTGAACGCGCCCAGATCGATGCCCGTCGTTCCCAGCCAGAGAAGGTGCGAGAAGATGCGATCCATCTCCATCAGGATCACGCGCACCACTTTGCACCGCTCGGTGACCTCCACGCCCATCAGCTTCTCGACGGCCATGGCATAGGCGCAGTTGTAGATCAGCGGCGCCAGATAGTCCATGCGGTCGGTGAGCGGGACGACCTGGTTCCAGTCCCGATATTCGCCGAGCTTCTCGAAGGATGAGTGCAGATAGCCGATGTGCGGCGTGCACTTCACCACCGTTTCGCCATCGAGCTCCAGCACCAGCCGGAGAACGCCATGCGTCGCCGGATGCTGCGGTCCGATGTTGATGAGCATGTGCTCACCAGCGATATCACCATGGAATTCGGGGCCGACGGCCTCCCCCTCGACCGGTACGACCGGCGCGTGCACGAGCCCGCCGCCACCACCCAGTTCGGGGCTGCGGCTGACGTTATAGACAACCGTCCTGCGCGTCGTGCTCATTCTACATCCCTCCGCCGCTGCCGGGCATCAGGCCCTGGTTGGGAACTCCCGGCCCGCCCTCATTCATCGGGTCGGGGAGCGCCTGGCCGAGCCTGCGTGCCACCTCCAGCTCGTATGGCGTATAGTGATCCTCGGTCTTCATCGAGAGAGCGCGCCGCGTCTGCTCGGATCGTGTGAAGCGACCCCGGAGCGGGAAGTCCTTCCGCAGGGGATGGCCCTCGGCATAGGTGTAGGGCATCAGAATCCGTCTCAGGTCGGGGTGGCCCCTGAAGACGATGCCGAACATGTCGTACACTTCACGCTCGAGCCAGTCGGCGGCACGCCAGACATAATAGACCGAGTCGATCTCGAGCGCGGTAAGCGGCAGCTCGACCTTGACCCGGATGTTGTGCTTGAGACCGATCGACCAGAGCTGATAGACCACCTGCAGAGAGGCGCCGCTGCCGTAGTCAATCGCGGTGAGGTCCTGCAGGAAGTCGTACGACTGCCCCGGATCTTCCCGCAGCCAGGTCAGGATCTCGAGAATGCGAGCCGCATCGACATAGACGATGTGCTCATCCCCCGCCACGAGTTCATGCTGGAGGATCGCCTCGCCGAACTTCTCCCGGAGCGCGTCGACAGTCGCGTGCGGAGGCACACCCCCCTCGGGCGTCGCTACCTGCGGGCGCTCGCGCGCCGAAGCAGCGGGTCCGCTTTCGAGGGCGTCGAGCCCCTTCCTGAAGGCGTCGTCGCTCACGGCAGTCGATCCATCGGGCGCGCAATGGCCCCGGTCGAGAGGATTCCGCTGCTCCGGTTCTGATTCGTCGAATTTCCGAAGGGCAGCGTGATACGGTCGACCGCCTCCTGCGAGAAGGTCGGAAGCCCCTGGACGAGATCCTCCTGCCCCACCCACTCCTTCGTCGGGTTGGACCGCCGGATCTTCTCCTGAATCATCAGGATGCCGTAGATGAGCCCTTCGGGCCGGGGCGGACAGCCGGGAACGTAGACATCAACCGGGATGATCGTATCGATTCCCTGCACCATGCTGTAGACGTCGAAGACGCCGCCCGACGAGGCGCATGCGCCCATCGAGATCGCCCACTTCGGCTGCGGCATCTGCTCCCAGATGCGGCGCAGCACGGGCGCCATCTTGTAGGTGACGCGTCCCGCGCAGATCAGCATATCCGCCTGGCGCGGAGAGAAGCTCATGCGCTCCATGCCGAAGCGGGCGAGGTCATATCGCGACGCCGCAGACGCCATCATCTCGATCGCGCAGCAGGCCGTCCCGAAGGGCATCGGCCAGAGCGAGTTCTCCCGCGACCAGTTGATGACCGCGTCGAGTCTCGTTGTCAGAAAGCCGGGGGACCCCGAGAAGATACCTCCCGGAGCCGCGGCCTGATCTCCATGAACGGGAAGTGTGCCGGTCGATGACTGGCCCCTGCCTGGATTGTTCAGTTCCATTCGAGCGCTCCTTTCTTCCACTCGTACACCAGGCCGACCGTGAGAATGAAGATGAAGATGCCCGCGGCCGCAAAGCCCGCGAGCCCCACCTCACGCATCACCACCGCCCAGGGTACGAGAAACACCGTCTCGACATCGAACACGATGAAGAGGATCGCAACCACGTAGAATTTCATCGAGAACCGCTCGCGGGTGCTGCCGAGCGGATCGATCCCCGATTCGTAGGGCGCTGCCTTCACCGAGGTCCAGCGCGTCGGGCTGACCACCTGCGACAATACCACCATCCCTACCGCCTGAGCAGCCGAGATCCCCAGCAGGATCAGAAGTGGAAGGTAGGCGTCCAGCATCGTTGAATCAGACCTCGGAGTTTGTGAAATGATTCACTTGAATACGGGAGATAATACCCCGTCCGATGAGAAAGTGTCAAGCAAAAGCGGGGGTTGCGTGGCGGCTTGCCGCGCCACCGTCGGCGCCCGTACTTTCCGCGGACCGCGGCCGCCCCGGCGGTCCGGCTCGCCACTTCCCATGACCGCCCGACAATCGTTGAATCGAAGAGGGCTGCTTCCTTCAAGCTTCATTCCAGCATGAGCATCAGGCCTGACCACTGGATCCG
>CAYRLB010000175.1:0-3442 GCA_964424945.1 uncultured Gemmatimonas sp.
GCATGAAGCTCTTGCTCTGCTCCGTCAGGAAGTCGATCGAGTCGTAGCGCTGCTCATCCGCCGGTGTACCGAGCGTCGTGACACCGAGCGACTGCGTCTGACCACGGGTGAAGAGCGCCGAACCGTGGGTCCGGGGCAGAACGCCGAGCTCAACACTGATCGGTCGAACCTCATCCAGAGTGCGGCCGTCCGAGCGGACACCCTCACTCAGGATCATCTCCCGCATCTCGGTCTTTTCGCTGTCCTTCACGAGCGAGGCGATATCATAGCCCATCTCGGAAGCCTCTTCGGCGAAGCGCGCGCCGACCTCGGTCCGCAGCGCGACCATCGCTTCATTCCGCTCGCTCTTGTCCGCGATGCGCAGCGCCTTGCGGATCCCTTCGGACGCGGCGCTGACGACCTTCTCGCGGAAGCTCGCTTCGACTTCCTTCGGCGCCCACTTCATCTCGGCCGGCTTCTCGAGCATGGCGAGAAGCTCACGCTGGATCTCGATGAGTTCCCGAATGCCTTCATGCGCCACGAGGAGGCCCTCTGCGATCGTCTCCTCCGGCACCTCGAGCGCGCCGCCTTCGACCATCAGAATGGCCGACTCCGTCCCCGCGACCACGATCTCGAGGTCGGAGTAGTCGAGCTGCTGGAAGGTCGGGTTGAGAACCCACTGACCCTGAATACGGCCGATCCGGACGGCAGCGACCAGCTCGTTGAACGGAATGCGGCTCATGTTCAGGGCGAGCGAAGCGCCGAGCACGCCCAGCATGTCCGCGTCATTCTCCTGGTCGGCCGAGATCACCCAGACGAAAAGCTGCGTCTCGTGAAGGAAGCCGTCCGGGAAGAGCGGGCGGAGCGGACGGTCGACGATCCGCGCCGAAAGGATCTCCTTGTCCGACGGCCGACCCTCTCTCTTGATGTATCCCCCCGGGAACTTGCCGGCCGCGTACGTCCGTTCGCGATACTCGACCGTGAGGGGGAAGAAGGGAAGGTTCGTGGGGTTGTCCTGCGCTACCGCCGTGCAGAGTACCATCGTCTCGCCGAACTGAACGGTGCAGGACCCGTCCGCCTGCCGCGCCATCCTGCCACTCTCGAGGATCAGGGGACGCCCCGCGAACTGCTTCTCGATTCTTGCCATTGTTGACTCTTGCTTTCCGCTGATTCGCGTGGGGTTACGCCTGGCATCCGGATCCCCACACGCGCCGGATGCCCTCCCGAAGGAGCATGAAAATCGCCGCACAGCGGATGCCGTGCGGCGCTCGGTCGAAGCCTACCGTATATACATCGTTCGTGAGCCGAACCGTACTCGGAGAGCACGATCGGTTCGGAGACAGGCACATCCTGCGACCGGGAGGCTCGGGCGCGGCTTCCTGGAATCAGAAAGCCGCCAGGCCCTTTCGCAGCCGATCGCCGGGCGACCCTGCGCTTGCCAGCCCCGTGCGCAGCCCACGCTCAGTGGCGCAGGCCGAGATCCGCGATGAGCTGCCGGTACTGTTCGACGTCCGTCTTCCGGATATAGTCGAGCAGGCGACGCCGCTGACCAACCATCTTCAGCAGCCCGCGCCGCGAATGGTGGTCCTTGTGGTGCGCCTTGAAGTGACCCATGAGATGGTTGATCCGGGCCGTGAGAAGGGCAACCTGCACCCGGGCAGAGCCCCGGTCATTCTCGTGGAGCCGGTACTTCTCGATTACTGCTTCGCGATCGATCGCCATATACCTCGTTGCCTCCTCAAGAGTCTACGCTACTTGAAAAGCAGTGACGCCCACCGGAGCATCCAGCGGGCAAGCGAGAAAGTCTAACCGCGCAGATCCGATCGCACAAGCGGCACTGCCGTGTCCGCGAGGATCTCCCTGCCGCGAGCTGCATCGACATGCATCTGGGCGACGAGATCGTCCACCGAATCGAAGCGCTCGACTTCACGAAGATAGCTGCACAGCTCCACGCGCACCCACTTCCCGTACAGATCGCCGCTCCAGTCGAGCAGATGCAGCTCCACCGAAGGCGGGAAGTCGCTGAACGTAGGCCGCGGCCCGAGGTGCAGCAATCCGGGCAGCGACTCGCCATCGACGATCCCACGGACGGCATAGACCCCGGGCCGTGGGAGAAGCTTCTCGGGCTCGTCGATCCGGATGTTCGCGGTCGGGAAGCCGAGCTCCCGACCCTTCTTCATCCCCTCGACGACCAGCCCCTCGAGCGAATACGGCCTTCCGAGGGCGTTCGCCGCCGCCACCACGTCCCCCTCGCCCAGGTGCCGGCGGATTACCGACGACGATATCATCGCAGCGCCCTGCCTGACACCCGAGATCACATCGACGGCAAAACCGAGCTCCTCACCCAGACTCCGCATGAAATCGGCGGTGCCTTCCCTTCCCTTACCGAAGGCATGGTCATGCCCGATAACCAGCTCCTTCATCCCCAGCCGGCCCAGTAGAATTTCTTCCACAAAGCGTCGTGCGGAGTACTGCTGTAGCTCAGGAGTGAACCGGAGGAAGAGAACGTAATCCAGTCCGAACGCCGCGAGACATGCCTTCTTCTCGGCGGGAGTCGTAAGGAGCTTCGGCGCTGCCGCGGGACGGACGATGCGGAGCGGATGCGGGTGGAAGGTGACCAGAACGCTCCGTCGTCCGGTTCGACGCGCCCTGCCCGCAATTTCCAGGAGGATCTGCTGGTGTCCGCGGTGCACCCCATCGAACGAGCCGAGCGTTACGATGGAACCACGGCCGTCGAGGGGGAGCAGCGGAGAAGATCCCTTCTGCATCAGAGGAACACCTTCCGGGGGCGCACTCTTTCCCCCTGCTGTTCCCCGATTGCCAGAAGTGTGTTCTCCGGATCGACGAGAGCCACCGTACCCTCTGCCGCGCCTGCAGGAGCCGAAACCGCCCCTCCATTCCGCAGCACGCCGACATCATCCGCCGAAACGACGATCCGCCGGAGATGACCGACCGCGTCCGCGGGTGAAATCAGTGCCCGGGATACCGCGGATGCGTCCGAAAGCTGATCGAGAACCAGCGCCGACCCGACGGAGAACGTGCCCACCACTTCACGCCGCAGCCGGATGAGATGGCCACCCACCCCGAGCGTCTTTCCGACATCTCTGGCGATCGCACGGATGTACGTTCCCGTCGAGCAGCTTACCCTGACCTCGGCATCGGGCGGGTCATAGGAAAGAAGCTCGATCGCGTCGACCCTGACCGGGACCGCGTCGAGGGCGACCTCGCCTCCACGTCGTGCGACATCGTACATGCGCTGCCCGTCGACCTTCTTGGCCGAATAGCTCGAAGGAATCTGCATGATGTCCCCCGTCTGAGCCTCCAGCGCGGCCATCAAACTGGGCAATTCGATTCCGCGCCAATCCTCCGACGTCCCGATGATTGTGCCTTCCAGATCATCCGTATCCGTCGCGGTGCCGAGCCGGATCGTTGCCACGTAAACCTTGGAGAGCCCTGAAAGATA
>CAYRLB010000176.1:0-3255 GCA_964424945.1 uncultured Gemmatimonas sp.
CGATCTGCTCGGCGACGGCCTCCGGAGAGAAGTCGTCCATGCTCTGGAAGCGCAGATCGACGGCGATCTTGCCGGCGTCGGGCTCGTCTGAAAGGAGATTATCGACGGAAAAGGAAAGGTGCGGCTTCATGCTCTTCAGCATGGAATCGAAGTTGTCGGGGGTGAGCTCGACGAACTTCCGCTCCTTCAGCTTGGCGAGTGGCTCCTCAGGGTGGCCCGTGAAGTCTCCCAGGACGCCCATGACGAAGGGAAGCTCCTTCATCTCGATCGCGCCCCCGGTCTCCACCTCGTACTTGATGTGAACGCGAGGTGCTCTCACTCGATCCAGCTTGGCATTGACGCTCTCAGCCATTCATGCACTCCTCATCTGAAAGGTGGTTTTCATTCCGATGGATGGACTCGGGGGTGGTGATCGGCTATGTGACGGACTGTCCGGAAAGTTGCGACGGGCCTGGGGACGAAACGACCGAATCCGGCAGTAGGCAACGGAGGGATCGGCGGCACTGGAAGTGTTCTTTACCAGAGATCGCACGTTAGGGAGGGGTTCCCATGCTGTCAAGCAGTTCGACGGGCGCTTAATTGCCGTCAACCTTGCCATCCAGACCTGCCCGTTTATCCTTGATGCAGGAATCCGGAAGGTGTGCGCTCCCTTGAAGTCATGTTGTGCCACCAACTTCCGTCGCTACCCACCCGTCCGGCCTCACTCCCAGGCGCTCCGAAACAGATGCCGCAAATGCAGAAGGTACTATGGACCAAGGGGATCCTCCTGAATCCTCAGCACCTTCAGCTTCAGGACGCTTACCTCGAGAGTCTTCTCGCATCACGCGCGGGAGCGCTTCGCCATCACGCCTGGGGGTTTACCTCGCTGGACATCGATCAGGCCTCGCTCGCCGGCGGACTTCTTTCGCTGTCCGGCGCATCAGGGATCTTCCCCGACGGCACCCCCTTCGCTATTCCCGCCGCCGACAGCCCGCCGGCGCCGAAAGCTCTTGCCGAGCATTGGCGCCCTGATCAGCGGTCGATGGACATCTACCTGGCCATTCCTGACTACCGGCCGGCCGGGCACAACGTTTCGGTGGATGCCGAGGTGCGGCACACCCGTTACCTCGCCGAGGCCGTCGTTCGCCGCGATGAGAACACGGGGCTGGTGGAGAAGAAGCTCCAACTCGCCCGCCGCAACTTCCGGCTGCTCGCCGAACATGAGACGCAGGAGGGCTGCACACTCCTGAAGGTCGCGCGGGTTACGCAGAGTGAGTCGGGCGAGGTGTTGCTCGATCCTCACTTCGTGCCCCCGATCCTCGACCTTGGGGCGAGCCGCCATCTCCTGACGATTGCCCGCGGAATCGTGGAGGCGCTTTCGGCGCGGAGCAGCGGTCTTTCGGCGACGCGGAAGCAGCGCAACCGGGCGCTGGCACATTTCGATTCGTCGGACGTCGCGGCTTTCTGGCTGCTGTATACGGTGAACACGCATCTACCGGTCGTCCGCCACATCATCGGGAGGCGCCGGACGCATCCGGAGGCGCTTTATGAGGCGCTGCTGGCCCTGGCGAGCGCCCTTACGAGCTTCTCCACCACGATCCACCCGCGCGATCTCCCCCCGTACGATCACGACGATCTGCGGGGCTGTTTCGAGCGGCTGGATGGGATCATTCGCGAGCTGCTGGAGACGGTCGTTCCCCGCAACCATGTCGTTCTGCCGCTCAGCCGCACCGACGCATTCATCCACGCCGCTGCGATCGACGATGATCGTCTCTTCGGGGGGATCCAGATGTACCTCGGGGTGAAGAGCGGCGCCTCGGCGGAGGAGGTGGCGCGGCGCGGTCCGCTTCTGCTGAAGACGGGTGCGGCGAACGAGGTGGAACGGCTGATCCGGCTGGCGCTGCCGGGGCTCGGGGTGCGCTACATCCCCGTCCCTCCGAGCAATGTGCCGGTGAAGCTCGGCTACCAGTATTTCGAGCTCGACCGTTCCGGCGCTGAGTGGGATGCGATCCGCTCCGCCCGGAACCTCGCCGTGTATGTCCCTTCCGATTTCCCCGATGCGACGCTCGAACTCGTGGTGATGTTGCCGCCTGCCCCCTCCGGTGGCGCGGGATCAGGGCGGGGGTAGCGTTCCGCCGGTTCCCGATTCGGCGGCAGCCGGGGCGCTCGTCGCATCCGGCGCCGGGTCCGGCGCGTTTTCCGCCGGTACCAGCACCGACTTCATGATCAGATAGAGGATCAGGGCGAACGCCGCGAAGGCGACGCCCCCGAAGCCGATGAGAAGGCCGGTCCGGGGGACTCGCGAGGACACTTCGCTGCCTGCGCTCGCCGCCGCGCTCCGCGCCATTCCTGCTCCGGCCGTTGTCAGCCCTGGCGCCGCTTGACTGCTCGCAGGTGCGACGGGTGGCGGCGTGAAGGCCGATATCATCCGCGTGTACTCCCCCCCCGCCTGCGGAGGTGGGGCCGGCGGCGGCGTCATCTGCGCGGGAAGCGGTGGTAACTCTGGGTCGACCGCGAAGATGCCCTGCCCCTCGACGCCTGCCGGCGGCCCGCTGACGGGCGGCGGCGGGGGGGGCGTGCTCCCGCCGAAGAGCCCCTGCTGGTAACGGTCGCCCTGCTGCGGGGTGGCCGGCCAGGGTGTTCCCGGATCGGTCCGGGGAGATCCGTGAGGCGGTCCGTACGGGGAGGACGGAGGTGTCGCCGGCGGCGGCGCGGGGGGAGCCCCGGACAGCTTCTCGAACATCGTGGTGAACTCGCCCTTGGCAGCCGGTTGCGCCTGGTCCGTCTGCGGGGGCGGTGTTGCTCGGGCTGTCGACGGTTCCGGTGCCGACTGCCCCTGCGATCCGTCGGTTCCGGCGTCGTGACGCTGCGTCCCCATCGACCGGATGGTGCGCGTGAACTCGCCCGGCTGGTCGGAGGGTGAGGCAGTGGCCTCCTTCGGGTCCGGCGCAGCAGAAGGCGCCTGGTTGGGCTTCCCGGCGGTTGGCGGCGACGCGGATGCAGGCGGTTCGACGGGGGCCGAGGGCTCTTCGTCCGGCAATGAGGCGGCGCGGAACATCTGCGTGAACTCGCCTGGGTCGGCTGCTGCGGGCGCCGGGGCGCCGACCTCCGGCCGGGCGGCGTCGACGGGCGGTGCCGGTGCGGGCGTCGGCGCGGATGCAGGCGGTTCGACGGGGGCAGAGGGCTCTTCGTCCGGCAATGCGGCGGCGCGGAACATCTGTGTGAACTCGCCTGGGTCGGACGCTGCGGGCGCCGGGGTGCCCGGGTCAGTTCGCG
>CAYRLB010000177.1:0-3243 GCA_964424945.1 uncultured Gemmatimonas sp.
GACACCCAGAGGTGGTTCGGCTGCTCCTGGCACCATTCGATGCCGCCCCGCGTGCCATAAACCCGGATCTTCAGGGCATTTTCATTCCCGGGCGCAACCTGGCTCGACCAGAGCGCGCCACGAGCGCCATTCGCGTACCGGAAGAGAATCTGAGCGTTGTCGTCGAGGCGCCTCCCCTCGACAAAGGTGGTGAGTTCCGCGCACATCTCCACCACCGGAATACCGACGATGAAGTCAGCGAGGTTGTAGGCGTGCGTACCGATATCACCGATGCAGCCGCCCGCCCCGGATCGGGCGGGATCCGTCCGCCAGTCCGCCTGTTTCGAGCCCGCGTCCTCGACCTTCTCCGTGAGCCAGTCCTGCGGGTATTCGACCTGAACAAGCCGGATCTCGCCCAGCTCGCCCGCCCTGACCATCTCCCGGGCGTGACGGACCATCGGATAACCCGTGTAGTTGTGCGTCAGGACGAAAACCACCCCCGTCTCCGAGACGAGGTCGCGCAGGCGCTTCGCTTCAGAGAGCGTCGTCGTGAGAGGCTTGTCGCAGATCACATGGATCCCCGCGCGCATGAACGCCTCTGCAGCCGGTGCGTGCATGTGATTCGGCGTGACGATCGAAACCGCCTCGATCCCGTCCGGGCGAGCCGCCTCCGCCGCAGCCATCGTGGTGAAGTCCTCATAGATCCGCTCTGGATCGAGGCCGAGGGCCTCGCCCGACCGCCGGGACTTCTCCGGCGTGGAAGAGAGCGCACCAGCCACCAGTTCGAAGTGGTCATCGATGCGCGATGCGATACGATGAACCGCACCGATGAAGGCGCCCTCGCCGCCCCCGACCATCCCCAGCCGGATCCGGCGTCCGGCCGCCCCGCTGTCCCTTCCTTCGATCGTCATCAATCCTCCCAGGCTTTCAGGATCTGTGTCTCATCGGTGCGAATTCAGCCCAACCCGAGCATCGTACGGATCTGCTTCTCATCAGTGCCGGACCCGGCAAAGTCGTCGAACGCCTTCTCCGTGCGACGAATCAGGTGAGAGGCGATGAAGGGGGCCCCTTCTGCCGCGCCATCCTCCGGATGCTTCAGCGCGCACTCCCACTCGAGCACCGCCCATCCATCGAAGCCATGGGTCGAGAGGCGCGAGAAGACCCCGCCGAAGTCGACCTGTCCATCACCGAGTGAGCGGAATCGCCCCGCGCGGTGCAGCCAGGGCTGATATCCCGAATAGACGCCTTGACGGCCGTCCGGGTTGAACTCGGCGTCCTTCACATGGAAGGCTTTGATCCGCTCGTGGTAGATGTCGATGAAGGCGAGGTAATCAAGCGCCATCAGCACGAAGTGGGACGGATCGTAGTTGATGTTGCAGCGGGAATGGCCATCCACCGACTCCAGGAACATCTCGAAGGATGCGCCGTCGAAAATATCCTCGCCGGGATGAATCTCGTAGCAGACATCGCAGCCCTCCTCGTCGAAGGCATCGAGAATCGGCTTCCAGCGGCTGCCGAGCTCTGCGAACGCGCCTTCGATGAGGCCGGCGGGCCGCTGCGGCCAGGGGTAGACGTAGGGCCACGCGAGCGCCCCCGAGAAGGTGACGTGACCGGTCAGCCCCAGCTTCCGGGACGCCTTTGCCGCGAGCTTCAGCTGGTCCACCGCCCATGCCTGCCGCTCCGCCGGTCGGCCGTGGAGCTCGGCAGGAGCGAAACCGTCGAAGGCGGAGTCGTACGCGGGATGAACGGCAACGAGCTGTCCCTGCAGATGTGTCGACAGCTCGGTAATCGTCACCCCGTTCTCCGTACAGATCCCCTTGACCTCGTCGGCATACGTCTGCGACTCGGCGCACTTCTTCAGATCGAAGAGTCGGCCGTCCCAGGTCGGGATCTGCACACCGGTATAGCCATGACCTGCCGCCCAGCGAGTGATCGATTCGAGCGAGTTGTAGGGTGCCTCGTCCCCGGCAAACTGTGCGAGGAAGATGCCCGGTCCTTTGATGTTTCCCATTCTGCTGCCCCGTGGCGAGAGGGTGATAACGCGCTCAGAGATACGAATTCACCAGATTCTCGAGATACTCCTGACGGCCGGACCTCGGCTGAGGATCGATATTCTCGCGGTCGACGTATGCGGCGAGATCGTCCAGCGACCGTTCACCCGCCAGAATCGCCTGCCCCTCGGCGCCGTCCCAGCCCGCGTAGCGCTCTTCGACGAAGCGCTCCAGAGCGCCATCCTCGATCATCTTCTCGGCGATCAGCAGCGCACGCGCGCACACGTCCATCGCGCCGATGTGGGCGTGAAGAAGGTCTTCCGCATCGATCGACTGGCGCCGGATCTTCGCGTCGAAGTTCATCCCTCCGGTCGTGAAGCCACCCGCCTTCAGGATGTAGTACATCGCCAGCGCGGTGTCCTGAATCGAGTTGGGGAACTGGTCCGTGTCCCAGCCCGACTGCATGTCGCCCCGATTCATGTCGAGCGAGCCGAAGATGCCGAGCGCCGTCGCCATGGCGATCTCATGCTCGAAGGAGTGGCCGGCGAGCGTCGCGTGGTTCGCTTCGAGGTTGACCTTCACCTCGTTCTCGAGGCCGTACTGCTTCAGGAAGCCGAACACAGTGGCGACATCGAAATCATACTGATGCTTCGTCGGCTCCTGCGGCTTCGGCTCGATGAGGATCAGTCCGTCGAAGCCGATCTTGTGCTTGTGTTCGACGACGAGATTCACGAAACGGCCGAGCTGGTCGAGCTCCCGCTTGAGGTCGGTGTTGAGCAGCGTCTCGTAGCCTTCGCGGCCTCCCCAGAGAACATAGTTCTGACCGCCCAGCTCGTGTGTCAGGTCGAGGACGTTCTTCACCTGCGCGGCCGCATACGCGAAGACGTCCGGATCGGGGTTCGTCGCCGCGCCGCCCATGAAACGGCGGTGCGAGAAGAGATTCGCGGTTCCCCAGAGCAGCCTGACCCGCTCCGTTTCCATCTTCTTCGCAAAAATCTCCCCGATGCTGCGGACGTTCCGGTTGGATTCGGCGAGCGTCGCGCCCTCGGGCGCGATGTCGCGATCGTGGAAGCAGAAGAAGGGGACGTCCGTAAGCCGGAAGAGCTCGAAGACGACATCCGCCTTCAGGCGCGCCTGGGCCATCGGATCGTCGCCGTGCATCCAGGGCCGGTCGAAGGTTTCGCCTCCGAAGGGGTCGCCCCCGGGCCAGGTGACGGAGTGCCAGTAGCAGATGGCGAAGCGCAGCTGCTCCTCCATCGTCTTGCCGAGCACC
>CAYRLB010000178.1:0-3221 GCA_964424945.1 uncultured Gemmatimonas sp.
GCTTCTCTTCCCCGAGGCTCCGCTCGTCGGAACCGGGCTGGAGGAGACGGCTGCGCGCGATTCGGGCGCGGTAGTTATCGCCCGGCGTGGTGGCGTGGTGCAGGAAGTCACTGCCGATCACATCCTGATCGATACGGGAACGCCGCAGGCGGGTACGGCGAACGAGCCTCTTCGGCGGCTCGCGCAGTTCGACCGTTACCGGATGAAGAAGTACTGGCGGACCAACCAGGACACTGCGATCAACCAGCGGCCTCTGGTTCGGAAGGGCCAGGTCGTAAAGCGGGGGCAGATCCTGGCAGACGGTGCGTCGACTGACCGGGGCGAGCTGGCACTCGGGCGCAACCTGCTGGTCGCCTTCATGCCCTGGTACGGACACAACTTCGAGGACGCAATCGTGCTGTCCGAGCGGCTGGTGCGTGACGACGTATATACGTCGATCCACATCCAGGAGCTCGAGCTTCAGGTTCGCGACACGAAGCGCGGCATGGAGGAGATCACGCGCGAAATCCCGAACGTGGCGGAGGAGTCGCTCATCGACCTCGACGAGCGCGGCGTCATCCGGGTCGGCGCACGGGTCAAGGCTGGTGACATCCTGGTCGGCAAGATCACCCCGAAGGGTGAGACCGAGCTGTCGCCGGAAGAAAAGCTTCTTACCGCGATCTTCGGTGAGAAGGCAAAGGACGTGAAGGATTCCTCGTTGAAGGTGCCGCCCGGCGTGGAAGGTACCGTCATCGACGTGAAGGTATTCTCGCGCCGTATCGACGATCCACTCCTCGAGAAGGAGCACGGGCAGCGGATCGGCGAACTCCGCACGCATGAGCGGTCGGAGATTGCACGGATCTCCGAAGCCCGGGACGAGGAAATCCGCGAGCTCATCCGCGGCAAGGAGGTCGCCCTCTTCCTCAAGCGCGGAACAGTCGAGCCGTACTTCACGGAAGGTACGAAGCTGGACGACGATGTCGTCAACGGCCTCGACCTGGGGGAGGTCGATCTGACCACGCTCAAGGTTACGGACCGCGAGACGAATGAGCGCCTTCGGGGGCTCATCGACGAGAGCAAGCGCCGCATCGAGCGCGTTCGCCAGCGTACCGAAGAGCAGATCGACAAGGTCTTCCAGCCGGACGAGCTGCCCCCGGGCGTCGTTCAGCTGGTCAAGGTATATCTCGCCGAGAAGCGTAAGATCTCGGTGGGCGACAAGATGGCGGGTCGTCACGGGAACAAGGGCATCATCGCCCGTATCGTTCCTGAGGAGGACATGCCGTTCATGCCCGACGGAACTCCGGTCGACGTCTGCCTGAACCCGCTCGGCGTGCCGAGCCGCATGAATGTCGGGCAGATTCTTGAGACGCACCTCGGGTGGGTCGCAAGGGTGCTCGGCTTCGAAGCCAAGACGCCCGTCTTCCAGGGCGCCTCGGAGGACGAGATCGGGACGCTGCTGCGTTTCGCAGGAGCGATCTGGGCGCGGCAGGCGCTCGGCATCGAACATGAAGCGCCTCACTTCGACCTTACCGATATCCGGAAGATGGCCGAGGCGGTTCGCGAGGTCCCGGTCGACGAGCCACTCCCGCTGAGCGGAATCGGTCGTTCGCTGGACCGCGTGGCCGGCAGCCCGAGCCTCACGGGTTCGGCCGCCGAAAAGGTCAAGGCGTTGCGGGAATATCTCGTCGCCGCCGCCGGCGAGCTGGTCGGGCGGGCGGAGACCGAGAAGTCGCTCGAGGAGGCGTTCCCCGCCGCAGCCGCCCTGCGCGACTCGGATGGGATCGAGGGGTTGAATGCCGCCATCGAGGAGCACATGGCAGCGGCCGGCCTCACGACCGGTGGTAAGGTGCGGCTACGCGACGGCCGGTCGGGTGAGCAGTTCATGTCGCCGGTCACAGTCGGGGCCATCTACATGCTGAAGCTTTCGCACCTTGTCGATGACAAGATTCACGCGCGGAGCATCGGGCCCTACTCCCTCGTCACCCAGCAGCCTCTGGCGGGTAAGGCGCAGTTCGGTGGACAGCGCTTCGGCGAAATGGAGGTGTGGGCGCTCGAAGCATATGGCGCCGCGCACACCCTGCAGGAGATTCTGACGGTCAAGTCCGACGACGTGAACGGCCGCTCCAGAGTGTACGAGGCGATCGTCAAGGGCGAGAATCTTCCGGAGCCGGGCTTGCCGGAGAGCTTCAACGTGCTCGTCAAGGAGCTTCAGGCACTGGGCATCAGTGTGACGCTGGGAAGTTGATAGCAAGGTCATCGATCGTAGCTCCCCGGGTATGGAACGCCACACACGGTTCGATGCCCGAGGGGCCGATGACTGACCAAGGAAGACCTGTTCAGGCTCCAACTCGAACGAGCTACCATGCTCTTCGAAGGCATATAAATCGAGGGGACCAATAATGATCGATTTTCCCCGCACCCGTGAGACACGCGCGACGGACTTCAACTTCATTCAGGTGAAGATTGCCTCCCCGGACGAGATCCGTTCGTGGAGCTTCGGTGAAGTCACGAAGCCGGAGACCATCAACTACCGGTCGTTCAAGCCGGAACGGGACGGGTTGTTCTGCGAGCGCATCTTCGGTCCGGTGAAGGACTGGGAATGCCACTGCGGAAAGTTCAAGCGGATCCGCTACCGCGGGATGATCTGCGACAAGTGCGGTGTCGAAGTGACGCTGTCAAAGGTTCGTCGCGAGCGCATGGGTCACATCGAGCTCGCGGTACCCGTCGCACACATCTGGTTCTTCAAGACGCTGCCCTCTCAGATGGGCTACCTGCTCGGCATGACGCTGCGTGACCTCGAGAAGGTCATCTATTACGCTGCGTACGTCGTCGTCGAGGCAGGGGACCAGGAGGTGAAGCCGGCGCAGATCCTCGATGAGGACGAGTACATCCAGCTGCGCGACAAGGCCCGTGAGGAGGGCGACACCGTCTTCCGCGCGGACATCGGTGCCCCGGCGATCCGGGACCTGCTCGCCGCACTCGAGATCGAGTCGCTGGGTGAGGTTCTGCGCGCCCAGGTCGCGACCGAGACGAGCCAGCACCGGAAGAAGCAGACGCTCAAGCGCCTGAAGGTCATTGACGCCATCCGCAACTCCGGGGAGACCCTGGGCGAGCGGAACCGGCCCGAGTGGATGATTCTCGACACGGTTCCCGTCATCCCGCCGGACCTTCGGCCGCTGGTGCCCCTCGACGGCGGCCGCTTCGCGACGTCCGACCTCAACGACCTCTATCGACGCGTCATC
>CAYRLB010000179.1:0-3152 GCA_964424945.1 uncultured Gemmatimonas sp.
TGAGACGGAAGGGACTGCCCAGCCCGAGCCGAAGTCGCTCGACATACCCCGCGCGAACGGCTTCGACTGCCTCTCGGCTGTTCAGGGCCCGGGAGGGAGGGCCGGCCGCATCGGCATCGCCGGACGCAACGGGCGCCCGCACCTCTATGCAGCCGCCAGCCGCAAGGAGGGCGAAAAGCAGCGCTGAAAGAGCGAGCCTCGATCGACGGGCAGTCGCGGGTCGGTTCATGCGGTGATTCTGCGGGCGACAAGGGGAGACCTGCTGTGACGCAGACCCTCCTCCGGTGCTACCGGAAAGAGCCTCGAAAGATCCTTGACTGCAACGAGTTGCGGCGGGGTAGGGGAGCGCGGCGGCGGATGAAACAACGATGCGCAGGAGTGTCCCGAATCTTGCATTGTTACCCGGAACAGATCCACCTGCCATCAACGGATCAAAAGGAGAAACTGACAGATGATATCAATCCAGGAAGGCCAGTGCGGCTTGTGCGCCCACTTCGGGGAGGACCATCCCGGTGAGCATCAGCTCGTCCAGATCCGCATGGAGCAGAGCGCTCCGGAGGATTTCGTCGACGAGTGCGGCCACCCGCGGCATGCCTCGCTGAATCTGAAGGTCACGCCCATCAGCGGATGCGACGGATTCCTGCCGGCGGAAGCGACCGCGTAGTCGGTATCGTCATCCCCCGACGAAAGAGCCCTCCGGTCACAGACCAGGGGGCTCTTTCCTTCGGGTCCAGCGGCCCCGGCTGCCTCACCGGGTTCTGACCGCCGCAACCCGGACCGAAGATGGAGGCTGTCGTCCACCGGCCAGGATTCGAAGCTCGCCCGGAGCTCCGCGCGCAGTCGCGACGGGGAGATAGATGCTTCCTCCGGCGGTGATGCTGAAGGACAATCCGTCACCGATCGTCGACAGAGCCAGCGGGTAGCCCCCCGTCGAACCGAAGCCCGAATAGACGGATCTGAAGTTCCAGCTCGGGTGGGTGTAGAAGGCCGGCGTCTGGGACACCGCGTTGTCGGAGAAGTTCGCGACGGACCAATCGTGCACCAGTGCGAGCGGGTCTGCTCCAATAGCCGTCCGCAGGTTCGTCATGCCTACCGAGCGCGTGTCCACCAGTGACTGCCAGAAGGCGATCTGATCGCCGCCCCGTCTGTCGGCGAGGTAGCGGAGGAAGGACCAGATCGCTCCGCGTGTCGAGAGCGCATCATCCCAACCGTACGGGGATGACGCCGCGGGGGCCTTCAGGTGCTCCATGAGCCGAAGGAAGTTGTCGCCCGCGAAGAGGTTGAAGGCACTCACCCGGCGGACCGAGGCGCGCAGATCTGACAGCGCAAGGTCATTCCCCGGGGTCAGACCGCTGGAACGGTAGAAGACGAGCTCCTCGGCGATGTGGCTGAGCCCTTCATTCAACCAGACCTCCTCGTCGAAGTTGTCAGCCTCGACTACGAAGAGGCGACGGGAAGCATTGACGAGATGCTGAAGCTCGTGTGCCGCCACCCCCATTGTCCGCTGCTCTACAAACTCCCTCGTCCGACGGTTACCGTTCACCTCCCCCGTCGGGTCCGGCGCAAGCATGTACATGATTTCGCCGACATTGCTCCCCGCGCACCCCGGGACGCCGTTGGCGGCGCGGGTGGGAAAGAGGTCACGGGAGTAGAAGAACCCCCCGATGTACGAGTCCTCCCCCTCGGCAGTCATCTCGTTTACAGCGCGTGTGTAGAAGAGGATGACGCGCGAGTTCGAGTCGATGTCGGCGGGTGAGCCGAACGCCTCTGTCACCACCGGCACGACCAGCGAGTCCATCGTGGCGCCGATGTGGCGGAAGTCGGCGTCGGTGAAGCCGTCCCGCGGGTTAGCCGTGTCGGCAACGACGATCGTCGTTCGAGAGACATTCATGACCCGGCCAATCCGCTCGTCGGGCGGACCGCAGGCATCGATCGAAACGTTCAGACGAAGAAGCGCTCCCAGAGTCGGAACGCCCGGGGTGATCGACATCCTCAGCCGAGTATCTGCCGGACCTGTGCGGGCAGCCTCCCGCGCCGCCTGTTCGCGGCCCCGGAGCGCGGCGCGCTCGCGTGCCCGGATGTCGCTCTCGGCAGCCCAGTCGCGGGTGGGGAGATTCCCTCCGATTGCAGCGGCAGGAAAAGGATCGACCGCTGAGGAGAGACGCAGGGATGATGACGGAGTCGTCAAGCCGCTGCCCGAAAAATTTAGCGCGAGATTCCCGGTGCGGGCGGTGTTCGTAACGACCAGCGTGTAGCTCCCGGCTGCCGGAAGGCAGAGGCGGCCATCCGAGCCCGGGGTGAGTGGCCGTACCTCACCGATGCCGAAAGAGGATGCCTCGCAGCCGTTGCCCGCCCCCAGAACAGTGATCAGAACGGAGTCCCGGAAGCCGCCGTGAGAGGCAGCGATCGTTACCAGGCCGGCGCCGGTGGCTGTGACGATCCCATTTCCTTCGACGGTTGCCACCGTCTGGTTCGACGTGGTCCATGTCACCGCGCGGCCCGCGAGAGCATTGCCCTGCGCGTCCTGTACCTCCGCCATCAGGGCAACCGACTCCCCGACCGTCAGCGTCAGGCTCGATTGCGTCTGCAGCCGAACGGACGCGACCGAAGCAGGGCCGACAGCGTCGGAACAGGCGCCGAGCAGCAATGCGGCGACCATGGCGAATGCGGCGTGGCCCGGCCTCCAGCGGCGGTGCGCCCGTCGGGGTATGAATTTCACTTTATATCTTCCGTGCCCATGCAATCTTCTTCAGCCATGCCTGCCGGGCCTTCGTGCCTTGCAAGCCACTGCGATGCGCGAGGTGACAACTATCGCGCCGAATCCCCTGCTCTGACCCCGCCGGGGCCTCGCGGGTCCAGCGGCCTCGTGGTCCGATTGCGGCTGCGAAGCCGGATCGGGAGTGAATACGCCTGGAATCACCCCGACCCCGGGACCGCGCCGCGAGCCTTTCTGCAGTAGTCGTCCGGGCCTTCTCGGTTTCTGCACAGCCATGCGGAAATCGCAGTATGAACGTGCGGATTCAGCATCCCCGGCACCCATCCGCCTTCAGAAAACCCAGCAAGAACCTCACTAATTCATAGGGCATGGCCGGTGCCTTATACCGGGCCAGTCAGGCGACCTCAGGATCGGGTCGGAGGCCGGCTGCCGGAGA
>CAYRLB010000180.1:0-3021 GCA_964424945.1 uncultured Gemmatimonas sp.
CTGCAGATGAGACCGGATCTGCTCCACGCCTTCCGGATCAACCTCATTCCGCTGCAGCTCGATGCGACCGCCGTTCGGCAGCGCGTCGAAGAGGTGCGTCGATGTATACTGGTCGACCCCCATCGTCACCTCGCCTCGCCCCTGCAGCTCGCTGAACTCGGCTTCCGAGAGCGTGTGGGCTGAAGCGGCATCCTCCGCTGATGATGGTGAGCAGGCAACCAGCACGGCAGCAGCGAAGACCAACGGAAGTGCAGCAACGGACAGGCGCATTCTCAACTCCGGATTCCGGGAAGTACACAGCGGACGGCCGGGAGTACCCCGAAGCGTGTCGCTAGTGCTCCGCTGCCCGCGCCTGCACTCCACCGATCCATCCCGCTCAGCCACCCTCCGGTAGGACGATCTTCCCCATGAAGAGGATCGTTCCGCTGAACTGCTCCCGGATGACGAAGATGAAGGGCCGATCAACCCGGAACTCGAGCGGCATCGAAGTCACCCCGACTTCGACGCTCGTGACAGCAGCCGCCTCCGTGCCCTCCTCGTTGACCTCGACGAAGCTCTTGTGCCTCACGTCCGTGATCGAAAGGCTGCGGCCCGCCACGGACGACATCCCGCTGAAGTCTGCCTGATCGGTGAACGCGGTCGGCATTCCGAGGGCTGCGAGCGTCCCGTTGAGGGATTTCTCATACTCGAGCGTGAAGCGCGGCATGGCGACGGGCAGTTTGCTCGGGCTCCCGAGGCTCGTAACGAGCGAGTCCCAGGCCGAAGCATCGAGCCCCGCAACCGCATCATTGACGTCGCGGTCGACGCCCGGAAGCAGAACCGTCATCGAGAAGGCGCCATTCCCATACGGCATGTCGACGACCTCGAACTCCGGCGTCCGCGCCGCCCGGACGGTCGTCGACCCGGACATCATCGGCACGTTGACTGTACCACCCCGCAGCGCGTTGAAGGGCGCCGGGCGGGTGTTGTTGCGGTCGAACTGCTCCCGCCAGTCCCCCTTGAAGTAGATCGCGTTGATGAGAAACATCACCGCGTCGGGCTCGATCCGGTCGAGGATCGTCGGGATCCTGCCGCGCGTCCCCACACCGACCCAGGCGTTGATCCGCCCGACCGAGGCCGGGTCAGTGAAATCGAGCTCCGCTACTTCCGCATCGAATGCTTCCTCGACGGTGTCGAAGAAGGGGCGGTCGAAGGGGAAGCCCTGGCGGAACCAGACCGAGTTGGCGATGCCCATATCGACCGTGGGGTCCAGGCCCAGCAACACATCGATGAGGCCGCGGTATGCCGCATTGATCTGCGGTTGGGCAAGGCCGTCGAAGCGGAGGGTCGAGCGCATCTCGTCGTGCGTCTGACCTGCCGCGCCATTCATCGTCATCCCCAGTGCCATTGAGACGCTGAGCGGCGATATGAAGATGTTCTCCGTCGGTTCGCTGGCGTTCACCTCGCGCAGGAGGTCGAAGGCGAAACGGTTGCTCGCACCAACGACCGAGCGCTCCGGGGCCGTCAGCTCGCGGGGCAGCGCCTGGAGGGGGTTGGCCGGGCCCGCCGGGTCCGTCGCGCAGGCGGCGAGGGGCGCGAGAGCGAGGGCCAGGGCGGCCGTCCTGATGGGTGGGCGGAGGCGTTCGCGGACGGACGGACGTATGGGAAGCATGTAACTACTCCGGCTATGAATGCGATCAGGATGCACTTGAGGTATAACGATTCGGAAGGTCCAGGAGCGCTCCACGACGCAGGGCTAGGCCTGCGTCTGTCGTGCGGCATCCCATTCCGCTTCGAGTCCCAGTTCATCAACCCATCTTGCGATTCGCGCGTAATCGATAAGGTCGCCCTGTGCGGCGAGAATCCCGGCAACATCGCGGATCTGTCGTTCGGAGCCTCCCATCCGGCTCCATTCCAGCTACGCGACGATCAGATCTTTCCGCTCGAGCGAGGCTGACGTTTATGCCCGTGATCACCGTCGTCTCACGATCGGCGAACTCGCTCAGACTGAAAGGGCGGTCCTTGAGAAGGATGAAATCCGCCTTCCAGCCCGACTCAGGATCCACCACGTTGAAAATCCCTCGAGAGGACACGGCTTCCCGGACAGCTTCATCGCTGACATAGAAGCCATTCCGTCTCATCGCAGCAGCGAAACTCAGGATCCGATCAATGCTGCCGTTCACAACGAAATCGATATCCTGCGTGGCACGCGGGGTTCCGTGGGAATGAGGATGCCAGCGATCCAGTCAGCATGAACGGAATCCCTTCTGATTCCAGAGCCTCAACGAGAGTCGCCAGAAGAAGCTGGAAGCTCACCCGTCCTCCGGCTCTCTGGATCGGCGCCGAGTGGCGCGCTCCCTTCTTCCGGCGAGATCGATTTCGCGGACGACCTCGCTCAGCTCAATGGCCAGCCTGAACCGCTCGGCGCCCGTCAGCTTCATGAGGGCCCTTAGCCGAGCAGCTTCCGCCTCAGGCGTCGTGTCTGCCTGCATGATCAAATCGCAATTCGGGATTGTCTGGAGGTCCACCTCGGAAGAAGCACGAGTTCCTAACGTCGTTCTCCGGCGCAGACAGCCTGATTCGAGCAAGCCGGCCCGGAGCCGAGGGCGATCTTATCGAAGAATAGGGGAGCTGCATCTTCTGCTCCCCTTAAACGAACCCTTCCGCCACTCGAATCGTTCCATCGGGAGCGTATGCTCAGACAAGAGATGGGTGAGGCTGGCGGTAATGACAGATTATGTACCGGTGCTTCTGTGTACAACCACACATTCAACACCGTGAGCCACCGGGGCACCCCGCTGGCGCCCCCGGTGTATCCGCGGGTAACTTCCCGGCCTCCGATCAAGATGCCGGGACCGCACCTGCTCCGCTCGCTCATCCGGACGTCGCGGGCGGGCGCACCATACGACCTCAAATCACCCGTGGGGACGCATCCGTGAAGGATTCTGAGCTTCTCGCCAGCACGAGCACCGACCTCCTCGAGCAGGACACCTTCGTCCGCCGCCATATCGGCCCGAGCCCGGCCGAGATCCAGGAGATGCT
>CAYRLB010000181.1:0-1454 GCA_964424945.1 uncultured Gemmatimonas sp.
TCACAATGTCGGCGGGTTGAAGGAAGACATGCAGTTCGCGCTGATCGAACCACTGCGCGAGCTCTTCAAGGATGAAGTGCGGCAGGTCGGTCGTGAGCTGGGACTGCCTGAGGAGATGGTCGGCCGCCACCCCTTCCCGGGGCCGGGCCTCGCGATCCGTGTGCTGGGCGCCGTCGATCGCCGCGAGATCGACATTCTCCGCCAGGCCGACACGATCTACCTCGAGGAGATCCGTGCGGAGGGTCTCTACGACGATATCTGGCAGGCCTTCGCCGTGCTTCTTCCTGTCCGTTCAGTCGGCGTGATGGGCGATGAGCGGACCTATGAGAATGTCTGCGCCCTGCGGGCAGTGACGAGCCGCGACGGAATGACCGCCGACTGGTATCCCTTCCCGCACGACGTTCTCGGCAGAATCTCGACCCGTATCATCAACGAGGTCGAAGGCATCAATCGGGTCTGCTACGATATCTCCTCCAAGCCCCCCGCGACGATCGAGTGGGAATAGAAATCTTCCCGGCCGACCGATCCAGCCCGTGGATCCCATTTCACGGGCAGGGAGCGGCGCTCATCGTCAGTCGTCGACCTGCCCGGCCGGACGGTGTGCATGCGAGCCGGCTCCTGCCCTGTGCCGCCGCGCCTCAGGATGACGACTGACGAACGTCGCGATCCGCCCTGGTGGTCGACCTATTTCGATGATGTGTTTCTGCGCATCTATCGGCCGCTGAAGGACGATGCAGGTACCGCGGCGGAAGTAGACGGCCTCTGCGAGCTGCTCGGCCTCGAAGAGGGTGCTCGGATTCTCGATGTGGGGTGCGGCTGGGGCCGACATTCCCTCGAGCTGGCACGACTCGGGTTCCAGGTGACAGGGCTCGATCTATCGGCCCGCCTGCTGGAGGAGGCGGCTAACGCTGCGCGCGCCGAGGGCCTCGAGATCGAGTGGGTGCAGGGCGATATGCGCAAGATGGCGTTCGATGCCAGGTTCGACGCCGCGATATCCATGTTCTCCTCCCTCGGGTACTTCGATTCCGAAGAGGATGATCTCGCCGCACTGCGCGGGATGCGGGAGGCCGTCGTTCCGGGAGGCCGTCTCCTCCTCGAAACGATGCACCGCGACGCCATCGCCCGTGAGTACGTGGAGCGGGACTGGTGGGACACGCCCGAAGGCGATGAGGTCAGGGTCGACCGGACCTTCGACGCCATTGCAGGCGTCAGCCATGAGACACTTCACTGGCGGGACGCTGCGGGGAATACGGGTGAGAAGCCGCACTCGATCCGGATCAGAAGTGCGACAGAATGGCATGACCTGCTGCAAAGGGCAGAATGGCGTCCTGCGGAGTGGGTCGGCGACTGGGAGCTCGAACCCTTCACCCACCTGTCCGAACGTCTGATCGTTCTCGCTGAGCGGGGTTGAAGATTCGATTGGATCCGGCCCCGCGCGCGAGGTGTGTCCCCGG
>CAYRLB010000181.1:1554-2990 GCA_964424945.1 uncultured Gemmatimonas sp.
CCGGATGCGTTCAGGCTGCCGCTCTGCTACCATAGGGCTTTCCCGACCCTTCCGGGTTCGACTGGCCAGAACTGTTTTCACGCCCTACCCGATCGATGCGCGTTACCTTCCTCGGCACTGCAGCTTCACGACCGACCGTTTCCCGGAACGTCAGCTCCCTGGTCGTTCAACGCGAAGGTGAGCACCTGATGTTCGACTGCGGTGAGGGTACGCAGCGCCAGATGATGCGTTATGGAACCGGATTCGCCATAAACGACATCTTCTTCACGCACCTTCATGCCGACCATTTTCTGGGTATCATCGGGCTCCTTCGGACGATGGGACTGCAGGCGCGGGAAGAGCCGATCCGGCTCTGGGTTCCGATCGGGGGCGAGCGGGTGATCCGTGCCGCGGTGAACCTCGGGGTCGACCGCATACCATTCGAGGTGCAGGTGACCGAGCTGGAGGCTGGGGACGCCGTCGACCGCGGCGACTACTCGATCGTTCCCTTCCCGGTCAGCCACGCAGGGACGTGCTTCGGCTATGGCATCATCGAGAAGATACGACTCGGACGCTTCGATCCGGAGCGCGCCCGTGCGCTCGGAATCCCCGAAGGGCCGGATTGGGGAAGGATCCATCGCGGCGAGCCGGTACGAGTCGGGGACCGCGTCATTGAAGCGGATGAGGTGGTTGGAAAGCCCCGGCCGGGCCGCAAGGTCATCTACACGGGCGACACGCGCCCCACCCGCGAGACGATCGAGATTGCCGCGATGGCGGATCTGCTGATCCATGAGGCTACGTTCGGCGAGGACGAGCGCGAACGGGCCCGCCAGACCGGGCATTCCACCGCGCGTGAAGCGGCCAGGATCGCCAGGGAGGCTTCGGCGCTGCGCCTCCATCTCACCCACTTCTCCCCCCGGTATTCCGACGACCCGCGCATGATCGAGCGGGAAGCCCGGAAGGTCTTCCCCGGCGCCGTTGCAGCGTACGACGGGCTGACCATCGAGATCCCGTACCGCGACGAGTAAGCGCTGCGGCTGCCGCGGAAGGCGCCAATACCTCCCTCGGTAAGCCACCTTCCGCCTCCTCGGCTTCGAGCTCCTGGAAAAGCTCGGCTCGCCCTCTTCCAATCCGACAGCTTCTCTGCCTTTCTGACGGTCCCTACATCCCGAAATCCGCCGGATTGGCGGGTCATTTCGGGCATGTCCTCTGCCTGACGTCGGGGCCGATCAAGCTGCTTGACTTCGAGCATGCCCCCCTTACATTGACGGGCGCTGTTAGCACTCTCGAGCAGTGAGTGCTAAACGGAGAGCAGCTTTTATTTCACTCAACCCATGGAGGGTCGAACGCTATGGCCACCGCGACCGATCTGAAGGTCAAGCCGCTTGCAGACAGGGTAGTCGTCAAGCCGCTCGAGGAAACGGAGCAGATGCGTGGCGGGTTGTACATCCCCGACA
>CAYRLB010000182.1:0-2959 GCA_964424945.1 uncultured Gemmatimonas sp.
GGGTCTTCACCCAGCGGAAGATGGCGGCGATCCTCCTGCTGGGCTTTTCCTCCGGCCTGCCCCTCTGGCTGACGAGCCGGACCCTCCAGGCCTGGATGACAGTCGAGGGCGTCGATCTTACTACTATCGGCCTGTTCAGCCTGGTCGCTCTTCCCTATTCGCTGAAATTCCTCTGGGCGCCCGTTCTCGACCGGTACGTGCCGCCCCTGTTCGGCCGGCGGCGGGGCTGGCTTCTGATTACACAGCTCGCGCTCCTCCTTTCGATCGCGGCGATGTCGTTCCACGATCCGTCCAGGGGACTGCAGCTGCTCGCCGTAAATGCGATCCTGATCGCCTTCTTCAGTGCGAGCCAGGACATCGTTTTCGACGCATACAAGATCGACGCGCTGGATGAGCGGGAGATGGGCGCGGGCGCGGCAATCGGCGTTCTGGGCTATCGGATCGCGCTGCTCGTGACGGGGTCGCTCGCCTTCTTCATGGCCGATCGGATGCCGTGGACGACGGTCTATCTGCTGATCGCACTTCTGATGGTGGTCGGGATGGTGGCCGCGATCTGGGCACCGGAACCCGTGCTGGAGATGGGGCCGCCCGTATCGCTCAAAGCCGCGGCGACGGAAGCGTTCACCGAGTTCTTCCGGAGGACGGGCGCCGGTTGGGGCGTGCTGATCCTCCTCTTCGTCATCTTCTATCAGCTTCCCGATCGCTTCGGCTCCGCGATGGTGACGCCCTTCCTCCTGCAGATCGGCTTCTCACAGACCGAGATCGGCGCGATCCAGGGTGGAATCGGCCTCATCTCGACGATCGTCGGGGTGCTGATCGGGGGCGGGGTCATTGCGGCGCTCGGCATCAACCGTTCGATCTGGGTCTTCGCGTTCTTCCAGATCGTCAGCAATCTCGCCTACTACTGGATCGCGCTGATCGGGGCGCAGCGGTGGGCGCTTATCGTGGCGACGGTCATCGAGAATGTGAGCGGGGGGCTGGTGACGGCAGGGTTCGTCGCGTACATGATGAGTCTGTGCAGTCGGCAATTCTCTGCGACCCAGTACGCGCTTCTTTCGAGTCTCATGGCCGCGGCACGCGATATCCTCGTTGCGCCTGCGGGTGGTATCGCCAGCGGGATGGGGTGGCCGACCTACTTCCTCTTCACGCTGGCGGTAGGATTGCCCGCCTTCATCCTGCTGCCATGGATCGTGCCGTGGAACCGCGAGAGTCCGAGGGGTGGAGCCACGCATACCGGGGCGGTAACCGATAATGTCTGAAGGACCGATGATTCAAAAGGTGACGAGCGCATTCATCCTTGCATCCATCCTCGCCGGCTGCGGCGGGGCCACCGCAGGAAGTACCACCATGTCCTCGATGCCCGGACCCGGGGGCGCGCCCCGGACATTGCCACCGGTTCCGGAGGTGCGGGGGGAGCTGCGCATCGACGTCGTCTACCCGACCGAAGGCGCGGCCATAGCGGCGGTCGACAGTACCTTCATCTTCGGGAATGTGGGGCGCGGGGGCGCGACACTGACGGTGAATGGCGCGCCGGTGGAGGTCGCGGCGAATGGTGCATGGCTCGCCTATCTTCCCCTCCCGCGCGATGGCGTTTACCAGCTCAGCGCCACCGCCGACGGACAGAATGTTTCTGCCACACGCACCGTACGGGTCGCGGGCGCCGCCACCGCCACCGATTCGGGTGAGCTCCGGATCGTCGATGGGAGCCCGAGCCTGGGCGGCGCGGTGGTCAGACGGCGGGGCGAGCGGGTCGAGGTGTCGTTCAGGGGCAGCCCTGGCGGCCAGGCGTATCTCTATCTCGGCGATGGGACCGCGGTGCCGCTCGTCGAGCGGCAGGCGATCGACCGGACCTTCGGCTTCATGCTGAACAGCGTCTCCGGGAACCCGACGATTTCGGAGTACGTCGGGACGCTCGAGCTGCGGTCGCCCATCGTCCCGACGTCGGGTACGGCGGCTGTCTCAGCACTTGCGACCTCCGGACCGACAGGTGCCTCAACAACCGCGCGGGTCCAGCTCACACGCGACGGTCAGACGGTCTCCCGCCCGATCGACACGACGATCCACCTCGTCGATGCCACCGCCCCTCGTGTCGCAGTCGCTTCCACCGCACGGGCTGATGGAACGGTGATCGGGCGGCGCGGGACCGGCTCCGATCAGGCGTGGGACTTCTTCTGGCCGAACGGCACCCTGCTGGCGATCGATGGGGAGGCCGACGGCTTCTACCGCGTGCGGCTCACCCCCGAACTCTCGGCCTGGGTCTCGAGGGAGGATGTGACGATTCTTCCGGAAGGCACCCCGCCCCCGGATGGCTATGTCGGCCCGTCGATGCAGCTGACGCCGCGCGAAGGGTGGACGGAGGTTCGCTTTACTGTTTCGGAGGCGCTCCCCTTCCGGATCGAGCCGGCGGAGTGGGGTCTCGCGATTGAGTTCTATGGTGCGACAGGGCGGCCCGCATACGTCGGGTATGGTGCCGAAGATGGCTTCGTCCGGCGTATCGACTGGGAGCAGCGGACGGACGACCTCTTCCGGTTCAACGTCCATCTCAACCGTCCGCTCTGGGGATATCGGGCGCGGTGGGAGGACGGGGCGCTGATCGTGGACGTGCGGGAGCCTCCATTGGTCGAATTTGCGGATCCGCTGCGCGGGCTGACGATCGCTGTCGACGCCGGTCACATGGGATCGAACGGCGATACCGGCGCGACCGGGCCGACCCGACTGACCGAAGCCGAATCGACGCTGCTCGTGGCGCGCCGGATCAGCGAGATTCTGAGGAGTCGGGGCGTCAACGTCGTCGAGATTCGTCCGGATGCGGGAGTGGTTCCGCTCATCGAGCGCCCGATCATGGCGGAGCAGGCGAATGCGCACCTATTCTTCTCCGTACATTTCAATGCCTTCCCTGACGGCGTCGATCCATTCGCCAATCATGGCACCACCATGTTCTATTTCTGGCCGCACTCGC
>CAYRLB010000183.1:0-1111 GCA_964424945.1 uncultured Gemmatimonas sp.
ACACGCGACCCGTACGTCGCGCCTGACGGAAAGGTCTGGTTCGTCGGACAGCAGGGGAACTACATCGCCTCCTTCGACCCCGGCAGCAAGGCGTTCCGCCGCTATGAGATTGAGGAGGGGACCCATCCGCACACCGTCATCGTCGATCAGGAAGGCATCGTCTGGTATGCTGGCAACCGGAACGGAAGAATCGGCCGTCTGGATCCGGTCAGCGGTGGGATCCAGACGCATATGACGGGAGACGCGCGGGACCCCCACACCATGGCGTTCGATGGTCGCGGGAACATCTGGTTCACTGCGCAGGGTTCCAATCAGCTCGGCCGGCTTGAGATGGCGACGGGCAAGGTCGATCTCGTCCCGGCAGCCGATCAGCCGTCGAACCCGTATGGAATCGTCATGGACCAGGATGGAATTCCCACGGCGATCCTGCTTCGGACGAATCAGGTGGTCAGGATCGACCCTGAGACTCTCCAGCTCACGCGATTCGAACAGGCGGATCCCGCGTCGCGGTCGCGGCGGCTCGCGGTAACGGACGACGGCATGATCTGGTACGGCGACGAGGCGCGGGGATTCATCGGGCGGATCGATCCGGCGACGGGACAGACGAAGGAGTGGCAGGCGCCCGGAGGCGCAGCATCGAGGCCGTACGCCCTTAACGCCGACAACCGAGGTCGGATCTGGTTCTCGGAGACCGGGCCGGAGAAGAAGCTGGTCGGATTCGACCCTGCAACGGAGCAGTTCTTCGCGAGCCATACCGTCAGCGGAACCATTCGGCACATGAATTTCGACGAGCGGACAGGAAGCTTGTGGTTCGGCACCGATGCCAACAAAGTCGGACGCCTGATCGTCGATTGATGGATCCAGGGATAGCGGGAGACGGCAGATCGAAAGGCTGGAGAGGGCGCCGCAGGCCCGGCGCTCCAGCATCTGTCATCCTGTGCGGCTTCCTGGCGTCGGCGCTGCTTCTCGGCGCGGCCCCACCGCTGGTGTATCCTGACGGGCCGCCGCCCGGCTTCACCGGTGGGTTCGGAGAGGAGTCGTGCAGCGGCTGCCACTTCGGCGAGCCCATGAACGATTCGGGGGGCACCTTTCAGCTGAGCGGCATTCCCGA
>CAYRLB010000183.1:1211-2914 GCA_964424945.1 uncultured Gemmatimonas sp.
AGCCTCTGCCGTTGTCTTCCACGCCTCCGGGAATGCGGCGGACGGGGATGGCTCCGCATCGGGCGATTTCGTCTATACGGCGGAGGTGGTAAGCTCGCCCCGCTGAGGCGCCCCGGGGCCAGGCATTGAGCGCTTGGTCCTGTGCCTGTCAGCAGTAGCTGGAAGCCCGGTTTCTTCCAGAGAGAGCCGACTGCCCGGAGGGGGATGCGGCCCGCATGTTGAAGGGTCGCACTTATCGGATGCGCGGTCTGGCCTCGCCAGCCCCGGTAGCTAGCGCTTCCGGCAATTTCAGGGCGGCATGACATCGACCTACCGCCTTTGATTCAGCGACGAGGAGGTCCAATGTTCTCGATGAGTTCGTACCGGTCCCGCGCTTTCGGTCCAGCCCTGGCCACCGCGCTCACCCTGCTGTCGGCGGGGTGCACCCGGGCCCAATCCGGTCCCCCCGTGAGCCAGACGGGGGATTCGGGAGTTGTAGCTTTCGTCGGCGTCAACGTCGTGCCGATGGACGAAGAACGGATCGTCGAAGGCCAGACGGTCATCGTCCAGGACGGTCGGATCACGGCGATCGGCCCGATGAATTCGACGGCGGTTCCCGCAGGCGCGGTGCAGGTCTCGGGTGAAGGGAAGTATCTGATGCCCGGCCTCGCGGAGATGCACGGCCACATCCCGACCGACGACCGCCAGTATGCGGAAGATGTTCTCGCGATGTACGTCGCGAATGGCGTCACCCTCGTGCGGGGCATGCTGGGTGACCCCTCGCATCTTGAGCTGCGGGAGCAGGTGGCGAGCGGCGATCTCATCGGACCGACGATCTTCACCGCCGGCCCCTCCTTCGGCGGCAACAACGCGGGCTCAGCCGCCGCCGCCGAGAGCCTCGTCCGGGAGCATCACGCCGCGGGATATGATCTGCTGAAGGTCATGAACATGTCGCGTGAAGCATACGAGGCGATGGCCGGGACGGCGCGCGAACTGGGCATTCCCTTCGCCGGGCACGTACCTGGATCGGTGGGCGTTGAAGGCGCCATAGCGGCCGGTCAGGTGTCCATCGACCACCTCGATCAGTATGTCGAATATCTTGTTCCGGAGGGCGTAAGCCGGCAGGGTCGCGGCTTCGGCTTCTTCGGGAGCAGTGTGGTGGACCTCGCCGATCCCTCACGGATCCCGGCCATCGTCGAAGCGACCCGCGCCGCGGGCGTCTGGAACGTTCCGACGCTGAGCCTCGTCGAGAACATGGCGATGCCGGAGTCACCCGAGACGATGATACAGGCGCCGGAGATGGGCTATATGCCGCCGGCGGTGCGCGACGAGTGGGTCCGGGCGAAGCAGGGCTATCAGCAGCGGGCGGACTTCCAGCAGCCTGCCGCACAGCGCCTCGTCGAGCTCCGGCGTCAGCTGACGAAGGCCCTGCATGATGCCGGCGCACCGATGGCGCTGGGCTCCGACGCCCCGCAATGGTTCAACGTTCCCGGCTTTTCGCTCCATCGCGAGATGGGGATGATGGTCGCGGCGGACCTGACCCCGTACGAGGTGCTCGTTACCGGTACCCGGAATCCCGCTACCTATTTCGGCACGCCCGACGAGTTCGGCACCGTGCAGGTCGGGCGTCGTGCTGACCTCATCCTGCTCGATGCGAACCCGCTCGCGGACATCGCAAACGCACAGCGGATTGCCGGCGTGATGGTACGCGGTCAATGGTTACC
>CAYRLB010000184.1:0-2902 GCA_964424945.1 uncultured Gemmatimonas sp.
GCTTCCGATGGACGGAAGCCGGGCCATCGGAAGTCGAGATTGTAGACTACCACTGAGGTAAAAGATGGTACGCATTCCCACGCATCGAGCACCTACCCATCCGGGCGAGATGTTGCTGGAGGAGTTTCTCAAGCCCATGGGACTGACACAGCGGGAAGTGGCGGACGCGATCCAAGTCCCTTTTCAGCGCGTGAACGAATTGGTAAACGGCCGAAGGGGGATAACGCCGAGTACCGCCTTGCGACTTTCGGAGTTTTTCGGAACCACGAGTGGATTCTGGATGAATGGCCAGGCGCGATGGGACCTCTACCATGCTCGTCAGACAGAAGCCGAGGTCCTGAAACGCATCCGTCGGCATCGGTCCGGCCGGGCGAGCGAATCCGTGGCTTAGCGGCCTATGAATGTTTTTCTCGCGGCTACGTCGTCCCGGCGAAGGCTTGGCGAAGGCCGGGACCCAGTCGTCTGCTAGGGAACAGCTGGGCCCCCGCTTCCGCCGGGGCGAGTTGGGGAGACGGGGCGACCGACGTGAGGGACGGTGCGGGAGTCGTTCGAGACGGCGGTGTATCAGGCGGTTGTTTCTGATATCTGACCGCCGGGGCCGCCCGCACGGGACTACGCCTTGCACCGGCCGCGTGACATGTCTGCCACTCTGCACATCGGATGCGCCGGATGGGCCCTCTCCAGGGCGCAGCAGACATCGTTTCCCGCGGAAGGTACGCATCTTGAGCGGTACGCCGCCCGGATGCCGGCTGTGGAGATCAATTCCAGCTTCCACCGGCCGCACCGGCACGCAACCTATGTCCGGTGGGCCGCGTCTGTTCCTGCTTCGTTTCGGTTCGCGGTGAAGGCGCCGAAGGCGATCACCCACACGGCGCGCCTGATTTCAGCCGAAGCGCTACTCGAAGATTTCCTGCAGCAGATCGCAGGGCTGGGTGACAAACTCGGCTGCATCCTGATTCAGCTCCCGCCCAGCCTCGATCTCCATCTGCCCACAGTCGATCGCTTCCTTGCCACTCTCCGCGAACGCTACGCGGGGGTGTGCGCGGTCGAGCCCCGGCATTCAACCTGGACCACTGACGAGGCCACCGATCTCCTGAACCGCTACCATATCGCCCGGGTGGCGGCCGATCCCGTGCATTTTCCCGGTGGCGACGAGCCTGGCGGATGGTCGGGCGCGGTCTACTATCGTCTGCATGGATCGCCACGGATTTACTATTCGGCCTATGAAGATGACTATCTCCATGGTCTCGCCGAGCGACTTCGGAACGCGGCCGGGCAAACGCGCGATATCTGGTGTATCTTCGACAACACCGTCCTCGGTGCTGCAACCGCGAACGCCCTGACTCTTATCGAGCATCTCGCGTGATACCCGGATTTCGCCGCTAGCCGCCGCGGCGTGATTCGAGAATCTGTGCATATCGATCGCGATCGATGAGCGCCGGGCGCCCGGATCTCGCCCGGCTACTGCGGGCCCTCAGGTATGGGGGAGACGTGGATCGTCATAGAAATCGTTGATCTGATTTGGATTTGACGGGCCGCCTGTTTCACTGAGGGGCTGCTCAACGAAAACCTTGCCGAGCGGCACGCCCGAACTGGAAACATCCTGCGTATACTCGTTCGTGAAGAGGGTCGCGCCGTCCGGTTTGTACATGAGTGACGCGGTCTCCCCGTCTGCTTCTGCCTCTTCCCGCGCCACGGCTGTCGAAGCGGATCCAGAGCAGCTGTGCGTCAGCTTTCGCGTTCGCATGTCGATGGTGTGGCTCTGGCTTCCCTCGTAAATGCTGAGGGTGAGCATCGGGTCGTACAGCCCTTCAGAGACCATCGTCATGAGTGCACCGCTCGGCAACCGTACTGATCGGCGATCTCCTAACCGGTCCTTGATGTGCTTCCCGTTGTGGTTCTCGTGGTTGCCGGACAGCTCGCCTGAGTTGGAGATACCCCAGAATTCCACATAGTCGGGGTGCTGAGGTCCCCGAATCGTGATGACCTCATGCAGGACGGAGATCGACCATCCGTCGCTGGCGGTGAAGAGAAAGCCCTCGGCGTTGCGGACCAGCGTCCCCGTCGGCACAGGGTTCGCGGCAATCTGGCACTCGCCCGAGGGGGCCGTTGCTGATTCCCCGCAGGCCGCGAGACCGAGAACGCCAGCCACCGTAAACACCGCATGGAAAGATCTGCGATCGAACCCTGATGCTGAGACGAGGCTGCGCTTGATGTAGCCCATCAGGCCTCCACTTGAGGAGAGTCGCGACCGACCGCCCTGACGCAGGGCGACCGGGCGGGGAAGTCCGCAATCCAATAGGTATCCGCCCTTTGGGAACGGAAGGCGAATATATTCGCGGCTCGTTCAACGGGACAATTGCAGATGCTGCACATGCATGCCTTTGAGTCACCCGCCAGGGCTGGCGACAGGGAGGTGTTGCCGGCACTGGAGGGCTCGGGTGACGACGGAGTTGGCGGAAACGGCGGTTCAGGTCAACCTTGCATTGGGGGCAGGATAGCAGATCGGAGGGCTAGCGGACCGGGTGGAGGTCCAACGCCCGTGCGCCACTGAACAGGCGACTTCTCCCTGGCCCCCGGAACTCCAGCATTGGAACCGCCTGCGATCCGGGTGCGATTCACCCCCGGCCAACGCCAACCTTCAGTGAGGGGTACACCATAGGATTGCCGCAAGAACCTGCTCGTATCTTCCGTTCAGCTGTGTCTGCGAACCGTCACCGGAGGTGATCCATGCGGAATCTGACTCTGCTCGCCGTCGCTAGTGCGCTTACACTTCCGACACTCCTTCCCGCGCAGCAGCCCGCCGCCGCACAGCTCGAGGAATACGACGTCGAGTGGGGCGGGCGGACACGCGACCCGTACGTCGCGCCTGACGGAAAGGTCTGGTTCGTCGGACAGCAGG
>CAYRLB010000185.1:0-2836 GCA_964424945.1 uncultured Gemmatimonas sp.
GCCACCCTGCGCATCCTCCACCACCCGCCGGTTGCTCTCCGGCGCCCGCCCGAAACTATACGTCACTGTCAGCGTCGCCCGCCGCACGCGGTTGCTGCTCCGTGCCATCTGATCCACCGACGCGTTCCGCACGAACTGAGTGTTCTGCGTCAGATTGAACGGATCCACCACCGATAGGGTCAGCACGCCACGGTTCTGCATAATGTTCTGGGTCAGCGCGAAGTTCGCCTGCCGACGCATCGCGGTCCGGCCGTCGGGGCTGTCCTGGGCGGGGGCAAACCCTGCCGTCATCTGAAGGCGCGCCCCGCGGGGCAACGATGCAGTAACGTTGGCATTGGAGTTCCACATGGTCACCGGCTTCTCGATAAGGCTCGAGTTCCCGACCTTGAAGTTGACGTGCTCCACGCTGACGTTGATAAAGCCGCTGAACGGGCCGACCTGGCGGACAGACGCGTTGATGCCACCACCAACGACCGTGGCAGAAGCGACATTCTCGGGCGCCATCGTCGCCACTCCGTTCGCATCGACGGTGCGCGTCGAGACCGTAAAGCCCTCTCCCTGCGCGAGGAATGGATTGATTCTCAGCGTCCCGACATCGCCGGTCCAGGACAGGTTCCCGTCCAGCACATGCAGATACGCGGGGGTGAGTAGCGGATTTCCTGTCGTGCGGTTGAAGGGATCGGCCGGCGACCTGTTGATGGGATTGTAGCTGCTCACCGATGGTCGCTGAACGCGGCGGGCGTACGACAGCCGGAGCTGTCTGCCGTTCTGAAGGTCATACGCGAAGTTGGCGCTCGGGAAGAGCTCCATCTCCTGTGAAGAAACGGGCGTCGCGAGCGGGGTCGCGCTATTGTACCCTTCAACGCTCTCAACACGGAGGCCCGCCTGGACACCGAGGCGTCCCAGCTTCTGATCGACGTTCAAGTAGCCGGCGTGCGAATCCTCGTCGTAGCGAAAGCGCTCGTTGAGCTGCCATTCAGGAGCCTCGCCGCCTTCAGGATAGAGCCCGGCCTCCTGTCGACTGGTATGCAGGCGGAAGTTCGCCCGGTACCCGAAATCAAGCCGCGTGCCTGTCGCAATCGGACGCTGAACATCGAACTGGAATGACCAGAGATCCTCCCTGGTGAGGGCGTCGATCCGCGTTACGTCCGGCGCAACGCCGAGCGGGTCGCCATTCAAGGAGAGGGGATTGCGGAGGTCGTCCGAGTCGGCATCACTGGAAGTGCGGTTATAGCGCAGTTCTGCGGACATCTCATTCCGCTGCGCCTCGAGCACCCGGCGGAAGCCGATCGCACCCGAGTAGTTGTGATTGCCGAGTTCGCGATCGCGCTCCCGCTCGTACCAGTCGGTGTTCGCCCGACCCGCGTCCTGATGGATGAACTTCGAAAGATCCGAATCCTCCGAGGCACCGAGATTTCCCCTGACGATCCCCCACCCGGTCACACGCTCCGTAAGTCGAAGCTCCGCCGTGAGATCGGCCCCGCCATTCAGACCATCCTGCCGGAACTCGCTCGACTGCTCCAGGAAGGTGACGGGCGAAACGGCAAGATTCTCCCGGAAGCTGTAGCTGCTCGACCTCGATTGGTTGAAGCCCATCGTGGCGCCGCCGAAAAGGGTGAGCATCCCTTCCTGAAAGTTCACTCGGCCGGACGCGTTCTGTGTCCCGAGTGTGCCCGCATTCGCCGAAAGTGATCCGCTGAGGCCAAGCCCGACGTCACGGCGAAGCACAATATTGACGATGCCTGACTGCCCTTCCGCTTCGTACGCCGACGAAGGGTTCGGGATGTACTCGATGCGGTCGATGCGATCGGCGCGCAGTGAGCGGAGGAAGGCGAGCCGCGCTTCACCCTGCATCGGCAGCGGACGGCCGTCGAGGAAGATGAGGGGCTCTCCGCCTCGTGCGCGGATGTTGTCGTCGATGTCGACCTGCAGCTCCGGGATGGCCCGAAGCGCGTCTATCGCGATCCCGCCCTGGGCGAGCGGCATCTCGCGCACGGTGTAGATCGAGCGGTCGGCGGCGAGGACGACCGGGGATCGCTGGCCGGTCGCGCTGATCCCCTCGAGGGCAATCGCGGCAGGAACGAGTCCGACGGTGCCGAGCGCGAGATTCGGCGATGCAGCCGTCAGCGAGATGCTCCGGGTGGCGGTCTGGAAGCCTAACGACGAGATGATGAGGTAGTACGATCCCGGTTGCAGCCCGTTGCGGCTGAATAAGCCTGCGGCATTGGTTGTGACCGCAGCGACCACCGTCGAATCGGAGCTTCGATGGATGGCGATAGCCGCGCCGTTGACGGGCGCGTTCCCGGGCGATGTGGAGCTGATCGTTCCGGAGATGACCCCCGTCGGAGCCTGTGCGCTGGCGGGGCTGAACGTCGCGAGCGCGAGGAGCGCTGCAGCGAAGCCTGCGGATACTCTGACCACCTTTGCCTGCCTTTATGAGCCGATCGGCTCGTTGAAGAATGTCCTGAGTCCGATGCAACACGGCACCGGAGCGATGGGTGAGGAGTTCCAGGCGTCCCCGGTTCCCCTCTCCGATCGACATGACGAGAGATGGCGAAAAGGAGTTTCAGCGGAGGGGCGGGAAGGGCGGAAGACGGCGGGGAACGGTTGTTCTGGATTCGGATGCCATGGAGCAGGGTAGCGGACAGCGGGCCGAGCCATGGAAGGACGGCGTGTACTTCATGTGGGCCGAACAAGTGAGAAGAACAATGCGAGATCTGGACGACGTGACGGGGAACGTCATCGATGCGGCGATACGCATCCACCGCACGCTTGGCCCCGGCCTCCTGGAGACGGTCTACGAAGCGATACTCACGAAGGAGCTGGAGAGGCGCGG
>CAYRLB010000186.1:0-2814 GCA_964424945.1 uncultured Gemmatimonas sp.
GCATCCGGCCGTCCAGGGGGACCCGAGGTCCGGATGGAGTGCCGGCACGCCCGTGTGTCGGGCGCGAATCAGCTAAGATAACGCCCGCATGATGTGGGTCTCAAGAAGGAACGGCCTCGAGAGACCAAAGCAGCGGGCGGTGGGCCCGGAGGCTCCACCGCCCGATCGACTGCGGAAACTGTCATCGGGGCGAACCCCGACCTCTAGTCCAAAAATAAGCGTGTCATTGAGAGGATAGCTGTGGCGCCGTTGTTGTTGTCTGTTCTAAGCCGATGGAGGGTACCGAAGGCACTCAGCGGGTTGGGATTTCGTGCCGAATCCGAGATCCACACGTGAAACCGACTTCCTTCGGAAGCTGACTTTCGATATAGCCGACACGTCTGCGAGCGCTCGTCTGCACGATCGCGAAGCAGGGACTCAGGTCGCGACCGACTCTGTGTGCTATGTGAAGCCCACGCGCTCGATCGTACGCCAGGCGCTGAAGAGCCGATTGAGTGTCGGCTGATAGCCGATGAGCCGAAGGGTGATCCCCCGAGCACGACGGCTCACCCGACACGGAATCAGGATGATGCTGTGCAGAAACCGCCGGAACTCCATGGCGATGTACATGCGCCGCTCCGCCTTGCGATCCATCATCAGGGCAAACCAGGACTTGAGATTCCACGCCAGCGTGGCGATCACCATGTAGGCCCAGTTGCTGACCAGGTCATACAGGGGCACCCGCAGGGCGTTCACTCCGTTCTTCAGCTGCTCGATGACGTTCTCTTGATCGCAGCGCTCGTTCGCGCACCGGACGAGCTCCGCGGCGCTCAGGTCGGTGCGCGTCGTGATGTAGAAGAGGTACCGGATCTCGTCGAAGAGCACCTCTTCGCCCTTCATCTTGCTGATGTTCTTGCGCACGATGACGAGCCGGTACTCCCGTGTGCACCGGGCGGGTCGATAGCTCATCTCGGCCACGTCCTCGAAGTTCAGTTCGAGATTAACATAGCCGCGCTCCTTGACGATCCGCGACTTCTCGTCGCTCTGAAAGCGCTCCCGCGTCTGATCCGTGAGCGTCCGGTACTTCGGCTTGCGTTCCAGCCGCCGCCAGGCACTCTCCGGGAGGGCCTCCGCGCGCTTACGCAGTCCCTGACTGCAGTCCATTCCGAAGATGAAGTCGACGCGTTCGGCCCAGCGATCGAAGTTCCGCGTCAACGAGAAGTCCGTATCCCCTCGCACGCAGATCCGCTCCGCATGCGGCTCGAGCTGTTCGATCGCTCGGTCGATCCACCGGGGCGCATCCGCATGGCTGACGACGTTCCCCGGCCGATTTACCACGTAGAGCACTTCCTTCGTGTTCGCCAGCGACACGATCAGCGGCGCGTACCCCCAGACGCCCTTGTACGACAGGCTCATGCCCGCCTTCCGCTTGCCCGATGTCGCCGCGATCGTGCCATCGACGTCCAGGTAGGCGATGGGACCCAGCATCTCTTTGCCGCGCCCTCGCCACAGCTTCGGCCGCACGGCATTGATCGATTCCATCAGCCCGATCACGTCTTCTTCGGAGAAGCGCCGGCAGAAATCACCCGCCGTCGTCGGATCCGGAATCAAGTCCGCACCCAGTGCGTTCATGTACGCCGCGTCGTGCCGCAGTCGCTCGATATCCTCCAGCTTCGTCCCACCGCACATCACGTTGTAGGCGAGGTTGAGCACGTGGTCCGACTCATGATACGGCAGATGCACCTTCAGCAGCTTCACCTGCTCGTCGATTTCCTTCGGCAGCCCGAGCTTCGTGACCAGCCGATGGATGGCACCAATGCCGCCGAAGCTCATGGCATCCGTGTTCGCCCCGATCTCGTAGTGCACCTTGCCCGAACTGAACATCGGCTGCGCCTGTGCCGTCCAATGGCCCGCCTGCGCATGGCGCGCCTCCACCTTCCGCTTGCGTCGGGTACTGTTCCGAAGGCTCTGACTGTGCGATATTCTCTTCACCGGAAAGGTTTGCTGATTTGGAATAGTGATTCTGCCAGGAATCGGACTAACTCCAATGAAAGTAAGCCTTTCCGGTTCTTCTTAACAGTACCCCGAAGAAATCACGCTTCCTCGAGGACTAGGTAGCGCTCGGTCCCGCCAGCCTCATCGGGAAGCTGGCGGAACCGGGAACGAACGAGCCCCCGGGGTGCCGATGATCCACCCGGGGGCTCTTTCGCATCAGGGTACTTCCTGATCAGCTTTCTTCGAGCGATCTCATCGCGGCTTCGACCCCGCCCCTCTCGACCGGCACGTCGAACAGCACCATCCCCGATTCGACGGCCGCCAGGGTCCCGAGCAGCATCACATCGTTGAAGTCGCCCAGGTGGCCGATCCGGTAAACCTTCCCGAGCACCCGGCCGAGTCCCGAGCCGAGGGCAAGGTTGAAGCGATCGAGCACGAAGCGGCGGAAGCGGTCAGCGTCGATGCCGTCGGGCAGGCGAACCGCCGTGAGAACGTTGCTCTGCTGGTCAGGATCCGTTGCCTGGATCTCCAGACCCCAGGCCTGAACCGCGCTTCTTGTGGCGCGGCCGTACCGGGCGTGGCGCTCGAAGACATTCTCGAGCCCTTCCTCCCGCAACATCCGGATCGCCTCACGGAGCCCGTAGATCAGGTTGGTCGAAGGAGTGAAGGGGAAGTAGCCTTCGACGTTCTGCGCCATCATCCGCTGCCAGTCCCAGTCCGAGCGTGGCATGCGCGCTGAGGCGTTGGCCTCCTTTGCACGGGCGCTGATGACGTTGAACGACAGACCGGGCGGAAGCATCAGACCCTTCTGGCTGGCCGTGACCGTGACGTCCACGCCCC
>CAYRLB010000187.1:0-2794 GCA_964424945.1 uncultured Gemmatimonas sp.
GGGGCGATCATCATCTCGGTCGCGAGCTCGACTTCCGCAGGGTCGATATGGACATCAGCACATGCGATCATCGATCCGATGAGCCCAAGCGCCCCGACGAGGATGGATAGGCTCCATATCGCCCGAGACGGCTCATTTCGGACTCCTGCCATTTTTCCCGGCGCGATCGCTTTGTACGGCATTGATGAGCTTTGTTGGCCGTAGATTGCACTATGCCTACGAGACGGCTGTACAGGACCTACCCGGCCTTCCAGGATGGATGCGCATTCGGAACGATGGACCCAACGAGCCTATCTCGGCGGAGATCAGAACATCTCAGCGGATGAGCGAACCCACGCTTGGGTTCTCGATAGATATCGCTGCACTGATACAATAGCGCGGTCCGGTCAACATCTTCCGCCTGACTACCGTACGGCATCCAGCAAAGACGACCGACAGCCCGTGATCCGCACCGAAGTCGCGAGGGGGCTATTTATGATCAGGTGCCGAAATACATCCGCCCTGAAGCGGCGTTTCGACTTGTTGCTGCAGAAATCAGGTGAGGCACTGCCAACGATGCATGTCTTACCTTGAAAAAGCAAGACTTTTTTGCAACTCATGCCACCTAAATAAGTTACGACTTTTCCTGCCACCGCCCCTTCTCGCCTCAACTATCCGAGAGTCCGCCACTCGCGAACCTCACGGCGTCGAGCCTACCCGGGATCTGTCGAATGAAGTCCCGCCTGCCGGTCTCTCTCCATACGACGGCGCCTCCTCAGTTTCGGGGGACCTGAAGACACATGGTGAAGAATCGACCTCCCGACGATCAGGACTTCCCCAACCCATAAACCTGCAGACGCTCGACGCCAAAGTCGTCCGTGGCGACCCCAAGGATATAGTCATCGCCGACCTCAAAGGGCGTGAATCCATCAGGAAGCTCCATCGAACCCAGCAGACGCCCCTCCGCGTCGAACACCGCCCATCCATTCGGCTCCCCGGGAAGATTGGACTCCTCCACCCAGAGATATCCGGCCGCGTCCGCAAGCAGGCTCGCGAAAGCCGGACGAAACGCCGGCGTGGGCATCGACGCCAGCACGTGGGTCACCCCTTGAATCATCTCCGGCGCCACGCCGGCCAGCCGCTCTTCACGCAGGGCCGCGAGTTCCGACTCCGTGAGAGGCCGTGGATCCCCGGCTCGTCTGATCAGCCTCTGCAGAGCGCCATCCGGGGTGAACTCCCGGATCTCGAATGATCCGCCGAAGCCGATGAATATCGCGTCGCCCGTAGCCGCCGCGTGAGGCGCCGGGCCAATCAGCGGCCGCATGACGGTGATGCTGGACTCTGTGACCTGCAGGTGAGACGCCTGGCCTGGCAGCGTGACTAACGAATCGTGGAGTGATCCGTCATCCGGTGAGAGCCGGTAGTAGGTCACCGGCGCGCTGAGCATGCCGCTGGCCAGGTCATCAGGCTCGCGCACGGTGCTCACACTTCCGATGAAGGTCCCGTCCTCTGCAACATCGAGCAGGCTGGGCATGCCGCCCGAGCTGTGACGCGCGAGCGGGATGGCCCGGGCGAACTCGCCTGCACGGGTGATGACCGTGGCACGGGCGCTCTGCGGGTCGTGCGCCACCAGGCTGTCGCCTCGGAAGCGGTCCAGCCATCCGATCGACTGAAACTCGCCGGGCCCCGAGCCGCTGCGGCCTATCGAGCGTTGATGTGTCCCTGAAGCGTTGTAGAAGCGGATCTGCTGCGATCCGGCGTTTGCGACGACGATGCTTCCGTCCTCGAGCCTCACTGCTCCGACGATACGGTTGAAGAGGTACTCCGGCGGCCCGTCCGTCGCTCCGATCTCCAGAAGGGGCTTGGCGGAGAGTTGCCATGCGTCGTCTTCGTCCCAGGCAGGGGCGAAACTCTCCACAATCGTCACGCCGGCGCTGTCGCGGACGATCGCGGTTCCCGCGGGTGGCGCGCCGGAATCGCCACAGGCGGCGAGGGCGGGCAGGAGGGCGGCTGCGACGATCAGGTGCCGGTAGGCGTGTGAGGTCACGACGGAGGTCGTCGGGGGATCGGGTAGGCGCACCCCTGCGGATGAGCCGCACGAGGGCCGCCTTTCCGGAGATACCCGGACGGCGTGCCCGGTTCGCTGTCCCGCGTCCTTCGCTTCATTCTCACGCCGTGCCAATCTGCTCACAGTCGCCCTTTCGCCTGGTTACTGGTTTTCCCGTAGCCAACATAGGGAGGTGCGTCACTGATCGCAACGGGGTTTTCCGTAGATGGTCGGATCTGCTCGGTTTGGGCGCAGTCGAAGAAGCCCTCGTGTCGCCGCACACAACACTCGCGTATCCTCCGCGATCGCACGCCGGTCCTGCAACCGCTGCTGGCGGCTCGCCCGAAAGAAGCTGGCGCGGCTGGGATGACTCAGTTCGCGACGAGCTGGTACTCAAGGATACTTAATCGGGGCAGGAGCTGCGTACTTCCGGAAACCCAGGCTGGTCCCGCGAAACGCTCCGCCGATCGGAAACCAATGGCCAGGAAATCTCTCTGAAGCCAATAGTACGCCCGACTCGGATCCAATGACCGATGTGCCACCTTAAACGGTTGAAATTTCCCAGTCTGGGTGACCAGCCGATCAGGGAGCAAGTCTGACGGTGTAGCGATCCAGGCACTCCCTGAGAACCGGAATCCGGGCGGAGTGGAGCAGCGGCTTGGAATCCAGCACGCGCACTGCATCTCTGGCACGATCGAAGAGTGCTATGGAATGATCGTCATCGTCATGCCGCGCCCGATAGCGGATGCCCGCAACCGCCAGCGGATG
>CAYRLB010000188.1:0-2784 GCA_964424945.1 uncultured Gemmatimonas sp.
TCTTCTCCTGCCGCGACGAGTACAAGCGCCTCATCCCGGGCCGCATCATCGGGCTGTCGCGCGACCGGCACGGCAACCCTGCCCTGCGGATGGCCCTTCAGACGCGCGAGCAGCACATCCGCCGGGAGAAGGCGACGAGCAACATCTGCACGGCGCAGGTTCTTCTGGCGGTCGTCGCGGGGATGTACGCGGTCTATCACGGGCCGCGCGGGCTCCGCCGCATCGGCGAGAAGGTCCATCGCAACGCTGTGATCCTTGCGGAGGGGCTGCGTCAGGCGGGGCACGATGTCGTCCATGAGCACTTCTTCGATACTGTCGCGGTCCGGCCGGCCAACCAGGGCGCGCAGCACTTCTTCGACGCGGCAGCCGAGCGCGGCATCAACCTCCGCCGCCTCGATGACGCCACGCTCGTCATCGCCCTCGACGAGACGGTCGGCGCCGACGATCTCCGTGACCTGCTCGACATCTTCGGCGCGAGCAATATCGATGCGCTGATCGGGCGGGAGGTCGAATCCCCGCTCCCGACCGCGGTCCGCCGCACGAGCGAGTATCTCACGCACCCGGTCTTCGACACGCACCATTCCGAGACGGAGATGCTCCGCTACATGCGCCGCCTCGAGTCGCGCGACCTGTCGCTGACCCACTCGATGATCCCGCTCGGCTCCTGCACGATGAAGCTTAACGCGACCGCCGAGATGATCCCGATCACCTGGGCGGAGTTCGGGAAGATCCACCCCTTCGCGCCGCGCGAGCAGGCGGAGGGCTATCGGGAGCTCTTCGAACGGCTCGAGGCGCAGCTCGCGGAGATCACGGGCTTCGCGGCGGTGGCGCTGCAGCCGAATGCGGGGTCGCAGGGGGAGTTCGCGGGGCTTCTCGCGATCAAGCGCTACCACGATTCGCGCGGCGATACACATCGCAATGTCTGCCTGATCCCGCAGTCGGCGCACGGGACGAATCCGGCGAGCGCGGTTCTGGCGGGGATGCAGGTGGTGGTGACGAAGACGGAGGAGAACGGGAACATCGACGTCGCGGATCTGCGGGCGAAGGCGGAGCAGCACGCGGACCGGCTGGCGGCGCTGATGGTCACCTATCCTTCGACGTACGGAGTGTTCGAGGAGACGATCCGCGAGGTGTGCGAGGTCATCCACGCGAATGGCGGCCAGGTCTACATGGATGGCGCCAACATGAACGCGCAGGTCGGGCTCTGCCGCCCGGGCGACATCGGTGCGGATGTCTGCCATCTGAACCTCCACAAGACTTTCTGCATCCCTCATGGCGGCGGCGGCCCGGGGATGGGGCCGATCGGGGTCGCGTCGCACCTGGTTCCTTTCCTGCCGGGGCACGCGGTGGTCGAGGTGAATGGCGGGTCGACGCACGCGGTGTCGGCGGCGCCCTGGGGGAGCCCGAGCATCCTGCCGATTCCCTGGGTCTATATCCGGATGATGGGGGGCGAGGGGCTGACGCTCGCCAGCAAGGTCGCGATCCTGAGCGCGAACTACATCGCGCACCGGCTGGAGGACCACTTCCCGGTGCTGTACCGCGGGGCGCAGGGGAATGTCGCGCACGAGTGCATCGTGGATACGCGGTCGCTGAAGGGGCTCGCGGGCATCGAGGTCGAGGATATCGCCAAGCGGCTGATGGACTACGGCTTCCACGCGCCGACGGTGTCCTTCCCGGTTGCCGGGACGCTGATGATCGAGCCGACGGAGAGCGAGCCGAAGGCGGAAATCAATCGCTTCTGCGAGGCGATGATCGCGATCCGGGAGGAGGCGCGCGAGGTGGAGCTGGGGATGCTGCCGCGCGATGATAATCCGCTGAAGGGGGCGCCGCATACGGCCGGTGAGGTGTGCGCGGACGAGTGGACGCATGCGTACGGGCGGGAGCGCGCGGCGTTTCCGGTGGCGTGGGTGCGGGAGGGGAAGTTCTGGCCGGCGGTGGCGCGGGTGGAGGCGGCGTATGGGGATCGGAATCTCGTTTGCAGCTGTGTGCCGGTTGAGGCGTATTCCGCCTAGCTCGTATCGCGGGAAGGCAGAAAGAGGCGGCCGTCATCGAAGACGGCCGCCTCTTTCTCTTTCCTGGAACTCTGCGACGACTACTGGGTCCTCAGCCCCGGCGTCGCATGGCGCCCCTTATCTCCTACTCTGCACTCAAAGCGTAGCTCACCGCCGCGTCGAACAGCCGGAAGCCTTCCTCCGTCATCAGGTTATGGGTTCCGGGGCCGTTCTCGTTCTCGATGAAGTAATGGATGCGCAGACCGGGAGCGGGCTGTCCGTCGGCCAGCTGCCCACCCTTCGGTACGTAGTAGATCACGGCTGCGTCCGGGTAGTCCGGAAGAGTCGCAATGACTTCAGCCCCCGGGGCGAGATTGGCGACCGCGCCCCAGTTCATCTCCCGCAGGACGCGATAGACCTGCACACGACCCGACAATCCCGCCGCCAGCGGATGGGAGGGATTCGTAATGACGAGGCTTACCTGGTCTACCGTGGCGCCGTGACTGGGCGTTGGCAGTTCTGCCAGGGCCGCCTGGATAGCCGCATTGCGGGCCGCGTTCCTGGCCTGATTCGCCTGCTGAGGGGTCTGGCCAGCGGCGGGGGCCGGGACTTCGATGTCGAGCCCGATACCCACGCCTTGGAGCAGTGCAGCAGCGGCCGACAGCTGGCTCTGGCTGGGCCCCCCGGGATAGCCGGGATCCACGGGCTCGAGCTGCCCGCCGATAAGCCCGAATTCGTCCTGGATGAACGCCTCGGAGCTGAGGATCGGCGTCGGGGTCGACACGATCTTCGT
>CAYRLB010000189.1:0-2758 GCA_964424945.1 uncultured Gemmatimonas sp.
GCCTGGACCGCTCGTGCCTTCGATATTTCGACTGAGGATCTCGCCGGCGAGAGCCAGTCGGGCGGTCAGTTCTTCGGAATCCACGCCTCAAACGGCGGGAAAGTGATGATCTTCGCCGGTGGTGTGCCACTACGGGAGGGTGAGCAGGTAGTGGGCGCGATCGGTGTGAGCGGCGGGACCGGTGTTCAGGATCAGGAAGTTGCAGAAGCGGGGGCCGAGGCGTTCGGAAAGAGCTAGTAGAACCAGCCGCCGGGGTGCTGGTCTGTCGCCGAAATCCTGAGAGAACATGGCTCCGGTAACGAAAAAGAGTGATCGCACGGAGGTCGTTTCCGGACCCTTCTACCACGGCACCAAAGCCGACCTGAGCCCGGGAGAGCTGATCACTCCCGGGTTCCGCTCCAACTACGGCCATGGCATGCGAACCAGCGCTTGGGTCTACATGAGCGCGATCCTTTCGCCGTGGGCTGCGGAGCTTGCTGCGGGAGATGGACCCGGCCGCATCTATATCGTGGAGCCGACGGGCCCGTTCGAAGACGATCCGGACCTTACCGACAAGAAGTTCGCGGGGAACCCTACGAAATCCTACCGATCGCGCTTCCCGCTCCGGGTGGTCGGTGAGGTCACTGACTGGCAGGGCCATTCACCGGCGGAGATCAGGACGATGACGGACGCCCTCGCCCGTCACCGCGCCAACCAGGCCGCGCGCATCAACAGTATCCCAGGCGCAGCCTGGCTCACCGATCTCCATGCACAGGCGGATGATGCAGCGCGCGCCTGGTCAACGGACGCCGTCTACCGGGGCTGCGTACTCCTGATGGTCATCAGGGGGACCGAGGTGTCGCTCTTCTCTGCGATGCAGTACTTCTCCGAGAAGCGTGGAGAGACGCGGGTCGTCGAGCTTCCTCGGCCGATCGACGCGGGGCCACGTCTGCATCCGGGCGATGCTGCGCTTTCCGGCCGCGTCATGGAGGTAACCGCTTGGAAGGAGGGATGGGCGGCCGTCATCGAATCGTGCGTGACGGAGATCGGCCTCAGTGTGGAAACCAGACTGTGGATCGCTGCCGATGCGATGCATGATGCCCTGACCTTCCGCGTGGATGCGGAGGGCACCGAGCGGTCCTGGCAGCGCAACCTTCGACTCGCCAGCGGCGTACTCGCCGATGCGGATCATGGAGAGATCTGGGACTTCGCCGCCGGTAGCTTCACCCCCTGAGTCCGGGCAGTCGCTCCTGGCCAACCGCCGGCCACCTTCTGACTCTTCTGCTCGGGTGCGCGTCAGTCGCAGAAGGTTATATCCGCTGCCCGTGAGATCTTCTACGAACCCCTTCGATCATGACAGCAGAAGAGAAGCCCAAGGGCCCTGCATCCTACTTTCCGTCGATCGAGAAGAAGTACGGTCAACCGATCGAGCACTGGCTCGCGATCGTCCGTAGCCTCGACGGTCTGAAGCACATGGAGATCGTCGGAAAGCTGAAGTCCGATCACGGTCTCGGACACGGACACGCCAACGCGATCGTGGCCTACGTTCTGGCTGAGCGAAGGTAAGGGATGGGGCTGTTCGTGCCTCCCGAGACGGAGCTGTTCATTCGGAAGCATCTGAGGCTCTGCCGGATACGACGGAGCTCTGACCGTATGAAGTCAGGGACGCTCTCGCCGGCGCGCCGGAAGCCCCAATGGATGCAACGTCACCCGGCCGCGGGGGCGTCGCCTTCATCAACTCCCTGATCCTGATCGAAACGCCTCAGTGAACCCTGCTCTGCGAAGAAAGCTGCCGATAAAGACAGGACCGGCAGCCCGTCCTTCGTCTGCCGGTCCTGTTCTCTCGGAATACGCCCGGGCGCTTCCAGCTACTACGGGATCATGATATCGAACTGCCCGTTGGTCACCTGCAGGTTGCCGACGGCGCCCTGGGATGGGGCGAGAGTCCCGGTGAAGGTCCCCTGAATCCGCCCGCCAGTTACCGACGTGACGGTGATCGTCCCGGAATCGTTCGGATTGTTGCCCCAGACCCCGGTCCCGCTGGTCGGCTGTACCGATATCCGTCGGATGGGCAGCGTATTCTGAAGGGGTTCGGTGCCAACCGCGGAGACGCTGGACAGGGCCACGATGACCGTGTACGTCTGATTCGTCCCGGAGAATGTCATGAGCGTGCCAGGCTCACCCGCTGCGGCTACCGTTCCTCCGACGAACTGCCCCGTCGCGGCTCCGCCGAAGGTCAGCGAGATCAGATTGCCTCGCTCTTCCGGAGGCGCTACTTCGAAGCCGGAACTCAACGGGACATGGAATCTTCCGTTGGTTATCGAGACGGGAGCTTCGTCGCCGACCAGGGGGGTCGCGGTCAGCTGGAAGGTGCCCGTCACCGCGTCCGAGGAAATCTCGGAGATCGTGATTGAACCGGCCGCCCCGGTCAGCGGTGTGGTGAAGGCCTGCGCGCCGGAGGTATAGGTGACGGTGCCACCCGAACCCGTTCCGGGATTCATTCCAAGCGGGTACTGCCCCGGGCCTGTGATGCGGCCGAGCGCTATCGCGACGGCATGCCCCGGAGTGCCGAGAGATGCGCCCTGGAAGAAGATAGACCCGGGAATGGCGCTTGAGGGCCCCGCGACGATCTGGTTCGAGAGCGCATTCCAGCTCTGCCCATTGATGCTGGCACTCATGTAGTACTCGCCCTGATCCGGACCGGTGGGACCATCGTCACCGCATGCCGTAAGGATCAGAAGGGGGGCGAGCCAGAAGACAACGGCCCGGAACTGTGAAG
>CAYRLB010000190.1:0-2712 GCA_964424945.1 uncultured Gemmatimonas sp.
TCGAGCGCTTCCACTGGATCATCTACGTCTTCGGCGCCTTCCTGGTGTTCACCGGAATCCGGATGGCCACACAGGACGACACCCATATCGAGCCGAGCGCGAATCCGGTTCTTCGCCTGGTCCGGCGGATGGTGCCGGTCAGCCCGGAATACGAGGGGCAGCGCTTCTTCACCCGCATGATGGTCAATGGCCAGATGAAGCGCGCGGTTACGCCGCTCTTCGTCGTGCTGATCATGGTCGAAACGACCGACCTCATCTTCGCGGTAGACTCGATTCCCGCCATCTTCGCGATCACGCGGGATCCATTTATCGTCTATACCTCGAACGTCTTCGCGATTCTCGGCCTCCGGTCGATGTACTTCCTGCTCGCCGGGGTCATCGACAAGTTCCACTTCCTCAAGCTGGGGCTGGCCGCCGTTCTGGTGTTCGTCGGTACGAAGATGCTCCTTACCTTCTTCGACATCCACGTTCATATCGGCATTTCGCTCGGCACCGTCGCGGGGATCCTGACGCTTTCCGTCATTGCCTCGCTTATGTTCCCGAAGAAGGCCGAGGAGAACACGCCGGTAGAGGTTGACCCGACGCAGCCGATGCCTTCGGATGTTTCGCCGCCCGTGGCTGAGGAGATCGAGAAGAATCCGGAGTAGAACAGGGAGCCGGGCGGCCGGGGCTGCACTCTGACCTTTGGAGCTGCGGTTCCGGACGCGGCGGGCCCATCGTCGCCCTTACCCGCGCCACGCGCCCAGGTAAGGTGAAGAAGCCGCCTCCAGGCCTGATGGCTGGAGGCGGCTTCTCTCTTTTGATCATGGAGACAGGAAACCTACCCCATCAAACGGACTTCAGTCGGCCCTCGGCAGGGTGAGCACGAATTCCGATCCCTGATCCAGCCCGGGCGTGGCAACCAACCGACCACCCATGGCTACGGCGAGGTTACGGCTGATTGCCAATCCCAGTCCCACCCCCTTTGCCTCCCCGTCCTGAACCCGATTCAGCTGGATGAAGGGGTCGAAAATGACCTCGAGGCGCTCGGGCGGAATTCCTGCGCCTGTATCCAGGACGCGGATGCTCACGCTTTCTAGGCCGGGGCTCGTGGAAACCTCGATGCTGCCCCCCGGCTCGGTAAACTTTATCGCGTTGGTTACGAGGTTCAACAGAATCTGCTCCACCCTTTCGAGATCACCCCGGAGGTGGAAGTCCGGAGCGGGCTTCGGGCAGCGGAACTGGATTCCCTTCCTCTCGACCTGCGGAGCGACCACTCCTTCGACCTCGGAGAGGATCGTCGTGATCGAAATCGGAGCGAGGGTCAGCTCCAGCTTGCCCGCCTCGACCTTGGCGAAGTTCAGAACATCGTTGATGAGGCCAAGCAGGGATCGTTGATTCCGCTTGATCCGGTCGAGCGCGTTTCGCTGGTCAGGAGTGATCGGGCCGTGGATGCCGAGCTCCAACAGGTCAGCATACCCGAAGATTGCGTTCAGAGGGGTCCGCAGCTCGTGACTCATCATCGCCAGAAAATCCGCCTTGGCGTGATTGGCGCTTTCCGCCTCTGCCGTTCTTACCCGAAGCTCCCTGTTGGCCGCCTCGAGTTCCGCCATCAGATCTTCCATGTGAACGGCCTGCGTCTGAAGCTCCTCCGTCTGCTGCTCGAGCTCGATCGCCGTCTCCGCAAGCTGCGCGTGCTGCTGCTCGAGCTCCCGATGAAGGGCTGCATTCTCGATCGACAACCCCGCCTGCCTCCCGAGCTGACGGGCAAGCCAGAACTCATACTCGCTGAGCTGACGTTCCGACTCTCCGAGGACGAGTGAAAGAACCCCGACGACCGTCCGCGAGGAGCCGACGAGCGGGACGGAGAGCGAGGAGCGCACGCCCAGCTCCTGCAACATTGCCAACTGTTCCGCATCAGCAACGGTGCGGGCAAGCATCTCGTCGCTGATATCCGGGCAATATTCCGCCTCGCCGGTCCGTACAACATTCCAGCTCCCCGTGGCGGCTCTCCGGTCGGGAGGGAAGCGCCTTCCGTACTCTCGCGCCAGCTCCACCCGCGCGGGGTCCGTGTGCGCCATCGCGACACGCCGTAACTCGTTTCCGTGGACGAGGTCGACCGTACACCAGTCGGCGAACTCGGAGACCGCCATTCGCGCGACGGTGTTCAGAACCGCCTCATAATCCAGCGACGATGCGAGCGCCTCGCTGGCCGAGACGAGGAAGCGGAGGCCTGCGACAGAGGTCTCGGCGGCCTGCCGTGCGGCATTGGCGCTCACCAGCTCGGCTTCCCGATGGCGACGCTCGCTCAGATCCCGGGTGACCTTCACATACCCGCTCAGGCTCCCATCCGGCCGTCTCACGGAGGTATAGACGCCGCTCGTCCAGATCAGCGCAGCGCCGGAAGAGACTCGCCAGCCTTCGTCTTCGGAACGCCCCTTCTCGAGCGCCTCCCTGAGAAGGGCTTCCGGGCGGCCTGCCTTCCGGTCCTCTTCCGTGAAGAAGACGGAGAAATGGCGGCCGAGAACATCCTCCGTCCGATACCCGAAGATGTGCTCGGCTCCGCGGTTCCAGCTCTCTATGCAACCGTCCGGGCCGAGTCGGTAGATCGCGAAATCGCGGACTTCCTCCAGGAACTGCCGAAAGAATGATGTATCGCCGTCCGGGGAGATTGGCTCAGACATCGTTCGCGCGGAAAAGGGGTGGGGCTGCTGTTGAGATCCGATCGGAGAG
>CAYRLB010000191.1:0-2706 GCA_964424945.1 uncultured Gemmatimonas sp.
GTCATGCTGCTCGCCTCCTTCCTTCTTCTGTTGACGATAAACCTGCTGCAGTGGTGGAGCCGCAGGTATCAGATCGCGGCGGGGGCCTGATGGCTGGAGCAGCCCCCATCCGGATGCGACGCGGCAACACCGTTCGCAATCCTGCGACGAACGAACCGGTCTATGTGCGGTTCATTCTGACGGCGATCGCGCTGACCTTCGTCGGTGTCTTCCTCTTCCTTCCGCTGATCCTGGTTTTCACCCAGGCATTTGCGTCGGGGTTCGATACCTACGTGGCGGCGATCACCCATCCCGAAGCGAGGGCGGCGATCAAGCTGACGCTCCTTACGGCAGCCATCGCGGTCCCGGCGAACGCGGTTTTCGGCGTTTGCGCAGCCTGGGCGATCGGAAAGTTCGAGTTCCGGGGGAAGCAGGTCCTGATAACCCTGATCGATCTGCCCTTCGCGGTGTCGCCGGTCATCGCCGGCATGATCTACGTCTTCGTCTTCGGCCTCCACGGCTGGATGGGCCCATGGCTGCGCGAGCACGACCTGCAGATCATCTTCGCGGTCCCGGGAATCGTGATCGCCACCATGTTCGTCACCTTCCCTTTCGTCGCGCGGGAGCTCATTCCGCTGATGGAGGCGCAGGGTTCGGAGGAGGAGCAGGCGGCTCGCGTTCTCGGCGCCACCGGTTGGCAGACCTTCTGGCGGGTCACGGTCCCGAACATCAAGTGGGGTCTGCTCTACGGGGTGATCCTGTGCAACGCGCGCGCGATGGGAGAGTTCGGCGCGGTGTCGGTGGTTTCGGGTCACATCCGCGGGCGTACGAACACGATGCCGCTCCATGTCGAGATCGTTTACAATGAATACAACTTCGCTGCCGCATTCGCGGTCGCATCGCTGCTTGCGATCCTCGCGCTCATCACACTCGCGCTCAAGTCAGTGATCGAGATGAGGACCTCCCACACACTCAGCGACGAAGAGATGGCGCCCCGATGAGTATCAGCGTTCGAAATATCAGTAAATCATTCGGCTCCTTCGCGGCCCTCAGCGACGTCAGCCTGGATGTTCCCAGCGGCCAGCTGATGGCGCTACTGGGGCCATCCGGATCCGGAAAGACGACGCTCCTTCGCATCATCGCGGGGCTGGAGCAGGCGGATCCGGGCAGCGGTCAGGTCCTCTTCCAGGATGAGGACGTCGCGGGTCGGCCGGTCGGCGATCGGAAGGTGGGCTTCGTCTTCCAGCATTACGCGCTCTTCCGCCATATGAGCGTTTTCGAGAACGTCGCCTTCGGCCTCCGGGTGCAGCCGCGGAAGGTGCGGCCCTCCCGCAAGGAAATTGCGGAGCGGGTCAACAACCTCCTCAAGCTCGTGCAGCTCGACTGGCTTGCGGATCGTTACCCGAGCCAGCTCTCCGGCGGGCAGCGCCAGCGGATCGCCCTCGCCCGTGCGCTTGCGGTCGAGCCGAAGGTCCTCCTGCTCGACGAGCCATTCGGGGCGCTCGACGCGAAGGTCCGTATCGAGCTGCGCCGCTGGCTGCGGCGCCTCCACGACGAGATCCATATCACCAGCCTCTTCGTTACGCATGACCAGGAGGAAGCCCTCGAGGTTTCCGACAGCGTCGTTGTCATGAATGGCGGCAGGATCGAGCAGGTCGGCGCTCCGGACGAGGTCTACAACCACCCTGCAACGCCCTTCGTCTACGACTTCCTCGGATCGGTCAACCGCTTCCACGCGCGCGTTCAGTCGGGGAAGGCGTTCTTCGGGGAGACGGAGATCGGCGTGCCGAACCTCGATGTCGAGGATGCGGACGAGGCCGTGGGCTTCGTAAGGCCGCACGAGCTGGAGATCGTCCGCGACCTCGCCGGCAGGACCGGAATGCCGGCGAAGGTCGTCGCGGCGAACTCGGCGGGCCCTCTGGCAAGGGTCGAGCTCGTTCTGCTTCAGTCTTCGGATCAGATCGAGGCGGTGGTGCCGAGGGAGCAGTTCGATCTGCTGCAGCTTCAGCCGGGCGACAGTGTCTTCGTCATCCCGCGGAAGATGCGGGTCTTCCGGTAGGGAAGGGGAGAAAGGGCCCGAAAGGAAGGTGGCTCCAGGAGGAATACCTTGTTGCCATTAAACGAGGACGCCCCCGTCGCATGCGACGGGGGCGTCTTCGTTCTCCTACGCTTCCTTCTTCTGTTTCGGTTCAGCGCCGAGGATCAGCAGTGGCGGGATCCCGTCGGTGATGCTTTCCGGCGTCACCACCACCTCACGCACATCCGCGCGCGAGGGGATGTCGAACATGACCTCGCACATCACCTCCTCGATTACCGCCCGCAGGCCGCGTGCACCCGTTCCACGCTCCAGCGCCTTCCGCGCGATGGCCCGAACGGCTGCCGGATCGAAGGTCAGACCCACACCTTCCATCCCGAGGATCTTCTTGTACTGCTTGATGATCGCGTTCTTCGGCTCCGAAAGGATACGTACCAGCGCATCCTCATCGAGGTTGTCGAGCGTCACCACGACCGGGAGTCGGCCAACCAGCTCCGGAATGAGACCGAAGCGCAGCAGATCTTCCGGCTCGACCTCCTTGAAGGGGTTCCGATCGCCGGCGACCACAGCCCCACCCCCTCCGATCGAGAACCCGATCTGCTGACGTCCCGTCCGCCCTTCGATGATCTTCTCCAGACCGTCGAACGCACCGCCGCAGATGAAGAGGATGTCCCGCGTGTTGATCTGGATGT
>CAYRLB010000192.1:0-1103 GCA_964424945.1 uncultured Gemmatimonas sp.
GATGTGCGGCTGGCCAAGCCGGCTGAAGAGCACCCGGAGCATCGCGTTCGCGTCCGTGGCCGTTCCGACGGTGGAGCGGGAGTTCGCGCCCATCCGCTCCTGGTCGACGATAATCGCCGTCGTAAGCCCTTCAAGCACATCGACTTCGGGGCGACCTGCGCTCCCCATGAAGCCTTGCAGGAACGCGCTGTACGTCTCGTTGATGAGCCTCTGGGACTCCGCGGCAATCGTCCCGAACACGAGCGACGACTTCCCCGATCCGGAAACGCCGGTGAATACGGTAAGCCGTCGCTTGGGGATCTCGACGCTTACATCTTTGAGGTTGTTCTCGCGCGCACCCTGCACGCGGATAAGGTCATGACGGTCGGCTGGATGACGCATGAGTGAGGATGATCTTCGATTCGAAATGGTGGATAGCCTGGAAGGCCCTCAGCGGCCGGGGCCGCCGGGAGCCCTTCGTCGCCGGCCGAGATAGGGTAGAACGAACAGGTAGGCACCGGTGAGAAAGAGCAGTGCGAGTGGGAGCAGCGGCGTCAGATAAATCCACTCCGCCGGTTCCTCCCCACCGCGCACGGTGAGAAAGGTGACGACGAGTACCACCAGCGTGAAGATGACGGACACCCACCGGTGCATCTGTCGGATCCATGCGTTCCAGTTCATCAGGCTATCCCTCGGCAGTGGCAGCAGTTCTTCGGTAGCGACGGGCGGCGGGCCCTCGCGCGGGGGTTCGACTACGCCTGCTCGATACGCACGATGTTGCCTGCCGGGTCACGCACGGCGGCGTCCCGGGCGCCCCAGAAGCGGTCCGCCGGCTCCTCGAGCACTTCGACGCCGGGGGTAGCGGCGGCCCGGGCGAAGGTCTCGGCAAGGTCGCTCGTCCGGAGGTTGATGGAACCGAGCTCACCCTTGGCGAGGAGGGCAGCGACGGCGTCCCCATCCTCCCGGGAACGACCGGCGTGCGGTTGCGAGAGGACGATCCGCACATCCGGGCTCGACTCCGAGACGAGGGTGACCCAGCGAAACCCCTCATACGCGGTCTCGTCCTGGACGGTCAGTCCCAGGGCGTCGCGGTAGAAGAGAAGGGCAGCATCAGGATCGTCGAC
>CAYRLB010000192.1:1203-2696 GCA_964424945.1 uncultured Gemmatimonas sp.
GCCTTTCCCACAGACGCGGAAGCTGTCTCTCCCGATCTTCCCGACGTCGCAGGACAGAACTGCACGCGAGGAACTCCGGAGATCAGAATGAGCGAGTCAATCGAAACGAAGCACATCGAAGAGGAAGCGCATCCCGTCTCGGCAGACGCCGAGTTCACTTCTTCCCGAAGGACATTCCTGCGGCTCTCTGCCCTGGGACTCGCGGCACCCTTCGCAGCGGGCGCGATCGTCGGGTGCAGCGATACCGAGGCATCCGGCACCGCAGCGGCTTCTGGCGCGGCCACAGCGGCCCCGGCGGCGGCCCCGACCCGCACCGCGCGCGAAATCGCGGACGAGATGGACGCGATGCACGAAGCCGGTGTGAAGGCCTTCCCGGCCCCGACCAAGGGCAAGGGAAATCAGCTTCTGGAGCCGAAGCTCGAGAATGGCGTGAAGGTTTACGACCTCACCGCTTCCAGGATCCAGTGGGAGACGGAGCCCGGGAAGAGCGTCGAGGCGTGGGCGTACAATGAGCAGGTGCCCGGTCCGCAGATCCGCGTCCGGGAGGGCGATCGGGTCCGCATCAATCTTCACAACCAGCTCGAAGAGTCGACGGCGATCCACTTCCACGGGCTCGAGATCCCGAACGACCAGGATGGTGTGCCCTTCCTGACGCAGCCTCCCGTAAAGCCTGGTGAGAGCTATACGTACGAGTTCACTGTGCCGAACAGTGGCTCGCACATGTACCACTCGCACCATAACGCGGCGGAGCAGGTCGGACGGGGCCTCCTGGGCGCCTTCGTCGTCGAGTCACGCGCTCCTCGCGCGATCGAGCGTGTCGATATCGACTATGTGATGGTTCTCAACGATGGCTACCACGGCTTCACGATCAATGGGAAGGGCTTCCCGGCGACCGAGCCGATCGTCGCAAAGCGCGGACAGAAGCTGCGTATCCGATACATGAATGAGGGTATGATGATCCACCCCATGCATCTCCATGGAATGCACATGACGGTGATCGACAAGGATGGCTGGCCGCAGCCGATGCCCTGGAAGTGCGATACGCTGAACGTCGCCCCGGGTGAGCGCTGGGATGTGATCGTCGACTGCAACAATCCCGGAACGTGGGCCTTCCACTGCCACGTGCTGACGCACGCCGAGTCGCAGCACGGCATGTTCGGGATGGTGACGGCTCTCATCGTCGAGTAGCCGCCGCAAAGCTGTCCGAACGACGTGCCTCCGGGCCGCCCCCTCCCAGCAGGGGCGGCCCGGTCTGCAGGCCATCTTCGGAGATCCGTCCCACTGTCGGGAAAACCTCCATCCGCCGCTACGACTCCTCCCTACGCTGATCGCTGCACTCTCCCGACATCCGGGGGGCTCCCTTTCATCGATATTGGTCCTGCGGGGCAAGAGAAGTCAGAAGCCCGACAGCGGTTCGCAGGTATCGCACGCCGGAGCCGCCAGGATGATAAGGTGCGACATGAACAACAAAGGGATCATGAAGCCAATCAAGA
>CAYRLB010000193.1:0-2664 GCA_964424945.1 uncultured Gemmatimonas sp.
TCGCGGTGCCGAGCCGGATCGTTGCCACGTAAACCTTGGAGAGCCCTGAAAGATACTCGGCAAGGCGTGTGGCAGGACCCAGGCAGAGGAGCATGAGTCCCGACGCGAAGGGGTCGAGCGTACCGGTGTGGCCGATACGGCGCAGCCCCAGCGATCGGCGGGCGATGGCGACGATGTCATGAGAGGTCGGACCGGACGGCTTGTCGACGGGAAGGACCCCGATCAGCGGCGTCATTCCCCGGAGTCCGTCTCCTCGTCATCGGAGGGGGGGAGCGCTTCCCTCAGCAGACTCTCGATGCGCAGGGCATTCTCCAGCTTCCGATCCAGATCGAAGTGAAGTTCCGGAATCCGTCGCATGTGCAGACGGCGCCCGAGCTGCCCTCGGATGAATGGGGCGGCGCTTCGCAGACCGTTCAGGACCTCTTCCTTCTCGGCGTCGTCGCCCATCGCCGTGATGTATACGCGGGCGTGATCGAGTTCGGGAGAAGTTTCCACATCCGTTATGGTCGCGAGAACGACTCGCGGATCCCGGACTTCGGCGCGAATGAGGAGCGAGATCTCCTGGCGGAGCTGCTCATTGAGGCGGGCGGTACGTCTGAACTGGGCCATTGCAAAGCTATCGGCTATCGGGCGTCAACTGTCGGAGCACGGCGGCGCACGCTGGGCCCTCGACGGGGAGTCATCGTACGGAATCGACAGCCGGCAAATCAATTGTAGAACTCAATAATACGCGGTATATGAATCCGCGATCCTTACTCCGTCCTGAACCTCCAGAAACCGATCGACCGCCGTCAGAACGGAATTCGCATGAGGCTGATCGACCGACACCACGACGGCCGCCAGCTCACTTCGCTGGTGGACGTCGTGGTGTTTCGTTTCGGCCACGCTGACATTGAACCGGTTGTGCAGCCGGTCCTTGACGCTCTTGAGAACCGACCGCTTCTCCTTGAGTGAGTGGCATCCGGGCAGCTGCAGATCCCAGACCCCGAGCCCCACAATCACCCCCTGCTACTCCGAAACGGAGCTCAGGGTACGTGCAACCTCTTCCATCCGGTAGCACTCGATGACGTCGCCGACCTTGAGGTCATTGAAGTTCGAGACGTTCAGGCCGCACTCGAAACCCTCACGAACCTCCCGGACGTCATCCTTGAAGCGCTTGAGGCTGCCCAGCTCGCCCTCGTACACCTGAATACCGTCGCGGATGACGCGGACGCGGCCGCGTCGCTGGATCTCGCCGTCCGTGACCATGCAGCCGGCCACCGTGCCGACCCTCGGCACCTTGAAGATCTGGCGGACTTCCGCAGTCCCCAGCAGGACTTCCCGCTCTTCCGGCGAGAGAAGGCCTTCCATCGCGGCGCGGACCTCGGCGACCGCCTCGTAGATGATGCTGTACTGCCGGATGTCGATCTCCTCCCGCTCGGCGATCGTTCTCGCCTCCGCGGTAGGACGGACGTGGAAGCCGATGACAATCGCCTGAGCGGTCGACGCCAGCAGGACGTCCGATTCGTTGATCGCGCCAACCGCCCGATGGATGACCTGAACCTTGACCTCGGAGGTGGAGAGCTGTTCCAGCGAGTCGGAAAGCGCCTGCACCGATCCGTCCACGTCCCCCTTGATGACGAGGTTGAGCTGCGTCTCCTCGCCCTTCTCGAGCATCTTCGAGATGTCCGTGAGACGGACACCACGGCCCTTCATGCGCATCCGCTTCTCACGTTCGAGGCGCTGACGCGTCTGCGCGATCTCGGCCGCACGCTCTGCGTCCATGGACAGAAGCGGATCGCCGGCCTGGGGCACACCGCTGAAGCCGAGGATCTGGACGGGTGTTGCCGGTCCGGCTGCCCGGATGGCATTCCCTCGCTCGTCGAGCATTGCCCGGACCCTACCGTCGTAAAGACCGCAGACGAAGGAGTCGCCGACCCTCAACGTGCCGTTCGTGACGAGCACTGTGGCGATTGCGCCCTTGCCGATATCGAGCTGCGACTCGATGACCGTACCGTGCGCCTCACGATTCGGATTCGCCGTCAGCTCCAGAACCTCGGCCTGGAGAAGGACCTTCGCGAGAAGGTCGTCCATCCCGATGCCCTTCTTCGCGGAAACGTCGGCACTCATGACGTCACCACCGAACTCTTCCAGAACCACCCCGTGCTGCAGGAGGTCCTGCTTGACGCGGCTCGGGTTGGCATCCGCGAGATCGACCTTGTTGACCGCCACCACGATCGGCACCCCGGCATTGCGGGCGTGGCTGATCGCTTCCACCGTCTGCGGCATGACGGAGTCGTCCGCTGCCACGACGAGAATGACGAGGTCGGTCACCTCGGCACCACGGGCACGCATCGCGGTGAATGCGGCGTGGCCGGGCGTATCCAGGAAGGTGATCGATCGGCCATCCGGCAGGTCGACGTTGTACGCGCCGATGTGCTGCGTAATGCCGCCCGATTCGCCCGCGATGACATTCGTCTTGCGGACGTAGTCGAGCAGCGACGTCTTACCATGGTCGACGTGACCCATGACCGTGACAACGGGGGGACGCGGCGCCAGTTCATCCGGCTTGTCCTCCACGATCTCCGTCTCTGCTTCTGCGCCGTACTCCTCCTCGCGGACAGCCTTGAAGCCGAACTCGTCGAGGAGCAGTTCGATCTGGTCGAAGTCGAGCCGCTGGTTGAT
>CAYRLB010000194.1:0-2651 GCA_964424945.1 uncultured Gemmatimonas sp.
TCCTCGAAGAGGAAGGGGAAGGAGGGCATCGTCGACCAGGAGACGAGCGCGCGCGGGTCGTACAGGTGAACGAGGTGCCAGTCCTCGCTCGGGATGCGCTGTCCGATGTTGATCAGGTCGGGCCCCGTCCGCATCGTGCCCAGCAGGTGAGGCCGGTCGTAGACATAATCCTCGGGTACCGTCGCCCGGCTTCCCCACCCTCGATCGACATCCGTGGTAAAGGAGGGGTCGCGGATCTGCTGCGAGTGGCAGTAGACGCAGCCATTGGCGATGTAGACCTGCCTGCCGCGGAGCTGGGCCTCGGTGTACGGCTGCAGCTCCGGCATCGGCTGCACCTGCCGGAGCATGATCTTCGGGATCACTACCAGAACCGTGATCGCACTCGCCATGATCGCGAAGGCGCCCAGGGCGACGAGCGACGAACGGGCCATGAAGTCGCCGGCCTTCTTCATCGCTTCCCTCCTTCCGCGTCGGCCGTGTAGAGCACCGGCCGTGCATCATGGAAGGGGGGCCGGACCCGGCCTGCCCGCTCGGGCCGTCGGACCATGATCCAGAAGTGGTACGCGAAGACGAAGTGCCCCGCCGTCAGAATCAGCCCCCCGAGCGACCTCCCCCAGAGCCCCGGGAGCGTGCGCCGAACCGACTCCTCGAAGGGGAGCGCCGGGTCGAGCAGCGCCAGCCCCTGAACGACGCCCGCCCAGGAAAGCGCGACGACGTAGATTGCGATCCCGGCCAGCACCAGGCTGAAGTGCCAGCGGATCAGCCGCTCGCTCGGCCACTCCCGCTCGAGGATACGAGGGAGGATGTAGTACATCGCCCCGAACGCCATGAAGCTGACGAATGCGTACCCGCCGACGTGCGAGTGCGCGACCGTCCAGTGCGTGAAGTGCGTCACCCGGTTCACCTCCCGCAGGGCGGTGAAGGAGCCCTGCAGCGAAACCGCCGTGTAGGCGAGCCCGCCGATGACCACGAAGCGCAGCGTCGGGCTGTAGCGCATCGCCGCGAAACGACCGACGACCGTCATGTGCAGATTGATCGCCGTCGCCACCACCGGGATGAACATGAAGACGCTCGCGACGATCGATGTCGTGATCATCCACGTCGGGAGAGGTCCGCCGACCAGGTGGTGCATCCCGTTCAGCGAGTAGAACATCGCCAGCGACCAGAAGCCGACGATCGAGAGCTGATAGCTGTAGATGGGGCGGCCGAGGACCTTCGGGATGAAGTAGTAGGCGCCGCCGAGGCTCATCGCGGTGAGCCAGAAGCCGAGGACGTTGTGCGCGAAGAACCAGTTCGCAGCAGCGCTCTCGACCCCGCTGTACGTCGGCCACTTGCCCACCACGTACAGCATCGGGAACCAGATGAAGGCGCCGAGGATGTACCAGACGCTGACGTACAGGTGCTCCGACTCGCGGGACATGACCGTCCAGAAGAGGGAGAGACCGATGAGCCCCCCGCCGATGACCAGGAAGGGGCCTGCCACCCAGCGAGGCGCTTCGAGCCACTCCATCCCGTCGTTGTACCCTGCGAGAACCGCCACTACCCCGACCGCCACCCCGATCGTGAAGAGCACCGACCCGAGCGTGGCGATGCGCGCCCCCTTGAGCTCCGTATGAACGAGCCGCGGCATGAGCCAGAGCGACATCCCGATGAGGGCCGCCGTCCCCCATCCGTAGTTGACCGCATGGAGGTGCGCCGTACGGACCCGCCCGAAGGTGAGCCAGGCGTGGTTCGTCAGGAACTCCGGGGTGTGCAGCTTGATGCTGGCGATATCCCCGAAGATCGATCCCAGCAGCAGCCAGACGATCGCCACCGCGAAGAGGGCGAGTACCGTTCCGCGGCTCGATGCGTCCGCGCGGAGACGGATCTCAAGGTCCTCCGGCGCCAGCCCCCGCGACCCCGCGACAGCTTCGATCTCGGGACGGGTGAGCCGACCGGGAAGTCCCGGGCTGGCGAGCTTACCCTCGGCAGGAGTCGTCATACACCGCCCCCGCGCTCGGCTCCGCCCCATTCGCCGGGGAGTGCCGGCTCCGCGCCGCCGAACGCCATTTCGCGCTCGAGCTGCTCCGCCGCCGACTCCCAGGGCCGCTCGACGCGGAGGTCCCGATCATCGAAGATGACGCGGCTCTGTGCTTCGAGGTCGTGGAACAGGCCTTTCCGCCAGGCCCAGAAGAGGACGATCGCGGGGACCAGAGTCATGGCGACCGTGGCGAGGGCGACCATCAGGGAGGTAGGAAGCACGGCTTGTCTCCTTTCGAGCGGTTGTGATTTGCCGATCGATACGGACGGGGTGCCAGTCTTGACGGCACCGGGTCTTCTTCTATGCCGGTCGGTATCTGCCCTTGATGCGTGTTTCCGGGTTCGGTTGATGGGTAGATGGATAGTTATAAATGTCTCCGCTGCGGGCGGCGGACAAGTAGTGCTGGTGTTTTTGGGGGGTGGTGGTGGGTGAGGTTCGGGAGCAAAGGGGGCGATCTGAGGCGGGGTGGGTGGGCGGCTGGGAGGGCGGGACGGTGCTGACAAGGAATCGGCCGGACTCGACCGGTCTTGGGCATGGCTTTCGAAGCCAGGCCCCGCCTGCCGAGATCACGCGACCCGTTCGGTCCAACTGACGACGTCCAGGGGTCTACCCCCGCCTACGCGGGGATCAC
>CAYRLB010000195.1:0-2559 GCA_964424945.1 uncultured Gemmatimonas sp.
GTCATTCACGGCTCGGAGGATGAGATCTTCCCGCCCGCACACGGGCGAGATCTGGCTGCGACGATCCCTGACGCCCGCCTGACGATCATCGACGGGATGGGGCACGTCCCGGAGGATGCGCATTCAGACGAGATCGCGCGACTGATCGAAGCGGCGATCGCGCAGGCGCGGGAGCCGATGGCCCCTTGACGAAGCGGCGACCTTACCCTACCGTTCCTGTACAACGATTACCGGCAGAGAGAGATGATGAATTCGATAAAGAACGTGGACTTCTTCTGGTCAGCGCGGCTGCGCCCTTCCTGGGCTGCAGCTGCGTCCATGGAGACCGTGTCCACCTTCCCGATGTCGTAGTCGTTCCAAACCGCTGACATCCCGGGCCGTGGCACGCTCTCCGGAGCGTCCACGGCCTTCTTATTTTTCGCTGGCCGCGACGTGAATGGACGCACGCGCGGCCTTTCTGCATTCCCAGAATCCCTGAAACTATGTAATGACAGGAAGCGTCCAATGGCAGGAAGAAAGCACCGACAGAAGGGCTCGAGCCGGAGCTGGGATCCGGTGGCCGACTGGTACACGGGATGGGTCGGCCCGGACGGGAGCGAGCATCACCGGCGACTCGCGATCCCGGCGGTCATCGAGCTGCTGGGTCCGGAAGCCGGAGAGAAGGTCCTCGACATTGGTTGTGGCCCGGGCGTTCTCGCTCCGCACATCGCGGGGGCCGGAGCGCACTATACCGGCGTCGACGCGAGCCTAAAGATGCTCGGCTTCGCCCGGAAGCACCATGGCGGGAGCGGCGTTTTCATCGCTGGCGATGCCATTCGCCTGATGGGCCACCCCGACCTAAGCGATGAGGCGTTCGACGCGGTGGTCTTCATGCTCAGCATCCAGGATATCGATCCATTGGAAGTCGCGCTCGTGCAAGCGTCGCGGGCGCTCCGGCGCGGCGGTCGGATGGTGTTGCTGATGACGCATCCGTGCTTTCGCGTCCCCCGTCAGAGCGGGTGGGGATGGGATGACGGACGCCGCCTGCGCTATCGGCGGGTGGACCGCTACCTCACGCCGCTCGCAGTACCGATGAAGAGCTACGGGCGCGGAAAGGGTGGAGCGACTCGCACACACCACCGCCCGCTGGAGAGCTATATGACCGCCCTCGCCTCAGGCGACCTGATGATCGATGCCGTTCGCGAGATCCCGACGTACAAGGCAGGTGAGCCGGGGCCGCGGGCGAAAGCAGAGCGGAACTCGAATCAGGAGATCCCGCTCTTTCTCGGGCTTCGGGCGATCAAACGATAGTTGGGCCGTAGCCCGGGTGGCTCCGTCATGCAAGTCCACGCGAATGTGGAGGACGTGACGGAGCCGCCGACCCATATCCGGTGCTTGGCGGGTTAAAAACTGCGCCGCACGCGGAACTCAGCCGCCGGCGCGTGCAGCCGTTACGAGAGTACCGAGCACCCGATCCTTGATCTCGACGAGCCGCCCGTCGAGCAGCGCCTCCGCGCGCGAACCCCGTACCCGCCACACCTCCTCGTCGTGGTCGACCGATTCCACTACGGCATTGTAGGCTTCCCAGGCGCTGTGATCACCGCTATGCCCTGCCCCGTTCTCCCACAGATGGCTCAGCCGGTCCCGGCGCGCGAGCACGCGCTGCCGCGCGCCCTCCTGGCGCGGCGTGAGGCCAGCCCGGTCGAGCTCATCCGGCACGGGCGCGGCAACATCGAGCACCAGTTTCCGGAACAGGGCGGTGTCGAGGTGATGCTGCTGGAGCAGGCGGTACTGCTTCGCGACCTGGTCGTACCGCTCGATTAGGCTCGCCCAGAGACTGCGGGCCGCTTCGATGGTGCGCGCCTCGACGGAGGCAGTATGACGGACGCCAACGGCCCGCCGTCGATCGCGCAGGGCGGCGCCCAGGGTATTAGCGCAGACAACCCGGATGGGCGTCTCCTGAAGGATGACCTTGCGCTTGCCCGCATGATTGTTGGAGATCATCCCGAAGGGGATGATCTCATCGGCGAAGACCTCGCGGACGGCGGGCGAGTCGATGTTGAAGCGCACCAACATCCAGACGTCGCGACCGCCGCGCAGCGATCCGCCGGTTTCGAGCGACGCGAGCCCGGCATCGAGCAGGGGCTCCAGGACACCGAATGCGTCGCGGTTCTGCAGCGGCTGGTACCGGCCGGAGACGACGCCGAGCACCTCCTCACGGTCGGTACGAACGGTGGCAAACGCATCGGCCGCGCGCTCGTAGGTGAAGACGTCCGGCAGTTCCGGAGTGGTCTGCGTGCGAAGATACAGAGGCCGGACATCGACATTGAAATCGAGCCCACCCAGCTCGAGCGCTTCCTTCAACGATGGGGCTTCGCGGAGGATGGTGCCCTCGCGGTGCCAGGGGGTGGCGTCGACGCTGAACATCGCGGCGGTGCCCTCAGGGCGGCGATCGAGGTCGTGTGCCATGCGAAGCTCCTGAAGATGGGGTGGCTGAGGGTGAAGGCGAGTGATGGTGGCCGGCGCAGCAACGCCGGCCCCCCGAGCCGAATTTCAGAACGGTACATCGTCATCGGAGAG
>CAYRLB010000196.1:0-2538 GCA_964424945.1 uncultured Gemmatimonas sp.
AAGAGGTCGACGTCCAGATCAGCGACAACGAGATCAAGATCGATGTCTATCGCTCCTCCGGGCCGGGCGGGCAGTCCGTCAACACGACCGATTCCGCTGTCCGCATCACGCACCTCCCCACCGGCCTTGTCGTGACGTGTCAGGACGAGAAGTCCCAGCACAAGAACAAGGACAAGGCGCTCGGCGTTCTGCGCTCGCGTCTCCTCGATCTTCGGATCGCCGAGCAGGAGTCCGAGCGGGCGCGTACGCGGAAGCTCCAGGTAGGGACCGGCGACCGTTCCGCGAAGATCAGAACGTATAACTTCCCCCAGAGTCGCGTCACCGACCACCGGATCGGCTACACCACGCACGCGCTTCAGCAGGTCCTCGACGGTGATCTGCAGGAACTGATCGAACGGCTTCGTCTGGCAGGTCAGGAGGAGCGGGAGGCGTCTTGAACGCTTCCGGCTCGCTGCCCCCGGTTCGTCCGTGCCTCTGGACAATGGCCGCTCCGGCCGCAGATTCCCTCTGACGTTGGCCAGTTCGAGCAAGACCCCTGACGATCGTCAGCCCCGGGTCTGGAACCCGGTTGAACTCGTACGCTGGACCGCCGGATACCTCGCCGAGAAGGGGATTCCGGAACCGAGACTCACCGCTGAACTGCTGCTCGCGGGAGCCCTCGATCTCCAGCGGCTCGATCTTTACCTGCAGTTCGAGCGGCCTCTTACGGCGGACGAACTGGCGATATTCAAGGCGCGGCTGAAGCGCCGCGTCGCGCGTGAGCCCCTCCAGTACATCGAGGGGGTGGCGTATTTCAGGGAGCTGCGCCTTCAGGTCGACCGGAGGGTGCTCGTCCCGCGCCCGGAAACGGAGCTGCTGGTTGGAGAGGTCCTCGCCTGGGCGGAGGGACGTACGGATTGTGACGTCGTCGACATCGGTACCGGATCCGGAGCAATCGCGCTCAGCCTGGCGACCGAAGGCCACTTCGGAAGGGTCGTCGCGACGGATCTGTCGCCCGAAGCTCTGGAGGTGGCGCGGGCAAATGCCGCCGCATGCGATGCTGACGGGGCTGTCGAATTCCGTCAGGGTTCGCTTTTCGAGCCGTTGGCGGGCGAGAAATTCGACGTAATCGTGTCCAATCCGCCTTATATTGGCGAATCGGAGCGGACCGGACTCTCCCCGGAGGTGGTTGACTGGGAGCCCGCCTCAGCCCTCTTTGCAGAGGATGACGGGCTGGCCATCCTGCGCCGGATCGTGCAGGATGCGCCGGCGTATCTCAGGCCCGGCGGCCTGCTAGCGATGGAGATCGGATCGGGGCAGGGGGCAGCAGTAGCGGCGATCGTTCGGGCAGTTCCGGCTTTCGGCGACCCGGTCATCCGACCGGACCTGAATGGGCGCGACAGGATGCTGCTTGCCGAGATGGTCGTGCCGATCGATGAACCTTGAGGATCAGAAGAACGGAGTATCCATTGGAAGGAATACAGGAGCGGGCTCACGAGCTGGGGCGTCTCGTCTCCCAGACGGACGAGTACAAGGCGCTGAGGCGAGCGAACGAACGTCTCGGTGAGGATCGTGAGTCGATCACGCTGATGAACCGCCTTGCGGAGCTCGAGGAGCAGATGACGACCTCTCTGCGCGCAGGCCGGGAGCCGGGCACAGAGGTTCAGGAAGAGTTCACCCGCCTCGCCGAGGAGATTCAGCAGCGCACCGTCTACCAGGGCGTGGTCGCCGCGCAGACGAATTTCGAGCGGCTCATGGGGACCATCAACGAAGAGATCGGTCGGGGGATCGAAGCTGGCGTTCAGAGCCGAATCATTCTTCCCTGAACGGAGCATCACATGGCGGCTGCGAATATCCCCAAACATGTGCAGGATCGGGCGGTCCAGCTGATGGCGCCAATCTTTGCGCCGTTCATCAGGAACCGGGTGCACCCCAACGTCGTGACGACGCTCGGCTTTCTCATTACTGTCGCGGCGGGTGCGACCTTCTTCACCGGCCACGTCAGGATTGCGGGCCTGCTCGTCCTGCTCGGCGGCTTCGTCGACATCATCGATGGACAGGTCGCCCGCGCCACAGGCCAGGCGTCCGTCTTCGGCTCGTTCTACGATTCCACGCTGGACAGGATCTCCGAGGTGGTGGTTTTCCTCGGCATCTTCTCGCTCTATAGCGGGGGGCATCCCGACTTCGGGTACCCCTGGATGGTTTACACCGTCGCGCTGGCGATGGCCGGCTCGCTCATGATCTCCTACACCCGCGCCAAGGCTGAGGCGCTGAGGCTCGATTGCAATGTAGGTGTCATGCAGAGGCTGGAGCGGGTGGTGCTGATCGGCGGCGCGGCCCTGATCTTCGGAGGCTCCTTCGACGGGGCCGTACTGACGTGGGTCTTGATCCTGATGGCGGTGCTCACCAATTTCACGGCATTCCAGCGAATCGCGTGGGTCTACCGCCACACTTCCGAGAACCGGGTTGAAGCGCCGCGGGCTGCACACGCTCGCGTCAACGTTACCCCTGAATCCCGAACCAATCCGTGAGCATCACCAGGAAGGATCCCGCGCCGGC
>CAYRLB010000197.1:0-2481 GCA_964424945.1 uncultured Gemmatimonas sp.
ACCGGTGACCTCCTGGTTGCAAACCAGGCGCTCTCCCAGCTGAGCTAAGGCCCCCTTAAGACCTACAAGCTACCAGAGCGGGGCCGGTCTTGGCAAGTCATAGCTCCGATCTTCTCCTCCACCGTCCCCACGTCTGGATCTACCAAGGAGGGTCAACCCCGTCCATCCCCCCGAAAAAGGGGTGCTCGCGACTCGCGGTTGCGTGACCCTTCCACCTCAGGCGCAGCCGACCGCTTCCCAGACCGCACGCACCCCGCCCGTCCGCATCAGCTCCCTCGCTGCGTCGGACGGACTCGCCCGGCAGAGCCCCCACTGGAAGTGCGGAAGGTCCTTCACCTTCCAGTCGCCACCCCATTTACAGCCATGGCGCTTGAAGATCTCGGAGACCTGGCGGAACCAGGCCTCGCCCGCAGACCACCGCTCCGTGCTGTGGATCACATCGACGGCGAGCCCGTACCCGTGCCAGCTGTATAGATTGTTGATGGCGTTTGTCACCGGCCGTTCCGGGGGACGGACGGTGCGGCCGCGCGTGTAGTAGATGGCTTGAAGTTCATTCGACCGGTACGTCTCGAAGACGCAGGCGCCAAGATTGTGCGCCGAGTTGCACTCTTCGATCGCCGCCTCGACCGCCCGCCGGAAGAGGGGCGCCAGGAGGTTCAGGTCATTCGTCGCTTCCGCCCCGCGATAATCGAGGGGTGAGAGGTCCACGCCGGCACTCATAGTATTCCCTCCTCCACGCCATCTTCCCACTCCTGGTCCGTGTGTGCCGGAACGACACCTGGTGGTGCGGGAGTGAACGTCGCGGCCGGGGTGCGGGCCGCGTCATGGGCGAGCGCCCTGTTCGCACCCGCGTAGGCGGCAATTCCTGCAGCGATTGCCGTATCATCATCAACCTGCCCTCCCTTCGGTCGCCGGTCTTCCGAGCCCTCCTCGGGACTCTTCTCCCTGGGCTTCACCGTCGAACGGATAACCATCACCTTGTTCAGAAGATCGAACCAGAAGGGCGCACCGAGGGTGATCGCCAGGGCGGTCAGGAAGAGACCTGCGAACTGCCGCACCCAGTACCCCACCCGTTCTCCCGGCGGCGCAGGGATCCGCCGGTCCCAGCCGATGGGAAGGCTGAGGGATTGGAGATCGTCGTACACCGCGCGGCCGGCGACCCGCGTGACGACCGAATCGTCGACGAGCTGTCGATAGGTGGAGTCGTGGAGGATCTCCTGCGCCCGCGACACGAGGGCGGTTCGGGCGGCAGGTTCGGTGGCGAGATAGTCGGCGATGGTGAGGGTATTCACGTTGAGGATCAGCGTGATCCCGATCCCGATGCCGAAGAGCCACCGCTGCACCCGCCGCTTGTAGGAGCCGGAGACGCGATCCATCGCGCTGTCATACCACGCCTCGAGGTTCTTCTGAACAAGAGCAAGGTCTCCGCGCGCGTGATCGATCGCGGAGAGCATCGCCCGCTGGACGAAGATGTTGGGGATACGCTGAACGGATGCCCGCAGACCTGCTTCGTTGAGCCGCGGCGAGGTCTGGTGGACCGCGTAGGGACCCAGGTCGTGACCTCGCGTAGCGATGTCGATCAGGGCGACCGCGAAATTCCGGGCGGGGATGTAGTTGGGAAGATTCCCGCCGCGCCGGCGGTGGCCGTCGACTCCCGGCGGAGTATACGACCCGCGATAGAGGCTGCAGATCAGAGGGTGCTCATAGAAGGAGCGGGCGAGGCCGATCCCCTTCCCGTCTCCCAGGAGTTCGCGGATGCCCCGCTCCAGATGGACCCCACGAAACTTGATGAACGACTCGATCGCCTCCTGAATGGCAGACGCGATGAGGCTGAGCAGTAGATAGATGAGGATAAGACCGATGGCGACTTCCAGAATGCTCGATCCGAACATCAGGCCTCCTGGCGGTGGGCGCCGTGCGGATGGGGGGATGCGTCACGGAGATGTCTGCCGAACCGGCCGGAGAGGACAGCCGCTCCAGACGAGGGTGGCTCGCCGATGTCCATCAGGGGGGTACCGCGAGCGGGACGGCTTACGGATGACGTCCATTCGCCCCGCTTAGCCCGAAGTTATGGTCGACCCCGCATGCGGTCCAGTATCCTGTGCGCTCGCCGTGCGCACATCTCCATTGACAGCTACAGGAACGCGGCACAGATTGGGCGCGTCAGCTCACCCATGTGCTTCAGAGATCTGTTGAGACCACTTCATTCCGGCTGTTGTTGCACCTGCGTCTGCCCCCTCTGTTCCCGGAGCGGGCTCGGCACCGGTTGCGCCAGCATCTGATCTGCACGTACTGACTGACGCTTCCCTGGTGTTCGACCCGGTCCAGCAGCTGTGCTGGACGTCGCCCACTGCGGGCGGCGGTGAGTGCGCGACGCCGGCGGGTGATGCGACGACCTTCGCCTACGACGAGCGGGGCAACCGGGTCGGGGTGGACCGCGCGGACGGGTCGAGCGGCGAGTACGGATATGACGCGGAGAAC
>CAYRLB010000198.1:0-2432 GCA_964424945.1 uncultured Gemmatimonas sp.
GCCTCATCCGCACGCCGCCGGCTCCGGCCGACTGGAACATGGCGGTCGATGCGGCCCTGGCGGATTCGGTCAGGGCGGGGGGCCGGCCCGCTTTTCGACTCTACGGATGGTCGCCGGCGGCGCTGTCGCTCGGCCGGAACCAGCCGGCTGCGGGTCACTTCGACGAAGCATTACTCGAGTCTCACGGTCTGAACATCGTGCGACGGCCGACCGGTGGCCGCGCGGTGCTGCACGACCGCGAGGTCACCTACTCCGCACTCTTTCCGGACCGGGCGCTGGGGTCCCCGCGCGACGCGTACATCAGGATCAACGAGGTTCTGCTGGACGCGCTCCGCCGGCTCGGCGTCGAGTCGCAGCAGGTGTCCGAGACCTCCAGCGGTGGAGCGGCGCTGAGCGTTGAGCCCTGCTTCGTCGATCCGGCAGCGGGTGAACTGCTCGCCGCCGGGCGGAAGATCGTCGGTAGCGCGCAGGTGCGAGTCGGCGGGGTACTTCTGCAGCATGGGTCGCTGATCCTCGGGCGGAGCGCGGTGCTGGACCGGCTTCCGCCATCCGTCGCCGGGGCGCTGGAAGGAACGCCCGCCTACATCGAGGAGCTTGTCTCTTCGCCCATCAGCCCCGACGATGTGAAGGATGCGATAACATCGGCGTGGCGCGCGGGCATCGGACCGCTGACGCTCGATGCCCTCGATGATGTGGAGGTCGCTCGGGCGCGGCACCATGCGCGCATCTTCCGTGACCCGGCCTGGACCTGGCGACGGTGACGGATTCGCGTCCGCGCGGTCTCGTAGATAGCAGACTGTGGGCTGCGCGCCGCTCCCGGAACGAGGCGAGATGTTGAAAGCGTGGTGGGCGAGACGAACATCAAAGGCTGACGCAGCCCGAGGTGAATAGAGCGCGAGATAGGCAGCGAGAGATATCGGCGGGCCCGAGATAGCGTGAGTTAGGCGCTCCCGACCGCCAGATCTGAGCAGGCCGCAATCGAGGGGCCTACGTCGCTTGCATGCAGCCAGTCGGGAAATGACTTCGCTATGTGGTCTACGTCTACCTTGTGGCTCGGCTGGAGCCCGCAATCAGGAGCTGGAGTAGGCATCCCGTTATTACTCCGCCCAGGACGTAGTTGACCTCCGCCGGATGCTCGCTCAAACCCGTGATTTGCGCCGCAATGAGGATGATCGAAGCCGTGAGGGCTAGAAAGAGCATGCTTCGGTGAGTCCGTCCGAGATCGCGGCCCGCATACACGATGGGAGGGTGCGCCTTTTCAGCATCATCCTGATCGAGTACGATGTCCGATTCGGCCCAGGCGACGGCACTCGCCGGGAGAATCATTAGCATGTACGCTACTAGTCCGGCTACGACGAGCCAATCGCCCGGGCTGGAAGGCAGCCAGAGTCCTCTATTCCCTGCCGCCACCGCGTAGGCAAGACACATCGTGAGTACGCCGGCAAGCACCCAGTACGCTACTTCGTAGGCGCGGCCTCGTACGGTAAGGCCCCTTTCATCCAGCAATGCGCGTGGATTTGTGGCTGAGTGAGATGCGAGGTGCAGCAGAAGAATCAGGCCGACCCCTGCGGCAATGAGCAGCGACAGACTCGTCAGACTCGCGGGGGCAAGCGGCTTATCGAACTGAGGGACCCCCAACACGATTCCGAGTGGGGGTGCGGCCAAGACCAGGACGACCAGGCACCGGCGGCGACTCCGAGTGACGAACAGATTCAGAATTCGGCCAAGCGAGTAGTTACTCATTCGTGCCTCAAGAGGTGGTGGGGAGGTGCTGCTGCGTCGCACTGCGGGACTTACTTCGGCCGAACACCTCCTCGCTGAGCGGGGAGAAGGGAGAGCGGGAGAAGATCGCCTCAATCGGCAAGTTGAAGTGCTCGCTGATTCGGAAAGCCAACTCCAGGCTGGGATTGTAATCCCCGCGCTCCAAGTAACCGATCGTTTGGTAGTTTACGCCCAGGGCATCTGCGAGCTGCTGTCGTGACTGCCCGCGCTCCACACGGAGCACCGGGATCCGGTTGTGGATCGTGCCTCCAGAGTCGGAGCGGGTGGCGGCGGTTCGGTTTTTTGTAGACATGGAACATAGTATAGCATTGATACAACATTCTGCACAAGGCGGCCGTCCGGAGAGGTCTCCAGGTCTCGTTGCTCATGGTCCACCGCTTCGCCGGGCCCGAGACATCGGCCGACGGGCGAGTGAGCTCGGCGACCAATACCCCCGGCGCACCCTGGCCCCGAACCGTGCGCTCGCCATGGCTCTGACGGTGAAGCATCGATTTTGCGCTCCTCAGCTTTGCGGCGGTTAGCTCCACGCCGCCCGAAAACCGCCGCCTGCTCGTTCGCCAGCAGGAACAACCGGCAGATCCCATGCTCCACACCGGCGCTTGAATCCTCTTCGCCAGCGGAACGATCGATGAACATCAGCACTTTCGGCA
>CAYRLB010000199.1:0-2432 GCA_964424945.1 uncultured Gemmatimonas sp.
GGTGGAGCAGTAGGGCCCATCGACCTTCCCGCGGTCCGCCGCGCCTGGAAGGCAGTGCTCGAGGAGGGGAGTAAGGTGCCCGGAGGGATGGGCGTTCTCCTTCGTGGTGCTGACCTTCGTATCGGCGGGGGAGGCTCCGTGATCGCCGTGCTTCTTCCGCCCGGCTCCCCGGCCATCGAGCCGTTCGCCGACGCGCGACGGCGGCTTCCGCTCGAACAGGCGATGGGATCGCGGCTCGGCAGAGCGATCACCCTCGACTTCAGGTCGGATGAGCAGGCGGCCTCTTCTCGCCCCGCCGAGCGACGCATCACTGCGGAGAGCGCGCGGGAGGAGAGATTGCGCCGGATGGCGGCCGAGGAGCCCCTTCTCGGTGCCGCAGTTCGCGAATGGGATCTGGAGCTGCTGGACTAGGCGTGCGGAACGTGGCCGACGGCTTGCATTTCCGGCGCGACGGCCGGTACATTCGAGTATCCTTAATCCTTCCTCACGCGCTCGTCCGTTCCGCCCTGACGATTGGGCGCGAACAGTGGCGGGCGGGCTAAGAGCATGACAAACGACTTCCAGCAGATCCTCCAGATGGGCCAGCAGGTTCAGGCTCGTCTTTCACAGCTTCAGGCCGAGCTCGGTCAGCGGACGATCACCACGTCGAGCGGTGGCGGGATGGTCACAGTCGTCGCAGATGGGCGCGGCAAGGTGCGGTCGGTCAAGATCGATCGCGCGGTGGTCGACCCTGAGGACATCGACATGCTGGAGGATCTCGTACTGGCAGCGGTGAACGAAGCGCAGACGCGCGCCGGCGAAGTCTACGAGGAGGAGATGAAGAAGCTGTCGGGCGGATTCTCGCTCCCCTTCAATATTCCCGGATTTTAGTGCCGGTTTCGGATCCGGCTCGGCTTCGATGTCTCTGATCGACCGTCTGACCGACGAATTCGCGCGACTCCCCGGGATCGGACGGAAGACCGCGGTCCGGCTCACCTTTCACATCCTGAAGATCAGCGGTCAGGACGCGCACCGCCTGGCCGACGCCATTGTCGCGGCGAGCGAGCGGATCAGGCCGTGTGAGGTGTGCGGCAACTACACCGAAACCAGCCCGTGCACGATCTGCACGAACCCGCGGCGCGACCGCTCGATCGTCTTCGTGGTGGAGGAACCTTCCGACATCACCGCGATCGAAGCGACGGGTGAGTTCAAGGTGATGTATCACGTGCTCGGCGGCCGCCTTTCTCCGCTCAACGGGATCGGACCCGACGAGCTGAACATCCGGGCGCTCGTCGAGCGGCTGGGCACGGGTGAGGTGAAGGAGGTCGTGCTGGCGACGAACCCGAGCGTCGAAGGGGAAGCCACCGCCCTCTATCTTCATCGGATTATCGCGCCCCTGGGCATCCGCGTGACGCGCATTGCGCGTGGCCTACCCGTCGGAGGCGATCTTGAATACGCCGATGGCGTCACGATTGCGGAAGCTTTGCAGCACAGAAGAGAGCTTTGAACGGGATTGCCAGCCACCGGTCGGGATCATGAACACGAGTAGCTCACGGATTCTTCGGACAGCAGGACTGTCGCTGCTTGTCGTCGCGGGCGCTGCCGTCCTCGGCACCATGCTTGTTCGCGACCAGATCTCGCGTCATCGCCGCAACCTCTTCAGCCCGCACCCGCTGCGCCGGCTCGCCGCGCTCGGCTATCTGAGCAGCGCCCCGGCATCGGTGGATCTCGTGCTGCTGCTCCGCGACTTCTCTGCGTGGGAGACCCATCCCCTCCTCAGGAAGCGCGCGGCGGCGGTCATCGACCGGATGCAGCAGTCACTCGCGGCCCGCCTGGAGGCCATCTGATGCCGCAGCGCGCGGCCAGCTGGTCGTTCGAGGAACAGGACGCGAAACGGATCGATCAGCTGCTCCACTCCTTTCTCTACGAGTCGGGCTCCCGTTGCGTGCTGCTCGTCGACCGGACGGGGCAGCTGATCACGGTCGTGGGGGATAAGCCGCTCTTCGATTCCACAGCGTTCGCATCGCTCGCGGCGGCGGACTTCTCCGCAAACGACCAGCTCGCTTCGATGATCGGCGAACAGGAATTCTCCTCACTCTTCCATCAGGGCGAGAAGGAGTCGATGTACCTTGCCGATATCGCGAAGCGGGTGATCCTCGTCGTGCTGTTCGATGACCGCGCGACACTCGGGATGATCCGGATCAAGGTCCGCGAGGTCGTCCGCGAACTGAGCGCCATCTTCACAGAGCTTTTTGCACGTCTCGAAGGGCGAGGATCGACGAGTCGGCTCGAGAGCGCATGGATCGACGAGGCGGAGGATGAGATCGACCGCCTCTTCGGCAGCCGCTAGGAGAGCGACCGATGTCGATGATCAACTACGCCTCGCGCGAGATCAACTGCAAGATCGTCTATTACGGCCCGGGACTCGGCGGAAAGACGACGAACATCGAGTA
>CAYRLB010000200.1:0-2417 GCA_964424945.1 uncultured Gemmatimonas sp.
ATGGATACCCTGCTGCAGGACCTGCGCTACGCCGCGCGTTCGCTGAGGAAGAGCCCCGGCTTCACCCTCGTGGCGGTGCTGACACTCGCGCTCGGCATCGGCGCCACCACGGCGCTCTACTCGGTGGTCAAGCGGGTTGTGCTGGATCCGCTCCCCTACCCCGAAGCGGACCGCCTCGTACAGCTGAAAAACCAGGTCCCGGGTGTGGCGCCGGACGAGGAGTGGGCCATGTCCGCCGCCCAGTACTTCTACCTGGGCAGGGAGGCGCAGTCCATCGAGGAGATCGGCGCCTACAATGTGGGCGGTGCCAACATCGAGACTCCGGAGGGTCCGCAGCGGGCGCAGATCGCCGTTGCATCCGCCGGTGCGCTACGGATGATTGGCGCGCGCGCCGTCCTTGGCCGCACCATCACGGAGGCGGACGACGCGCCCGGAGTGACGCCCGTTGCGGTCATCTCCAAGGAGTTCTGGCAGCGCGAGTTCGGCGGAGATCGCGGCGCTGTCGGCCAGACGCTCGCGATCCACGGACTTCCCATCGAGATTGTAGGTGTTCTGGATCAGCGTACGCGGCTGCCCCAGGAGCCGGGGACGGCTGCCTCGAAGGTCCCCGACGTCTGGCTGCCAATTGGGGCGATCGACTCGCGGTTCAACCCGGAAGGGCCGTTCCACAACAATCACACGACAGCCATGTTCGCGCGCCTTGCGCCCGGCGTTTCACCGGAGCGGGCGCAGGCGGAAGTCGACCGGCTCACGGCTCGTCTTCCAGAACTCTTCCCGTCCGCATACTCGCAAGGCTTCTTCGACCGCTACGGCTTCCGGACTCGGCTGTACCCATTGAAGCAGTATGTGATCGGCGACCTCGCGGATTCGCTATGGATCCTGCTGGGCGCCGTCGGCCTCGTCCTACTCATCGCCTGCGCCAATGTGGCAAATCTCCTCCTTGTTCGTGCGGAGGAGCGGCGGCGTGAACTCGCCATCCGAACGGCGCTCGGGGCGGGGCAGGGAGCCGTCGCCCGGCACTTCATGGCCGAGGGCTTCGTACTCGCTCTGAGCAGCGCTGCGCTGGGGCTCCTGCTCAGTGTCTGGGGCGTCCACGCATTGGCAGCGCTCGCCCCGCCAACCCTCCCCAGGGTCGACGAGCTGCAGGTGGATGGTGGCGTCGCGATCTTCGCACTCGCCATCACCCTCGGCGTGGCTCTCGCGCTTGGGGTACTTCCTCTCCTGCGTGCCGGGCGTATCGCACCGAAAGACATTCTCACGGCGGGTGGGCGCGGCTCGACGTCGGGGCGGGATCGGCAGAGGATCCGGTCGGCACTCATCGTCGCCCAAGTCGCACTCGCGCTGGTGCTGGTCATCGGGGCCGGCCTGCTGGTGGAGAGCTTCCAGCGGCTGCGTGCGGTCGATCCGGGGGTGAAAGCGAAGGGCGTGCTCACGGTCGAGCTTCACCTGAGCGGCGATCGGTATGATGGCGATATCCCCGCCATGTGGCGCTTCTACGGTCAGGTGCTCGAGCGCGTACGGGCGCTACCCGGTGTCGTGGCCGCGGGAATGTCGCAGGATCTGCCGCTTACGGGCGGGTTCAGCTGTACCGTTCAGGGCTTCGAGGACCCTCGCGTGTACGAGCGTATCTCCGATGCGGGCTTCACCACCTGCGCCGGTGAGGAGCCAACGACACCGGAATACTTCGAGGCGTTGGGAATCCCGCTGCTCCGTGGCCGCACGCTCACTAACGCCGACAACGATCAGCCAGCGACCGGGGCAGTGGTGGTCAGCAAAGCCTTCGCAGACCGTTTCTGGCCCGGTGAGGACCCGATCGGGAAGGGAGTAGCGCCGAGCGGGCGGACGGAGCCGCCGTACTATCGCGTAGTGGGCGTGGTGGGCGATGTCTACAGTACTTCGCCGACGGAGGAACCGGCCGTCGTCATCTACTACCCAATTCAAGGCATCCCTGAATCCAGTGGCTGGTATCCCAACGACATGAATCTTGTCGTGAGGTCGACGCGGGATGATCCGATGGCATTGCTGCCGCAGATTCAGGCTGCAGTGCGGGAGGTGGATCCGACCATTCCGCTCGCCAACGCCCTTGAGATGCAGACGCTGATTGACCGCTCGATGAGCCAGGTAACCTTTGCGATGACGCTGATTGGCACTGCGGCGGCCGTGGCGCTGTTCCTCGCCGGAGTCGGGCTTTACGGTGTGATCTCCTACCTGGTGGCGCGGCGAACGAATGAGATCGGTGTTCGCGTGGCGCTCGGCGCTCAGGCTGAGCAGGTGGTTCGCCTGGTCCTGGGCGGCTCTCTGCGGCTGGTGGCGATCGGGGTCGCGGTCGGCGTGGTGGCGGCGTTGGCCCTGACCCGGGTGCTGCGGAGCCTGCTCTACGGCGTGGAGCCGACGCAGTTCAGCGCGTATCTGTGCGC
>CAYRLB010000201.1:0-2353 GCA_964424945.1 uncultured Gemmatimonas sp.
GAGGGGATGTAAGGCTGATCCCACGTGCCTGTCGCGCTCACGACCGCCGACGTCAGCCATCGGCCCCGGTCCGATTCCACCTGAAGTCGAGCCCCATCGCTCCGAACCGCGCTTACACGGACGGGCCGCATGACGGGTAGAGCGAAACGCTCCTCGTAACGACGCAGATAGTCGATGGCATCGTCGCGCCGCGGATAGCTGTCCGGCCCACCCTCCATGATCCATCCCGGAAGCGAGCTGAAGCGCGCTGGCGAGAAGAGTTGCAGCGAGTCCCAAGTATGGAGCCAGGCCCCACCCGGCTCCTGCTGCGCGTCGAGGATCACGAAGGAGAGGCCGGTGCGACGCAGGTAGTAGCCCACCGCGAGGCCGGCCTGCCCCCCGCCGATGACGATGACATCGACGCTGCGCGCCTCGGTCGATAATTCAGCTGACATCAGACGAAGAAGGTGATAGAGAGAGAGCCCTGCCTCAGACTGGCAGGGCTCTCTCGTTTATGCCCGGGGCGGGACTCGAACCCGCACGGCTCACGCCTTCGGATTTTAAGTCCGATGTGTCTACCGATTTCACCACCCGGGCCCCTCCCCGCCACGCCGTGGCGGGGATCTCGAATCAGCCCTACGATCGGTTGCCCGTCTCCGCCTGCCGCCGCAGCGCGTCGATGTTCGCACCGACCGTCGCCTCGCGGTTGAACACCGCCGCTCCTGCCACGCAAGCGGTCGCGCCAGCCGCAACGACGTCGCGAATCGTCCCGGGGCCGACCCCACCATCAACCTCGAGTTCGGCCTTGCTTCCCGTTGCCTCGATCAGCGAGCGAATCGTCCGGATCTTGTTCAGTGAGCTGGGGATGAACTTTTGCCCACCGAATCCGGGGTTCACCGACATCACGAGGATGAGATCCACGTCGGCGGCAATCTCCCGAACTGTTTCCACCGAGGTGGCCGGGTTCAGCGCAACGCCGGCCTTCATTCCCGCCTGATGGATCGCTTCAATCGTCCGGTGAAGGTGGACGGACGCCTCCACATGCACAGTGAGGATATCGACCCCGGCATCCGCGAACGCGGAGATATACCGCTCCGGCTTTTCGATCATCAGGTGGGTGTCGAGCGGGAGCCGGGTCGCCCGGCGCGCCGCCGCCGCGATCAGCGGCCCGATCGTGATGTTGGGGACGAAGTGCCCATCCATCACATCGACGTGGATCCAGTCTGCGCCCCCCTCCTCCGCGGCAGCGATCTCCTCCGCGAGGCGTCCGAAATCGGCCGATAGTATCGAAGGCGCGATCTTCACGGAACTCATGATCCAGCCCCTCTTTCGAGTACAATCACCCCGTCGCCGCCCGCCACCAGAACCCTTTCGGCAAATCCGAGAAAGAGACCGTGTTCCATGACGCCGGGGCGTCGATCGAGCTCGAGGGCGACTGCCTCGGCATCCGCCAGACCCTCGGGGAAGTAGCAATCGATGATGAGATGCCCGCCATCGGTCTGGAAGTCCCGGCCCTGCGCGTCCTTCCGGAGCCGCGGCTCGCACCCCAGCCCGGTAAGAAAGTCGAACTGGATGCCTACGGAGTAGGGATCGATCTCGACCGGCACAGGGGCCCGCGTTCCAAGCTTCGGCACGCGCTTGGATTCGTCGACGAGCGCGATGAAGGAGCGCGATGCGACCGCCACCAGCTTCTCTCGCAGCAGAGCGCCGCCCAACCCCTTGATGAGATCCAGGGACGGGTCGAACTCGTCTGCACCGTCGAGGGCGATGTCCAGACGAGGGTGCGAGGCGAGATCTCCGAGCGGAATGCCGAGCCGGGTGGCTCTGATCCGCGTATCCTCGGAGGTCGGTACGCCGACGATGGATTGCAGCTGACCCTCAGCCCTTCGTTCGCCGATGACGTCGAGCAGATGCCGAACGGTGGATCCGGTGCCGAGCCCCACAACCATCCCATCCTCGATCCATTCGACTGCTCTTTCACCGACTGCGCGCTTCAGAGATTCACTGTCCGTCAAACAGGGCTCCTTCTATCTGCTGGTTCCGGGGTTGAAGCGGGCAAGATAAAGGGAGGCATGGCGGAGCGCGAGCGGTAGGGTCATACCCGTATACGAAGAAGGGGCACCCCTTTCGGAGTGCCCCTTCCTGTAAGCTTCGGCCTCAGCCTTGGCTTACCCGCGCGGCCTGATGTCGGCGCGCGGCTGGTACGGCTGGAACTCGCAGCCAGGACGGACCGGTACGAAGACCGTCGCGTACGGAGCGCTCGTTCCGGCTTCTGCGAAGAGCGGCGTCCCGTTGACCTCACCCACCCGCGTGACGTTGGCGGGCTGCATGATCCGCGTGATACCGAACTTCACCCACTGCTGGTCGTTGTAGC
>CAYRLB010000202.1:0-2343 GCA_964424945.1 uncultured Gemmatimonas sp.
ACGGAGCGGCTGCAGACGCTGGGTGAACGGACGACGGGGAGGGCGGTGGGGGAGTAGAGCATCCGGGAGAATCGCCTTTGCGGGGAGACCGGCTCCCGACGGTTGGTCCCGGAGCCTCGAGGCTCCCCCCGCTACCCGAACGCGTGAGCAGACCGTCAGAGATGGGGATCCAGGCGCGTCTGCCACCTGGTTCCTGCGGTGCTGACCCCACCAGCGATGCTGGTCCATCCACTCCCGACTATCTCCTTCGGGAGGACCACTTCGAAGGGATAGATCCTGCGCGCCTTCCCTTCAAGCTTGGTCAGGGGAATCTGGGTGACCACCGGTAAGAACGCGTTGATGCCATCGTTCGACACGACCAGCACTGGGCGACGGTTACCCGCTTGTTCGCTTCCCACGGGGTAGTCCGGGTCTGCCCAGTACAGATCCCACCCCCGAACCACTCCGGTATAAGCCATCGCCCCCGGCTACTCCCGAAGCCCGTCCGCTGTCGTAGACTCGAACGCACCTGAAATGGCGCGCATCTCCGCCATGAACTCCGGGTCCCGCGCGGCCTCCGCGTAGGAGGCGTACAGCCGCTCCCGCCGCTTCTCTGCCAGGAAGTGGACCACCGCGCGCTCGACGAGGGCGTTCTGACTCTCTGCCATGCCCTCCTCGACCGCGTCGCGCACCGCGTCGGCTACCGAGGTGCGGACCTGCCAACCCGGCTTCCGGAGGGGATCATTGCCCCGCCGGCGGCGGGTGACGCGGGGTGCGTAGTCGATGCTCCGGGACATGGCACTCTAAGGTTGAGGGTTCGGGTCCAAAGTACCACCACGGTAGCGATAGTGGTACCACAATTCGGACCTGAGAGGCCGGGGTCGGTGGAAACGCCTACGGGCGCACCTGGGGCGATAGCTGTAAGCTACCGGCCATCAGCTATCGGCATCCGCGCTTTCTCCAGCCGTGGGCGCCGGGGTGGGCGGGGTGGTGAAGGGCAGCAGAATCGAGATGCGGCGGTTCGATTTCGCGAGGGGGTCGTCGGCTACCCGCAGATGCCGGTCGGCGTAGCCGCGCACCTCGACCACGCGGCTAGCGGCGAGGCTGCTCTGCTCCATCGCCCGCCTCGCAGCGTTCGCGCGATCCGCCGACAGCTCCCAATTCGAGAAGCCTGGCCGGCTGTAGCCCGCAGCGTCGGTGTGGCCCTCCAGGACTACGGGCGCCGTAGATGTATTGAGCTGCGCCGTGATGATCTGCAGGGCGCGTTCGGCCTCAGGCTTCAACTGCGCGGAGCCGAAGGCGAAGAACATCTCACCCTGCCCCCCCTCGATCAGCTCGATGCGCAGCCCCTCCTCGGTGATCACTATCTCCACCTGTGCCGCGATCGCTCCGAGGCCATCTTCGCTCTTGAGCTCGATCTCGATCTTCTCCGCGAGATCCTTGAAACGCTGCTCCTCGATCTGGCGGGCGACGAGGTGAACCGGCATGACCCCCGAGGCTGGCTTCGGCGGATTCCCGAGGAGGTTGACCGGGTTGATCGTCGTGGACGACCCTTCGCTGAAGCCGACCGGGTTCTGGAAATAGCCCTGGATCGCGGCCTTGGTCGACTGGTCCATGCCGATGATCCACATGACCATGAAGAAGGCCATCATTGCCGTTACGAAATCGGCGTAAGCGACCTTCCAGGCACCGCCATGATGGCCCTGATGCGCCTTCACGACCTTCTTGACGATGATGATCGACTTCTGCTCCTTCGCCATCGTTACGCCGCCTTCCTGCGGGTCAGCGCCTCCAGGGCAGAGAAGGAGGGGCGATCGGCCGGCTCGATATTGCGTCGGGCGAATTCGACCGAGGTCATCGGCGAGTCGCCGCGGGCGAAGGAAAGCAGGGCCGTCCGGATGCACGCCATGTAGGAGTGCTCCGCGCGCAGACGGATCTCGATCGCGCTGGCGATGGGGTTGAAGACCCCGTAGGCGAGGAGAACACCAAGGAAGGTACCGACCAGCGCCGCGGCGACCTTCCTGCCGATTTCCTCTGCAGCTCCGCCGATCGCGCCCATGGTGATGATGATGCCGAGCACCGCCGCGACGATGCCGAAGGCGGGCATCGCATCACCCACCTTCTGGATTGCCGCCGGGATCGCATTCGCCTCCTCGTGCTGGCGCTCCAGATCGAGGTCCAGAATGTCCGCGAGGTGGTGATCCTCGACGGCTCCCGTGAGGAGAACCTTCAGGGTATCCGCGAGGAAGGACACCGCGTGATGGTTCTTCGCGAAGGTCGGGTACTTCCTGAAGATTTCACTTTTCTCCGGCTCCTCGATATGCGGCTCCAGGCCGACGAGGCCTTCCTTGCGGGCAGTCTGGA
>CAYRLB010000203.1:0-2323 GCA_964424945.1 uncultured Gemmatimonas sp.
GCGCGCGTGTCGATCCGGCACGCCCGCAAGGAGGCGAACGACGAGATCAAGCAGCGGCAGAAGGATTCCGACCTGTCGGAGGATTCGGCCAGGCGGGAGCAGGATGAAGTCCAGAAGGTGACGGACCGATACATCCAGTCCGTCGAAGAGCTGCTGAAGCAAAAGGAAGCCGAGGTGATGGAAATCTGACGGTGCGAATCGTCGGGCGTATCCTCCATCGCGGGTCCGCGACCCTCGCTGTCGGGCGGGTAACTCCATGAGCGTGTCGGAAACGACCACCCGGGTTATCGTTGCCGCGCTCGGTATCCCCGTCGCCATAGGGACGGTCTACGTGGGGGGCTGGGCGCTCGGCGGGCTGCTCGCCATCGTCGCGGTGCTTGCCGCCCTCGAATTCTACCGGCTGGCTGAGAAGAAGGGGGCGAACGCGCTCGCCGGCCCAGGCGCAGCGTTCGCCGCCCTCTTCGTTCTGTCCTCCGCACTGGAGCCGGGTCGCGGGCCCGAAACTCCGTGGTTCCCGCTGATCCTCGTTGTTGCAGCCCTGGTGGTGCCGACGATCGCGATATGGACGCGCGGCGTCGCCGGCCAACCGATCCTTTCAGTATCGGTGACACTGACCGGCGCGGTCTACACCGGAGCGCTGCTCAGCTTCGGACTCTTCCTCCGCCATCTTCCAGGCCTCGAAAGCGATCTCCACGGGACCGTCGTACTTTTCGCGCCCGTCGCCCTGACCTGGGCGAGCGATACATCCGCGTACTTCGTCGGCAGGAAGTGGGGAACGCGGAAGCTCATCCCGGCGGTGAGCCCCGGGAAGACGGTTCAGGGGGCACTCGGAGCAGTTGTCGGGACTACGCTGGCCGCCATCGCCTACAGTCAGCTTCTGAGCGGTTTCCCGAGTTACCAGCTCGGTCTTCTGGAGGCGATCGCGCTGGGCCTCCTCATCTCTGTTGCCGCGCAGGTCGGAGACCTCGCCGAGTCTCTCTTCAAGCGCGATGCAGGTGTGAAGGACTCCGGAGTCCTCCTGCCCGGGCATGGGGGGGCACTGGATCGCTTCGACTCGCTTCTGTTCACCCTGCCGCTCGGGTACCTCTTCTTCCGCTACATCGTCGGCGCGTTCCCCGGGCTGTGAAGATGAAGGGAGTTGCGATTCTTGGAGCCACCGGCTCCATCGGGAAGAGTGCGCTTGCAGTAATCAGCCAGCATCGCGATCGCTTCCGGCCCGTGGTGCTGACCGGCCGTCGCAATCACGCGGGCCTCGGCGCGCTCGTCCGCGAGTGGAACCCGGCCCTCGCGGTTCTTTCGGACGGACCGGACGATCCGTTCGTCACGCCGGGCACCGAATGGCGCACCGGTCGCGACGCCCTCATCGAGGCGGTGACGCGGGACGATGTGGATATCGTCCTCAACGCGCTCGTCGGTGCTGCCGGTCTGGAGCCGACACTCGCCGCACTCAGGGCTGGGAAGCGCGTCGCCCTGGCGAATAAGGAGTCGCTAGTCTGCGGCGGACCTCTGGTGCTCGACGCTGCCAGGGAGGGAGGGGGCGAGCTGGTTCCCGTCGACAGCGAGCACAGCGCCATCCTGCAGTGCATCCAGGGCGCGCGTTCCGGCACCATCGAGCGGATGGTGCTCACCGCGTCAGGCGGCCCCTTCCGACAGGTTCGCAGCAAGGACCTCGCGGCAATGGGGCCGGAGGATGCTCTGCGGCATCCGACCTGGGATATGGGCGCCAAGATCACGATCGATTCGGCCACGCTCGTCAACAAGGCCCTCGAAGTCATCGAAGCGCACTTTCTTTTCGGGATCGGGTATGACCGGATCCAGGCGGTCGTCCATCCGCAATCGATCGTCCATTCGATGGTCGAATTTGTGGACGGATCGGTCCTCGCCCAGATGGGGTTCCCCACCATGGAGATCCCCATCCTGTACGCGCTCAGCTATCCCGAGCGGCTACCCTATCGATGCCGCACCTTCGACCCGTTGCAGGCCGGCGCGCTTACCTTCGAAGCCATCCGCTCCGACGATTTTCCCGCGTTCGATCTGGGAGTCGAGGCAGGTCGATCGGGCGGCGCCTACCCGAGCCTGTTCAACGCCGCGAATGAGGAGGCGGTCGCCGCCTTCCTCGCCAGGCGGATCCGTTTCGGTGAGATCGCATCGGCGATCAGCCACGCCCTCGACGGATGGACCGGTGGCGGGGTTCCGGATGTAGTCTCCGTTCTGCATGCCGATCAGTGGGCACGGCAGGCCACCCAACACTTCATCGACCGACACGCGCTTTGCTGACGCTCATCGCCTTCTTCGTCGTCATCGGCGTCCTCATCTTCGTTCA
>CAYRLB010000204.1:0-2312 GCA_964424945.1 uncultured Gemmatimonas sp.
GATGGAACATCGAGTCGTCGACGATCTCGATCGCTTTCGCGACGGCATCGGCGTCAATGAACATACCGCCGAGCACCGACATCTCCGCTTCCATCGAGGATGGGAGCTTGCGATCCGGCGGCCGGGGCGACGAGGCGACGGGCGGGGGCGACAGGGACGACATGGGACTGCTTTCTGGCGTGCTGAAATTCAGAGAATCGGCGATCTACCCAGCGTCGAGTACACGACGCAGCTTCTGCAGATCCTCCCAGACCGGCCGAATCCAGCCCGGGTTCCGAAGAAGTGCCGCCGGATGATAGGTCGGCACGAGGGGCGTTCCTTCAAATGAATGGATCGTGCCCCTCAGCCGACCGATCGCTTCATTCGTCTGCAGCAGAGCCTGCGACGGGAAGGTACCGACGGTCAGGATCGCACGGGGAGAGATAGCCTTCAGCTGACCACGAAGGAAGGCCGAACACGCCTCGACCTCCGCCGGAAGGGGGTTCCGGTTTCCCGGCGGCCGACACTTCAGGACATTGCAGATGTAGACGCTCTCGCGTGGGAAGCCGATCGATTGCAGCAGCGTGTTCAGAAGGGCGCCGGCCCTGCCCACGAAGGGGCGACCGGTACGATCCTCCTCGGCTCCGGGCGCTTCTCCGACCACCATGAGCTGCGCCTGAGGATTCCCTTCCCCGAAGACGACCGTGGTGCGCGTAGATGCCAGACCGCATGCGGTGCATCCACTCGCCGCGACACTCAGCACCTTGAGCGGATGGTTCGCAGGGAGATCGAGCGGTACCGGCGGGACGGTCGGCGCCTCCGAAGGCGCGCGCCGCGGCTCCGTCCGTCGCGGGCTACCTGGCCGTGCCACACCGAGCTCGTCGGCAACAGCGGCCAGGGAGCCGGAAGGTAAGGTATGCCCCGGGCGCATTCCCGACGTCTGCCCTCCCGCGGGCACATGCGTCGGCTCCGGCGCGGCGCGTTCTTCTCCCGCACCCGCCTTCCCCTGCTCGAGCGCGCGCAGAACCACCCCGGCGTCGTCAAGAACGAGCTCGACCTCGCCGAGGTCCCGTCGCTGCCGAAGGTACTGCTGAAGAAGATCGGCGGCTGTATTCAATGCGTCACCGGAAGGCGGCCCTGCACACGGTCGAGTATCGCATCCGCCACCTGCGACTTCGGAAGGACGGGGAGCTCCTCGGTGTTGCCCTCCCGATCCAGAATCGTCACGCGGTTCGTCTTCACCTCGAAGCCGGCACCCGGCTCGCGGGCATCATTGACCACGAGAAGATCGAGGTCCTTCTCGATCAGCTTGCGCCGCCCATTCTCCACGGCTGATTCCGTCTCGAGAGCGAAACCGACCGTTACGCCGTCGGCAGGCCGAAGATGATGGAGCGATTTCAGGATGTCGGCCGTCGGTTCGAGCGAAATCTCCGGAACGTTCCCGCTCCCCTTCTTGATCTTCTGGCCTGCCGGATCGCCCGGGCGGAAGTCGGCGACGGCGGCCGCCATCACGAGCACATCGGCTGCGGGCAGCTCGGCAGCCACGGCGTCGAGCATCTCCTGCGCGGATTCGATCTGAACCGTACGGACGCCGTGCGGCGGCGTCAGGCTGGAGGGGCCGCTGACGAGCACCACATCCGCCCCCCGACGCCAGGCGCTTTCAGCGAGCGCGTAGCCCATCCGACCTGAGGAGCGATTGCCGATGAAACGAACCGGATCGATCGCCTCGCGGGTCGGCCCCGCGGTGATGAGAACGTGCTTCCCGCTCAGCGACGTCTGTCCGATAAGCGCCCGCGCGGCGTGTTCTACGAGCAGTTCGGGTTCCAGCATTCTGCCCGGGCCGGAGCCTTCGCCCCACGCCAGCATCCCGTCATCCGGGCCGGCAATCGCATAGCCGATCCTTGCGAGTTCGGCGAGGTTCGCCTGCGTGCGGGGATGCGCGTACATCCGATCGTTCATCGCGGGGCAGACGACGACGGGCGCGGCGGTGGCGAGGAGGACGGCCGAGAGGAGGTCGTCGGCCATCCCGATCGCGGCGCGGGCGATGAAGTTCGCCGTGGCCGGAGCGATCAGAATAAGGTCGGACTCCCGGGCGAGGCGGATGTGCAGAAGTGGGTCGTCCGGTCCGTACATCTCCGAGTAGACCGGCGCTCCCGTAAGCGCTTCGAAGGAGAGGGGCGTAACAAACTCGCGGGCGTCCCGGGTTAGGATTGTCTCCACCCGGGCGCCCGCGAGAGTAAGCTCGCGCGCGAGCGCGATCGATTTGAAAGCGGCGATGCCCGCCGTTACGCCGAGGAGTATCCGGCGCTCCGCGAAAGGTGGTCTGACTACCC
>CAYRLB010000205.1:0-2260 GCA_964424945.1 uncultured Gemmatimonas sp.
CCGGCGCAGGCAGCTCCAACAGTGGCAGGTCGCGCCGTTTACTTCAAGGCCGCTTTGCAGCGCTCGATTCCCTCCGCGGCACGCTTGATCCACATCGTTCCCCGGTGCGGCATGTCGTTTACCCTCTGATAAGCATCCAACGCCTCCTGGTACTTGCCCGCTTTCTCAAGAGCACCGCCCAGATCCACCTGCACCCGCTGCATTTGGGCATCGCGGTATCGCGGGCCCCGCAACGAATCCTGCTCCATCGCCGGCTGCGCCTCACGGATCATCTCAACCACCTGTTCCCATTGGCCGTCCTGCTTGCTGACGTCCAGCGCTCGATAGTACTGACGGTGGGCCGCGATGATCTCCAGCCGCTCGCGGAAGCCGTCACGGAACAACTGTGCCCGCTCCCGCTGCTTCGCGGCGCCGGCCTGGTCCACCACGCTCTGAAGCAGTTGCTCGCTTTGATCCCACTCCGCATCCGAAACCCACTTCACGTAATCAGTCCGCCCCAACGGCATATACAAGGTTCCGTACCCGATCCATCCTCCACCGCGGTGATCGCCTTCGCGGGCCATGCGCTGCGTCCAGAACATTTCCCAGAACTCAAAATACTCCCGCAGGTATGGGGCGGCCCCCTCCCCCACCGCCGCGACATACCACTCGTTCAGCAGCGCGTCCACGTCCTGGTAAGGATCCCACAGAAGCTTGAACGTCACATAGAACTTCGGCCCCTCGTGCCAGTCGCGGGCGGGGTAGGCCTCCGCGACGTACGCCCGCACATTGTTTTCGTGTGCGAACCGCAGATACTCCGCCATCAGGTGGAAGTACACCCGGGGCACCAGAAAATGTTGGCCGTAGATGTAGTCGTACCACCCCATCGTCTGCGCCTCGGCAGCCCACTGCTTCGTGCGCTGCTGATCCCGCTCACGGAGCTTCGGGTCCGCCCATTTGTGCCGGTCGTAAGTCAGGTAGGGCACGATGTTCGGATGCAGCTTGACGTTCTGCGGCGGGTCGAACACCGTGGTGTAGGCCAGCAGCCCGAACAGCTTGCCCGGGTGCTTCTCCAGCACCCGCTCGACGACGCGATTGCACCAGTCGTAATAAACGTCTGAATAGTCGTGATAGCCGACCGAGTTCGTTCGGTTGCCCGTCGCCTCAAGATCGGTGCTCTGGTCGAAGCCGTCGTGATCGTTGATGCCCAGCGAGTACGAGGTTGCATCGGGGTTGGCGTCGAAGTATTCGATGATGTTCCTGGCCGCCTCCTCGACGATTCCCTCCGCAGTGAACCGCGGCTGCCAGCCGTTGGCGTAGGGGCGATCCGGGGGCAGATGACGCTCGCCCTCGATCATCGGGTAGAAGTGCGGGTGGGTCTGGCGATACTCCGGCGGGAACAAGCGGAAGAGGTTGTGGTGGTACTCGATGCGTCGGTAGGATCGATGACGGATCGCCCACTGGCCGGCCTCCGAGCCTCGCTCGCTCGGGGGGTGCCACATGCCGGGCGCGCCGATATTGCGGTGCAGGAAAGCGGGCTCGTTACGCACCTCGCCGCGGGGGATTGACAGCACGGCGTGCTCGGGGACGTGCTCGCCCAGCTCGCCGGGGAACAGCCACCGCACGCCGACGTACCGCTCCAGGAAGTCGTAGACGCCGAACTCGACGCCCAACGCCGTGGGGCTTGTGATCGCAACGGTGCGCGCGTTCGTAAAACGGATCTCAAAACCGTCATCAACCAGATCATCGGTTGATCCGGCATCGATGCGCGGATGATCGCCCAGCACGATCAGGGCATCTGTCTCATTATCATCCGGATCATGCACGACCGGAACGACGGCACCCGTCGAGCGCTCGATATAGTCGACAAGCTGCTTCGCCGCCTGGTGCAGGTTCTTCGGTGCATCCTTGGCCAGAAGAATCGCTGCACGCGCTTCTCGCTCTTGAACGAGAAGCAGCTTCGCATCCGCGGCCTTCGCGAAAGCGGTCATGAACGTCATCAGAGAAAGACACGCACATAAACAAAGCAAACCTTGGCGACGATTCATGGGCTTAGATTCCTGGTGTTTCATGCAGGCAAGGGAAAGTTGGTCATCGTGCGGAGGGTCGGCGTTTCGATCGCGAGCGGCGTGGTGCGAACGGATCTCCACCCGTGCTCGCGTGCCACGGCCACGACGCCGCACACCATGCCGCGGTATGCGACCCCGCCGCAGGAAGTCTGCCCCGAGCTCCCGCACGGCCTCCGGCCCGTCGGCTACTTCAAAGCCGCTTCGCAGCGCTC
>CAYRLB010000206.1:0-2204 GCA_964424945.1 uncultured Gemmatimonas sp.
GCATCGATCATCCGGGTACCCTTGGGCACCTCCAGAACCATCCCGTCGACCGTACAGGTGACGGTCTGCTTCTCTTCCTGGTTGGACATTGCTATATCGCTATCGACTGTCAGTAGCCTGCAGTCCGGTGTCCTGCAAAAGCGGTCACTCTTCGACCGATGAGAAGCGGCCGAGCCTCAGCGCCCTGGCGTGGGCTCATCCGCCCCACGCGGTCGCTACCGGCTCGCGCTTCTCCATTAGAGCCAGATAGTCGCCGCGGAACTTCTGGATCGAGGAAACGATCGGCGCAGCGGCGGCATCCGAGAGAACGCAGATCGTCTTCCCGGACATATTGTCGGAGATGTCGAGCAGCGTCTGGAGGTCCTGTTCGCTGCCCCACCCGCTCTCGATCCGGCGAAGGATCTTGGCGGCCCAGGCAGTTCCTTCGCGGCACGGGGTGCACTGCCCGCACGACTCATGTGCGTAGAAGTCCACCATCCGCCGAACCTGCTTGACGATGTCCGTCTGGTCATCCATCACGATGACCGAGCCACAGCCCAGCATCGTTCCGACGGATGCCATCGCCTCGTAGTCCATCCCGACATCCAGCTCGTCGCTGCTCATGATGGGCACCGAGCTTCCGCCGGGGATCACGGCCTTGATCGACCGGCCCTCGGGGGGACCGCCGCAGATGTCATAGAGGAACTCGCGGAAGTTGAAGCCCATCGGCACTTCATAGTTGCCGGGCCGCTGGACGTGGCCCGACACGCAGAAGAGCTTCGTTCCGGTCGACTTCTCGGTTCCCCACTGCCGGTACCATTCGCCGCCATTGTTGACGATATGAACGGCGGCGCAGAGGGTCTCAACGTTGTTGATCGTCGACGGCTTGCCGAATGCGCCCGATACAGCCGGGAAGGGCGGCTTCACCCGGGGCTCGCCTCGGCGACCCTCGAGTGAGTTCATCATGCCGGTTTCCTCGCCGCAGATGTACGCTCCGGCGCCGAGGTGCAGCGTGACGTCGAGCCGCTGGCCGCTGCCCATGACATCCTCGCCGGCATAACCGGCGGCATACGCCTCCTCGATGGCACGCGCCAGAATCTGCGCCGCTTCGAAGAACTCCCCTCGGATGTAGATGTAGCAGTGCGTCGCCTGGATCGCATACGCGCCGATCAGGCAACCCTCGATAAGCTGGTGCGGGGTCCAGCGGATCAGCTCCCGGTCCTTGAAGGTGCCGGGCTCGGACTCGTCCGCATTGCAGAGGAGATAGTGCTGCTTTCCCGAATGGACCGGCATGAAGGACCACTTCACCCCGGTCGGGAAGCCAGCGCCACCGCGCCCGCGGAGCCCGGAAGCCTTCACCTCGTTGATGATGTCGAGGCGGGACATCCCGAGTGCCTTCCGCAGTGCCTTGTAGCCGCCGCGCTCTTCCCAACCCTTCAGCGTCCGGGCAGCCGGATCGCCGAAGTGCTCGGAGAGCACCCGGACTTCGCTATCGTGCCGGAATGGATATGCCATTGATTGCTCTGTTTACCAAAACCGCCACGCTGCCCGAAAGCTCCAGACAGCGCCCCGGACCAACATCTGTCAGCTTCCCGACTCGAGCCGGCTCAGGATCGCGGGAACGTCCTCGGGCTTCACATTCTCGAAATACCGCTCATTGATCTGCACGACCGTCGGGAAGCCGCAGGCACCGAGGCACTCGACCTCGATGACCGTCCACAGCCCGTTGGCCGAGATCTCGCCCATCTCCGTCCCGGTGTGCTCCAGGAAAGCCCGCAGCACATCTTCCCCACCGCACAGATTGCACGAGATGTTCGTGCACACCTGGATCAGGTATTTCCCGAGCGGCGCGAGATTGTACATCGTGTAGAACGTCGTGACCCCGCGGACATACGCCGGCGGAAGGTCTAGACGACGCGCCACCTCATCCATCGTCTCCGGAGAGAGGTAGCCGCGAACCTCCTGAGCGATGTGCAGTGCCGGGAGGAGCGCCGCCTGCCTGTCCGCATACCGGCTGAGGACCTTCTGCAGCCGCTCCTCGTAGGGACCGACGAAGACATCTCCCTCAGGTCCGCGCGTCGCGACCTGGTAGGGGAGCGTCCCGGCTACGGCCGGGTGGCCGCCGTCCAGCGGTCGCTTGCCGACATAGTCGGTGCCGCGGACCTCTGCCTCGGTCAGGTTGAAGTCGCCGGTGATGCCAGCGAAGCCGGGATTTGTCGACATTG
>CAYRLB010000207.1:0-2150 GCA_964424945.1 uncultured Gemmatimonas sp.
CCCGCTATCCATCGCTCCCGCTCACTCTGACTGATCGCGCGCTGACGGTCCCGCGCGTTCTCCTCAGCGAGGCGCGCGGCGACGGCGAACTCAAGCAACGCGCCCGCCCTCTGTTCCGCAGCTCTCGCATCGAGCAGCCATGCATCTATGATCCGATCGGGGATACCGGGGATCTCGTGCGGTGCGTGCGCCTTCAGCGCCTCGCTCGACCCCCCACCCTTCTCTGCCCGCTTTCGGCTGACGTAGGCCTCCAACGCCATCCGCTTCTCTGGTTGCAGCTCCCGGTGAACGCCTCGCCACCACTCCGAAACCGTTGACTGTCCGACGCCAAGCAGTGCAGCGGCAGCGGCCTGTGTCAGCCTTTCTCCCTTTGCGAACTCAACCGCCTCAGCGATCAAGTCGGCGTTCGACATCTCGGTTATCGGACGCGCTGGCATAAGCCTCTTGCGTGGATCGGTAACGATCGCTACTTTTCGGTAGCAACACAGAACGGCACACAGCAGAACACGGAAACGGGAGCAACATAATGCCGAACCAAACGGTCGAACAGCTTTCCGGCCCCTGGCTGAGCTACGACGACGCGGCAAAGCACACGACGATCTCAGAACACACACTGCGGAAGCTCGTCATGCGGAAGGAGATTCCGTTCAAAAAGGTAGGCCGTCGGGTGCTGTTCTCGGCGACTGCTCTTGATGAATGGGTCAGCAGGAACGGTGAGATGGAGAAAGTCGCGTGATCTACCCCTGCCCGAAGCCAGCGCCGCGCGACAAGAAGAAGCCGCGCGGGATCAAGCCCCGGAACGACGCGCGGGCCGATGCGCAGTTTGAGCGGACCTTTCTCTCGAGCGAGTACGTGGAGTTCGCCCACTCCCTCGGGTGCTGCATCCCCGGATGCCGGAAAGTCAACATCGAAGCGGCGCATGTCGGGAGCACGCGGAAGAATGGAGGCAGGTGGTACGAGATCGCCCCGCTCTGCATGACCCATCATCGGGAGCAAGAGGGACGGACGCAGGCGATGAACGAGAAGTACGGGATCGACCTGCTGGACATCGCGAGCGCAACGGCGCTCCGGTGGAGGGAAAAGACGAAGGATCAATAGAAAAACCGGCCCGCAGCGATGGAAGCGCCACGGACCGGCCGGAGCGGGGATCAACCACGAACCCCGCAGGAACACTAACCCGAACGACGGAGCAAAATCAACCATGTCCATCTCACCGAATCCCCCGCGTACGCTCTCGCCTGAGTACATCGAGGCGTATCTCACCCAGGCCAATCGACTCGCCCGCATCTGCTTCGCCGCCCAGAACCTCGACGGGATCCTCCGCACGGCCGAGCCCCGCCATGACGCGGGCCAGCACGGTACTGATGTGCTCCATGTCGGCCGCAGCCGGCTGCTGATGGGGGAGGGCTGATCGCATGCAGACAATGCTACGCACCCCATCGCCCGACGTCGCGCAAAATCCCCGGTTTCTTTTGCAGGCTACGGATATTCTTCGGGACGATGCCGCGATCGAGCTCGGAACCGTCCTGTCCGGCATTACCGGCAAGCAGCTCACCCGCGCCGGTGTCCCGACCTGCGGATCCTACGCGATCAGCCGGGCCGTCCGGGGCGGCGACAACAACCCGCTCTACCGGATCGCCTGCCTGTTCGTCGCGATGAAGCGGCTCGGGATCGGCCGGGACAAGGCTCAGCGGGTCGTGAACTGGCTGCAGGAGATCATTGACTCAGTCTACGGCGCAGAAGCCGAGACCACGGCAGACCTACAGGACATCCTCGAATCGGATCAGGAGCAGGACCCACGCGACGACCTCCCTCGATACCGTGCGGCACTCGGATGCGCCGCCGCCGCAAGAGAGCTGCTGGACGTCAAGCGGGATCAGGTCGCGATCGGGACGGTCGTCATCCTCGCGCTCCGGCGCCACCTCTCGGAGGTGGCCGGATGAGCATCACCCGAATCCTCGCAGCAGCCCGCAGGCCGAATCCCGAGCCAGTCGCATCGGTCCCGCTGGCGGACCTCCGCGCCGCACAGGATGAGGCCCGTGAGTGGAGGCGCCGGGCACTGATGGCAGAGTTCCGCATCGAGGACGCGCATCTCGACCGCGACTTCTGGCGGGCTGAGGCCCGCGCCAACGACAACGCCGGGGCGATCC
>CAYRLB010000208.1:0-2143 GCA_964424945.1 uncultured Gemmatimonas sp.
TTCACCTTCCAGCGGCAGTACGGGAGCTACGTCATGGAGAATGTGCTCTTCAAGATCAGCTTCCCGGCGGAGTTCCACAGCCAGACGGCGGTTGAGGCGGCGTTCACCATCCGCCATGCGCTGGAGGCGCGGGGGCTGGATGCTTCAGCGATCGAAAGCATCCGCATCCGGACCCACGAGGCCTGCATCCGGATCATCGACAAGCAGGGGCCGCTGCACAATCCTGCGGATCGCGACCACTGCATCCAGTACATGGTGGCCGTGCCGCTCATCTTCGGGCGTCTGACCGCGGCCGACTATGAGGACGATGTCGCCGCAGACCCTCGGATCGACCCGCTTCGGGAGCGGATCACCTGTGTGGAGGATCCCGCCTTCACCGCCGATTACCACGACCCGGCGAAGCGATCGATCGCGAATGGCCTGACGGTGACGTTGAAGGATGGGACGGTACTCGACGAGATCGTGGTCGAATACCCCGTCGGGCACCGAAGGCGGCGCGCCGAGGGGATCCCGTTGCTCGAGGCAAAGTTCCGGACCAACCTGGCGCGGCGCTTTCCGGCGAAGCAGCAGGAGGCGATCCTGCGTGTGTCGCTCGATGCGGGTGCGCTGAGCGAGGAGCCTGTGCACGAGTACGTCGACCGCTACGTCATCTGAAGATGGTTGGAGACCATCGCCGGATTGATGTAGTGCGCGTTACCACGATCAGGATGAACGGATCCGAACCCCTATGACCGATATCTCCCCGGGCGGGCGTTTCCGCAGCTCTCTTTCGGAAGAGTCGCCCCTCCAGGTGGTGGGGGCGATCAACGCGAACCATGCCCTGCTTGCTCAGCGCGCCGGGTATCGCGCGATCTATCTATCGGGTGGCGGGGTGGCTGCGGGCTCGCTCGGCATTCCGGATCTGGGAATCACCACCCTGGACGATGTGCTGACCGATGTACGCCGCATCACCGACGTATGCGATCTGCCGCTGCTCGTCGATGCAGACACCGGCTTCGGACCATCTGCGTTCAACATCGCGCGGACGGTGCGCTCTCTCGGGAAGGCCGGGGCCGCGGGGATGCACATCGAGGATCAGGTGGGGGCGAAGCGGTGCGGGCATCGGCCGAACAAGGCGCTTGTGAGTCGCGCCGAGATGGTCGACCGGATCTCCGCGGCCGTGGACGCGCGGGAGGACGACTCCTTCGTCATCATGGCGCGGACGGATGCTGTGGCCGGCGAGGGGCTTGACTCGGCTTTGGAGCGTGCTGCGGCTTATGTCGAGGCCGGGGCGGACATGCTCTTCCCTGAGGCGCTGACCACCCTCGAGATGTTTCGGGCGTTCACCTCCGGTGTGGGAGGCGTGCCCGTGCTTGCGAACATCACCGAGTTCGGGGCAACGCCGCTTTTTACGATCGATGAGCTGCGGTCGGTTGGTGTGTCGCTGGCGCTTTACCCGCTGTCCGCGTTCCGCGCGATGAACCGCGCCGCCGAACTGGTCTACGAGGCTATCCGGCGGGAGGGGACGCAGCGCGCCGTGCTGGATACGATGCAGACGCGGGAGGAGTTGTATAATCGCATCGGGTATCATGCTTTCGAGCAGCAGCTGGATCGGCTGTTCAGGGATCGCGGGGAGGACGGCGGGGAGTGAGGGGGGGGACATGCTGGTTCGACAGCGTTCGCCGCAGCGGAACCCGGAGCTTTCGGGAGCCTCCGGAGCCAAAGGTCACCGCTTTGACCCTGCCCGGTTGGAAGAAGGACACCAGGATCTGCCGCACCGGTGGCAGGGGCCGTCGAGAACCACCACATGAACCTGAAGAGGCGCAGAAATGCGGGAGAAGATCGGTCCGGTTTTCACCGAAGCCCGGGAGATTCTGGACCGCGTGTACAGCGGCCGACTTGCGCGCGTGGTGCTCTTCGGCTCGCACGCGCGCGGGGATGCCGAGCCCGGCTCCGACGTGGACCTGCTGGCGGTGCTGCGCGGCGACGTTTCCGCCACGGCGGAAGTGTCGCGCGTGAGCGGACCACTCGCCGAGCTGTCACTGCGCCACGATGTCGTTGTGAGCTGCGTTTTTGTCTCGGAGGAGCGGTACCGCAGCGAGCAGAGCCCCTTCCTGCTCAATGTGAGGCGGGAGGGGATCGCCGCGTGACCCCCGAGCAGGCG
>CAYRLB010000209.1:0-2138 GCA_964424945.1 uncultured Gemmatimonas sp.
TCGAATCCGAACAATATCCCCTCAACGCTGGAAATGACGGCGGGGGAAGGTATTTGGGGGCAGGACGGAGGGCAAGCGAAACGCTCGGCCGATTGCGTGATCCATGACCTAGATGATCACCATCGCATCGCCATACGAGTAGAAGCGGTACCCCTGCTCCACCGCGTGCCGATATGCGTTCATCGTCAGATCAAACCCCGCCAGGGCGGACACGAGCATGAGAAGGGTCGACCGGGGAAGATGAAAGTTCGTGATGAGGGCGTCCACCGCGCGGAACTGGTAGGGCGGTCTGATGAAGATATCCGTCCACCCATCGCCGGCGGAGATATGACCGCTATCATCTGCGACACTTTCCAGCGTTCGCACGGCGGTCGTCCCCACAGCCCAGACCTTCCCCCCTGCTCCGCGCCGCGCGTTGATCGTATCCGCCGCTTCCTGAGGGATGGAGAACCACTCGCTATGCATCCGGTGTTCGGCAGGATCATCTGCCTCCACCGGCCGGAAGGTCCCTACGCCCACGTGCAGTGTGATCCGAGCGATGGCGGCCCCGCGTGCCTCGATGGCCGCAAGCAGATCCGACGTGAAGTGGAGCCCGGCGGTCGGCGCTGCAACTGACCCGCTCTCCTTCGCGTAGACCGTCTGATAACGCTCCCGGTCCGCCTCGGTCGCGGCGCGCTCGACGTAGGGCGGCAGCGGGACCTCGCCATAGCGCTCCAGCGCGGCCTCGATCGTCAGGGGCGTGTGGAGCCTTACCGTGCGATTGCCACTATCCAGAACGTCGACGATTTCGATGGAAAGCTCCGGGCCCACCTCGAACGTCCTGCCGGGGGTAAGTTTTGCGCCCGGCCGAACGAGGGCCTCCCAGAGGTCGGTCGTTCCCGGAACAGGGTGCAGCAGGAGCGCCTCTGCCCGGCCCCCGCCCCTGCGTACTCCCCTCAGCCTCGCCGGAAAGACCTTCGTCTCGTTGACCACAAGGACGTCGTTCTCACCGAACAGCCCCACGACATCCCCGAAGTGGCCGTCGGTGAGCGCTCCTGTCGCGCGATCCACCAGCAGAAGTCTACTCTCCTCCCGCCGCGGCGATGGAAACTGCGCGATGCGATCCGAAGGAAGCTCGAAATCGAAATCGGGGGTACGGAAGGACACTTTCGCCCTGGCTGAAGAACTCACGTTTGGTACGGGACCGGTCAGATCAGCGAGCCCTGATCGCCGGCGTCACCACGGGGGGAGAATCCGAAGCGCCGATGCGCGAGCGGCGAAGCCACACGACCGCGCGGCGTCCGCATGAGCAGTCCGTGCTGAATGAGGTAGGGCTCGTACACCTCTTCCAGCGTGCCCGCGTCCTCCCCGATCGCCACCGCGAGGGTATTCAGTCCCACCGGGCCGCCATCGAACTGCTCGATGAGTGTTCGGAGCACACGGGTGTCCATCTCGTCCAGACCGTACTCGTCGACTTCGAGCATGAGAAGCGCCGCATCCGCGACGGCGTCCGTGATGATGCCATCCGCCCGGACCTCCGCGAAGTCACGGACCCGACGCAGCAGACGATTGGCAACGCGCGGGGTTCCGCGCGACCGCTTGGCGATCTCGAGTGCGCCGTCCGGGGTGATCCCGACCCCGAGAATCTCGGCGGAGCGGTCGACGATCACCTGGAGCTGGTCCACCGGGTAGAAGTCGAGTCGCTGGACGATGCCGAACCGCGCGCGCATCGGCGGCGTCAGCAGGCCATATCGTGTGGTAGCGCCGACGAGGGTGAAGCGCTCGACCGGCATCGAGATCATCTGCGCCTGCGGCCCGTCGGAGAGTCGGACGTCGATCCGGTAATCCTCCATCGCGGGATAGAGGAACTCCTCGATGACCGGGCGGAGACGATGGATCTCGTCGATGAAGAGGATGTCCCCATCCTGCAGGGAGGTAAGCTCCCGGACGAGGTCGCCCGGCTTCTCCAGCACAGGGCCTGAGGTGATCTTGATGCTGCTGCCCATCTCCCGGGCCATCAGCATCGAGAGGGTCGTCTTGCCCAGACCCGGGGGTCCGTAGAGGAGCGTATGGTCGAGCGGTTCACGCCTGCCGCGAGCGGCATCGATGGCGATCTGAAGGGATTCCTTCACCTTCGGCTGACCGATGAACTCGGCGAG
>CAYRLB010000210.1:0-2096 GCA_964424945.1 uncultured Gemmatimonas sp.
TGGGAGATCGCGAACCGTCTGCGCGGCCCCTATCGCCCTCCGCAGTACCGACTCGTCATGCTACCGATGGTCGTCCTGCGGCGCCTCGACTGCGTGCTCGAGCCGACGAAGGATCGCGTACTCGCCGAACATGCGAAGCAGACGGCTCTGGGAACACCCGAGAAGGCGATGGAGCGGTTGCTCGGCCGTGCCGCTGACCCGAAGCGGACGCATCCGCTCTACAACACGAGCCCCTTCACCTTCCAGCGGCTCCTCGACGATCCGGACAACATCGCCCCGAACCTGGTCGCGTACATCAATGGCTTCTCGGCGACAGCGCGCAGCATCTTCGAGCGCTTCAAATTCAACGAGCAGATCGAGAAGCTCGACAGCAGCGACCGGCTCTTCACCATCGTCAGGGCGATGGCGGCGGTCGACCTGCACCCGGACCGCATCGACAACCTGCAGATGGGCTACCTGTTCGAGCATCTGGTGATGCGATTCAACGAACAGGCGAACGAGGAGGCGGGGGACCACTTCACGCCCCGCGAGGTCATCCGGCTGATGGCGAGCCTCATCTACACAAAGGAAAAGGACGTCTACATCCCGGGCATCTACCGGACGATCTATGATCCGGCGTGCGGCACGGGCGGGATGCTGTCCGAGTCGGAGAAGTTCATCCTCGGGCAGAACACGCAGGCGAACCTCGCGCTCTTCGGCCAGGAGTACAATGACGAATCCTGGGCGATCTGCTGCTCCGACCTGCTCATCAAGGATGAGGAGACGGGCAACATCGTCCTCGGTGACACGCTGGGGAATGGGAAGACGGGCGATGGCTTCGCGGGCCGGCGCTTCCACTATCAGTTGGCGAATCCGCCCTTCGGGGTCGAGTGGAAGGACCAGAGGAACGTCGTCGAGAAGGAGCATCGGGAGCTGGGACTGAACGGCCGATTCGGGGCCGGACTGCCTGCGATCAACGACGGCTCGCTGCTCTTCCTGCAGCACATGATCTCCAAGATGCACCCCTACGCCGAGGGCGATGAGGCGGCCGTCGGATCGAAGATCGCCATCGTCTTCAATGGATCGCCCCTCTTCTCCGGAGATGCTGGTTCGGGCCCGTCGAACATCCGGCGCTGGATCATCGAGAACGACTGGCTCGACGCGATTGTCGCGCTGCCCGACCAGCTCTTCTACAACACCGGCATCTTCACGTACATCTGGCTGGTGACGAACCGGAAGCCGCCGGAGCGGCGGGGGCGCGTGCAGCTCATCGACGGTACCCGCTTCGCGCGGCGGATGAAGAAGAGCCTCAACAACAAGCGCAACGAGATCACCGACGAGCAGATCCATGAGCTGACGCAGGTCTACGGCAACAACCAGGATGGCGAGACGGCCGAAGTGCTGATCGACGGCGAGCTCCGCACCCGCGTCGTTTCGAGGATCTTCGAGAACCGGGAGTTCGGCTTCCTGAAGGTGACCGTCGAGCGGCCGCTGCGGATGAGCTTCGAGGCGACTCCGGAGCGCATCGCCAGGCTCGACGACCAGAGTGCGTTCGCCGGGCTGGCAACCTCGAAGAAGCGGAAGGATACGAAGGCCGCGGCGCAGGAGATCGAGGCGGGCCGCGCCCTTCAGGACGAGATCAGGAAGCTCCTCACCGGGCTCACCGCCCGAGGCCCCTACGCCGATCGCGCGCTCTTCGAGAGGGATCTCCTGGCGGCGGCGAAGCGCGCGGGCGTGAAGATCCCGGCGCCGCTCCGGAAGGCGATCTTCGCCGCCCTCGGCGAGCGCGACCCCGACGCGGAGATCTGCCGGGACGCGAAGGGGCAGCCGGAACCCGACAGCGAGCTGCGCGACACGGAGAATATCCCGCTGCCGGAGGGCACCGAGCTCCCCCTTCCGATGGCCTTCGGACCCGATCGGCCTAACAACGAACTCGTCGAGGCGTTCCGCGACGTCATCGAGGCGTACATGGCGCGCGAGGTTTTGCCGCACGTCCCGGACGCATGGGTCGACTACGGGAAGACGAAGGTCGGCTACGAGATCCCCATCAACCGGCACTTCTACGTATATGAGCCGCCGCGGCCGCTGGAGGTCATCGAGGCGGAGATCACGGAGCT
>CAYRLB010000211.1:0-2082 GCA_964424945.1 uncultured Gemmatimonas sp.
TCGGCGCCGCGACCGAGACGGAGATGAAGGAGAAGAAGGCCCGCGTCGAGGACGCCCTTCACGCGACGCGTGCGGCGGTGGAAGAGGGAATCGTCCCGGGCGGTGGCGTTGCGCTGCTTCGCGCTCAGAAGGCGCTGCGCGACATCGAGATCACGGATACGGACGAGCGCATTGGCGCCCGCATCATCGAGCGTGCCCTCGAGGAGCCGATCCGTCAGATCTCCCAGAACGCCGGTGTCGAAGGCTCGATCGTCGTCGAGAAGGTCCGTAACGACGACGCCCCGAACTCGGGGTACAACGCCCGGACGGATGTCTACGAGGACATGGTGGCCGCTGGCGTCATCGACCCGACGAAGGTGACGCGGACCGCGCTGCAGAACGCGGCGTCGATCGCAGGTCTCCTCCTCACCACCGAGGCGGTGGTCGTGGAGAAGCCGGAGAAGGACAAGGCCCCGGCCATGCCGGCTGGCGGCGGCATGGAGGGGATGTACTAATCCCCTCCGGTCGGTAGTGGTGAGCCCCCGGTCGCGTCATGCGGCCGGGGGCTTCTTCATGGGCGTGTGCTGTTCTCCGTAAGGCCGGTTCTTTTTGTTGTCGTCTTGTTCCGCTACTATACCGGGCTCGAACGGAGAGGTCAGGGAGGCAAACCGATGAACGATACGATGAGCAACGGAGTCGAAGTACAGGTAACACTTCCCGACGGATCGCAGCGATCCTACCCCACCGGAACGACAGTGGCCGGGGTCGCGGAATCCATCGGTTCGAGGCTCGCCCGGGCCGCAGTCGCCGCGCGGGTCGACGGGCGGGTCGTGGACCTCGGCTATCCTCTCGAGCGTGATGCGGAAGTCGCCATACTGACCGATCGCGACCCGGACGCACTCGGCGTGCTCCGCCATTCCGCAGCCCACGTTCTCGCCACGGCAGTCCGTCGGCTGCATCCGGGGGCGGGGATCGGCTTCGGCCCGGCGATCGATGATGGCTTCTACTATGACTTCGAGGTCGAGCGCCCCTTCACCTCCGAGGAACTCGAGACGATCGAGCGTGAGATGGAGGCCGTCGTCAAGGCCGACGATCCGTTCGAGCGGGAGGTCGTGGACCGCCAGCGTGCGCGCGAGCTCTTTGCCGACGATCCGCTCAAGCTCGAGCGTCTCGAGGAGCTGGGTGACGACGAAACGATCACGGTCTATCGGAACGGTCCTTTCCTCGACCTCTGCCGGGGCCCGCACATCCCGGCGACGGGCCGCCTGAAGCACTTCAAACTGCTGAATACAGCCGCCGCCTATTGGCGCGGTGATTCGAAGCGGCAGACGCTTCACCGCATCTACGGGACGGCTTTTTTCACGAAGCAGGGCCTCGAAGAGCATCTGCATCGGATCGAGGAGGCGAAGAAGCGCGATCACCGGCGGCTGGGGCGGGAGCTGGACCTCTTCTTCTTCCACCCGACATCGCCCGGCGCGGCCTTCTGGACGCACCGAGGGACGCTCATCTATGAGTCGCTCGTCGACTGGATGCGGACGAGACTTCTCCGGAACGATTACCAGATCGTCAAAACGCCGCTCCTCTTCAACAAGGGGCTGTGGGAGATTTCAGGGCACTGGGGGAAGTACCGGGAGAATATGTTTCTGGTGCTGGACTCGGAATCGGGCGAGCACGACATGTCGCTGAAGCCGATGAACTGCCCATCGCACCATGTGCTCTACTCGTCGAAGAAGCGCTCCTATCGCGACCTGCCCCTCCGTTTCGCGACGCAGGATGTGCTGCATCGCAACGAGGTTTCGGGTGCGCTGAGCGGACTGACGCGGGTTCGGCAGTTCCAGCAGGACGATGCGCACATCTACCTTGCCGAGTCGCAGATCGCGGACGAGGTGAAGCGCCTCGTTTCCCTTCTCGACGAATTCTATGATGCCCTGGGCCTGACCTATACCGCGAAGTTCGCGACGCGGCCCGAGGTGCGGATAGGCGATGACGCCTTGTGGGACCAGGCCGAAGAAGCGCTCCGATCCGCCCTCGAAGCGACGGGGATGCCCTACGAGCTGAAGGAGGGCGACGGCGCCTTCTACGGCCCGAAGATCGACTTCGACG
>CAYRLB010000212.1:0-2074 GCA_964424945.1 uncultured Gemmatimonas sp.
ACATCCGCGGCTGGCTCGACTACCCGATGCAGATCAAGGTCGACTTCCTCTGCCGGGACAGCATCCTTGCCGCGCCGATCGTGCTCGATCTTGCGCTTTTCCTCGACCTGGCGAGCCGGGCGGGGATGTCGGGGATCCAGGAATGGCTCTCCTTCTATCTCAAGAGCCCGATGCATGCCGAGGGGCTGTACCCGGAGCACGACCTCTTCATCCAGCATACGAAGCTGAAGAATACCCTTCGCTGGATGATGGGCGAGGAGCAGATCACGCACCTCGGTCTCGAGTACTACCTCGAGCCTGCGGAGGCCGAGGCTGGCGGCTGATCGTCGCTCGCTTCGACCGATGGGGAGGTCCGGAGAAATCATATCTCCGGACCTCTTTTTCGTTGGTGGGCCGCCAGGCACCATGCTGCCCGCGTCGGCTCCATGGGCCCGCTCCAGTCTCTTCAGCCGGAGCGATAATCAGGCGTCCGAAAAGGCGCCCCGGGTGGCGCGGATCAACGCCGCAGACCTTGCTGCCGATCCGGGCCGGTTCTAGCTTTGCGATGGAGTTTCACTGCAAGCGTGAGGTTGGAATGAGCGGAATACTCCTCGCAGATAACGTCATCGACCGGCTACGTCGCAGATATCCGTCGTATCACGAAACGGCGTATGTTTTTGTCCTGTCGGGTCTGCACTACACCATCGACCGGCTGCGCGAGCCGCGCCACATCAGTGGCCGGGAACTCGCCGAAGGATGTCGTGACCTCGCCCTCGAGCGGTGGGGTCTCATGGCTCGATCGGTGCTGGAGTACTGGGGAATCACCTCGACCTGGGATCTCGGCGAGATCGTCTTCGCCCTCGTCGAGCTGGGCGTACTCGTGAAGCAGGACGAAGATTCCATCGACAGCTTCGCTGCCGTCTACGATTTCGAGGACGTCTTCGAGAACAGTTATCCCTGGCCCGGTTCGATTCCGTCCTGACCGCTGCAGAGGGGACGCTTCCGGTCGGCTGGGCGCTTCCACGACGCCTCGACAAGGGGGCAGGGTTTCGATGAGGGAGGACAGATGATGTCGGATTTCGAGCTCCCCCAGTGCCGCAAATGCAATGACGGCAAGCTCGTGCCACTTTCGGACTACGGACGTGACGGGGCCCCGATCACCTTCAAGGCGTGGGTCTGCATCAGCCCCGAATGCGGCTTCAATATCCGCATCGATAATGGCGAGATCAGCTTCGGACGGGCGATCGGCCAGAGTTACAAGTAGGAGATGACCTGGATCGGTGCCCACGAGGAAGGAATCGTGGGCATTCTTCTTTCCCGCTCCCACGCATGCGTCCCTGCCGCCCCGGCTCTGTCTTCCGGCATCCTGCCAACCCCGCCGGCCCATCCATCTTGACGGACCACCAGAAATGAAGAAACCGTCTGCTGAATTTCTCATCCCCATCCTCACCGGGACGGAGATGCAGAAATGGGAGGCGCGCGCGTTCGGGGACGGGACGGTTTCCGAGCGCGTCATCCTCGAATCGGCGGGTCGCGCTGTGGCTCAGGCGGTTGCCAGTTCCTTCCCTGATGGAAAGGTCGTGGGAGCGATCGGCCGGGGAAACAACGGGGCGGATGCTGTCGTGGCACTGCGGACATTACGGGCGTGGGGCAGAGAGGTCGCGGCGTTCGGCGACATCTCCACCGCAAGACGCCCCGACCTCACGCATGGCTGGGAGCTCCCCTTCCACGAATCCGCCGAAGCCGCCTGCGGCGATGCAGGAGTTCTAATCGACGGCATCCTGGGCACTGGTGCCTCCGGGGCTCCGCGCGAAGATGCTGCGGCGATGATCCGCGTGATGAATGGCTCGGGGGGGGCGATCATCGCCGTCGACGGGCCGAGTGGCGTGGACCTCGCCACCGGCGCAACGGAAGGCGACGCGATCCATGCCGCTCTCACGGTCACCTTCGGTGCGTTGAAGCAGGGGCTGCTCCTTCACCCCGGCCGCCAGCGCGCCGGGAGGATACTCCTCGCCGAGGTCGGCTTTCCCCCGATCGATGGCGCGTGGCCAGCAGGAGCGATTACGGACGCCTGGGCCCATGCTCACCTGCCACT
>CAYRLB010000213.1:0-1994 GCA_964424945.1 uncultured Gemmatimonas sp.
CGCTGCGCGAGCTGATGTCCGGGATCCCGAAGTGATAGACGGAGTTCCGCACCTCCGGATACTCCGGGGGAGCGGGTTCGACGATCCGCCGGCTGTTCAGCAGCCATTCGAGGTCGCGCACCAGCGATGCCTTCAACGCTTCCACCGATCCGAGCCAGGTCGAACTCCCCGCTTCCTGCGACCCATCGTCGAGCAGCCGATCGAGGACGGACAGCCGGGCGGTCGGTTCGGGCGAGGTGCTCATCCGCCGGAGGAGGAGGGCCCGAACTTCATCGCCTGCATCGGATCGAGCCGGCAGACGCGAAGAAAGAGGTCATGGACGGCGGAGCCATCTCCATCGATGGCGACATGGCACTGATAGAGGAGACTGAGCGGGCGCGCGACGGTCTCGGCATCCTCCCATTCCTCGAGCCGGTGCTGCTCGATCGTCTCGGAGATCTCCTCGAGGATGGGGAGCGCGACGGGCGCCATCCCGGCATCGACGAGGATCGCCGCGGCCTGGGTGCGCCGCAGGAAGCGGCCACGCGAGCTGCGCTCCTGCGCCGCTTCCCGCATCAACAGGTCGACGGCCTGATCAGCTTTGCCCGCCCCGACAAGCTGGTCCGCCCGGGCCTGTGCATCGGAGCGGCCGCGTCCTGCAGGCGCCATGCGAATCCCCGTATCCTCATCGCTCCCCTCCGGAAGAAGCCCCTCCTCCCGCATCCACGCCTGCGTATCTGCATTCGCGGTCGGGGTGTCGTCGGCGAGGGTGACGGTGAGCAGCCCCGGAAGATCGGCGAGCAGTGAACGAAGCGCCCCGCGCACCGCCTGGCCGACGGCATGGTACTCTTCTCCGAGGCCATCCGCGGCGCTCACCACGTACCGCTGGAGATCGAGCCATCCGCGCCCGAAAGGGGTGGCCATGACCTCCTCGGCGGCTTCCAGCAGTTCCGCCCAGCTTCCATTCATCAGCAGGGTCTTCAGCTGGGTCCGCGTCTGCGTGGGCGGTGCCTGGAGCAGCCGCGGGTCGACGCCATTCTCTCCGGCGCGCAGCTCGCCCCACCGGAAGCCGCGAAGGAGCAGATAGGGCGCCGGGTTCGTCCGCGATTCACGTCTGAGGAAGCGCGCCGCAGCGGCAATCTCCGCCTCGGCCGCAGCGCGCGTCCCCGGTGCGGGCGCAGCTGCGCCGCCGGTCGCAAGCGGGGCCCCCGCAGCCGAAGCGGCCGGCGCAGCCGCGGACGCGCCCCCGCCCCCTACGGACGATGAACCTCCCGACGATGAACCCCCCGCGAAAGCCGGCTCGGCGGCTACCTCGGGGCTAGCTTCAGGCACGACTTCCTCCACGGGGTCGGGTTCTGCCTCGAGCTTCCGCTCCAGAAGCTGAACGGCGACCTGCCGGACTTCGCGGATAGCGTCGATCAGCGGCGAAAAGCGGGGTGCGTCGCGCCCGAACTTCTCGTCGGTGACGCGCTCGAGAGCGGGAACGGCCTCGAGCGCCCCGTCGATGTCCGCGACGAGCTGCTTGTACCACGCCTTGGGGGTCGCCGAGAAGGCGGCGTCCATCTCCTCGGCGGTTATCCTCCCCTCGGCGATCGCTGCGTTCCGCGTATCCCGGGCTTCGTACGTCGTCGCATCCGCTTCATACCCGACGAGCCGCGAGTCGCGATACTCCGCGATCGTATGACCATCCAGGGTGATCGGCACGAGGCGCGCGGCGCGGTCGGTATACTCGCCGACCCACGCCAGCGGCCCGACCCGCATCTCCAGATCGTCGTCCTCCTCGAGCTCGGGGTGCAGATCGTCCCAGAAGCTCTCCAGCAGCCCCCGGATGAGGTCGATCCCATCCTTCAGACCGGCGTATCCCTCGCGCTTCAGCAGAGCTTCCGTCAGCCATGCCGCGATCTGCAGATCCTTCGACCGGTTGATGAGGACCTCATGCGAGAGCTTGATGACGGCGGCATAATCCGCCGTCTTCCGCTCACGCTGCCAGTCGCCCGTCGGAAGGTCGTCTTCCT
>CAYRLB010000214.1:0-1991 GCA_964424945.1 uncultured Gemmatimonas sp.
TGGCGATCGTTGGAGTCGGCTTCCTGGGCGCGCTCCTCACGCGGCTCGCCAGCAACGCCGGGGCGCGTGTGATCGGCATCTCACGACGTGACTTCTCCCTCCAGATCGCCCGGCACGTGGGTGCCGCTGAGACGATCGCCATGAACGACCACGAGCAGATCATCGACCGGGTCCGCGAGCTGACGGGCGGCTCGATGTGTGATCGAGTCATCGAGGCGGTGGGGAAGCAGTGGCCACTCGACCTGGCCGCGGAGCTGACCCGTGAGCGCGGTATGCTGGTCATTGCCGGTTATCATCAGGACGGCCCGCGACAGGTGAACATGCAGCTGTGGAACTGGCGCGGGCTGGACGTCATCAACGCACACGAACGCGACCCGGCTGTCTATGTAGATGGGATCCGTGCAGCGGTCGAGGAGGTGGCGGGTGGCCGGCTGGACCCGCGACCGCTCTTCACTCACACCTTCCCGCTGGAGCGGCTCGGAGACGCGCTCGATGCGACTCGTGATCGCCCTGACGGCTTTCTCAAGGCGCTGGTGACCCCATGAAGTCTCTGAACGTGGAAGCTGTCGTGCAGCGATCGATCGGCGGTTCAGAAGCTGTTACCGCCGAGCTCGCCGGACCTGCCGAGGTCGGAGATAAAGCACCACACCATCGCCCACGCCTCGGTTTTCTGGGGGTGGGCTGGATCGGCCGCAGCCGAATGGAGGCGATCGCGGAGGCGGGGGTCGCGGAGATCGCTGCCATCGCCGATCCATCGGCGGATATGCGGGAAGCGGCAAGATCTTCGGCGCCTGATGCCGAGGTGGCCGCGAGCTACGAGGAACTGCTGGATGCCGATCTCGACGGCGTCGTTATCGCGACTCCAAGCGCCCTGCACGCCGAGCAGTCGATCGCCGCACTGGATCGAGGCATCGCGGTCTTCTGCCAGAAGCCGCTCGGCCGCACCGAAGGGGAGACCGCCGCTGTCGTCGCCGCCGCGCGCCGCGCCAACCGACTGCTGAGCGTCGATCTGTCCTACCGCCATACCGCCGCGATGCAGCAGGTGCGGGAGCTTGTCCGCTCTGGCGCGCTGGGAGAGGTGTACACCGCCGACCTGGTCTTCCACAACGCGTACGGCCCCGATAAACCGTGGTTCTATGATGCGGCGCAATCGGGTGGCGGCTGTGTGATGGATCTGGGGATTCACCTCGTGGATCTCGCGCTCTGGGTGCTCGGCTGCCCCGAGGTCACCGCGGTGAGCAGCCGCCTTCATGCGCGTGGGAGGCTGCTGCCGTTGGGCGAAGCGGCGGTCGAGGATCACGCCGTGGCGCGGCTGGACCTGGCGAGTGGGGCATCCATCCAGCTCGCCTGCTCGTGGAATCTGCAGGCGGGCTGTGATGCCGTCATCTCCGCCAGCTTCTACGGCACCGAAGGCGGTGCGCAGATGCAGAATGTGGATGGCTCCTTCTACGACTTCCGAGCCGATCGCTTCAACGGTACAGCTCGGGAATCCCTCGCCGAGCCGCCCGATGCCTGGGGCGGCCGCGCTGCAGTGGATTGGGCGCAGCGGCTGGCTGCCGGTGAGCGCTTCGACTCGGACAGCGAGCAACTCGTGCGGGTCGCCTCCGTACTCGACCGCATCTACGGAAGATGAGGATTCTGATCACCGCCGATACAGTAGGCGGTGTGTGGGACTACGCGGTGGCGCTCACCCGAGGTCTCTCCGAAAGTGGTCACCGGGTGCTACTGGCGGTGATCGGCTCGCCGCGGGAGGAGCTGAGCAGGACGCTTCCTGACGACGCTGAACTCGAGTTCGGTGATTACCGGCTGGAGTGGATGCCGGGCTCGGGCGCGGACGTGTTCGCCGCCTCGGAGTGGCTGAACGGGCTGGCGCACGGTTGGAATGCTGATCTCGTCCATCTGAATCAGATGGCGTACACGGAACGGTCCTTCAGCGCGCCGACGGTCGTCGTCGCCCATAGCGATGTGCTCTCCTGGTTCAGCGAGGTGAA
>CAYRLB010000215.1:0-1982 GCA_964424945.1 uncultured Gemmatimonas sp.
TTGCCATCGGCTTCCTTGCCCTGTCGGGTCCCGACCTCCTGCAGCGGGGAAGCGATGACCGCAGCGGCGCGTTCGCCTCGGCTCCGAAGGATGCCGGAACGTCGCCGGCCCCCGCCGGGGAGGCGCGCGGCGAGTGTACGGTCAACCGGGTCATCGACGGGGATACGGTCGATTGCGCCGAAGCGCCGGTGAACTCGCGGCTCCTTCTGATCGACACGCCGGAGCTTGCGCAGGGCGAGTACGGGCGGCTGGCGAGGGAGGCGCTGCTCGAACTCGTGCCGATCGGCACGATGCTGCGGGTGGAGTACGATCTGGATCCGCGGGACCAGTACGGCCGCGACCTCGTCTACCTCTATCTCGAGGACGGCCGGATGGTGAACGAGGAGATGGTGCGCCTCGGCTACGCTGTGGTCGTCACCTACCCCCCGAACGTCCGGCACGTGGATCGGATTCGCGCGGCGCAGGAAGATGCACGGCGGGCGAAGCGAGGTCTGTGGAGCGGGAGCGCTTTCGACTGCACCCCGTCCGACTTCCGCCGCGGCCGCTGCTGACCGCCCGGGGGGAGGGAGAGCTAAATCATCCCCCTCCCGCGCTGCACGGGAGACCTCGGCGAAGCCGCTCAGGGAAGCGGCCTCAGCCAGATATTCCTGAAGCTGATCGGCGGGCTCGGGTCGCCATGCGCCTGGAGACGGATCGGCGCCGGTCCATGCGGATTGTACTCCGGCGTCCCGATGTATCGGGTGTCGCCGGTGAGGACGAAGCGATCCTGAACGACGACCCCGTTGAAGAAGACGGTCACCTGCGCAGGCGTAGCCAGCTCACCCGCCTCGGTAAAGGTCGGAGCAGTCCAGATGACGTCGTACTCGTTCCATTCACCGGGGGGACGCGCAGGGTTCACCAGCGGCACGGCCTGTTTATAGATGCTCCCTGCCATGCCGTTGACGTAGGTATCGTTCTCATATGAATCGAGGATCTGCAGCTCGTAACCCGAGTCACCCTCCAGGGCCGCCATGAACAGACCGCTGTTGCCGCGCGACTGCCCTTCGCCCGTCGTGCCGGCCGGGACCCGCCATTCGAGATGGATCTGATAGTTCGAGAAGCTCTCGCGCGTCTGGATGTCGCCGGCAGCCTTGTTGACGACCATCACCCCATCGGTGAGAGTCCACCCCGCCGGCCCGCGGCCGCGTGTATTCACCCAGGCGTCGAGGCTGGTCCCGTCGAAGAGGACGATCGCATCCGAGGGAGGCGTCCGCCCGATGAAAGGCCCGGGTGTCACCACGGGTGGCTTCGGCTCCCAGAACTCGGTGTCCTCGGGCCGAGGTTGTGCGTTCCCGGCCGCATTAATCTGCCCCTCGGCGGGACTTTCGAAGATCATCGTCAGGAGTGCGGCAAGAAGAAGGCGTCGAATCGGGGAACGAGCCATGATACCCTCCCGTCAGCTGTTGGAGAGATCTGCCGATACTTAGCTTGGCAGTACACGATCAGCTTTAGTCCAACCCTTGAGAACTGCAAGTCTCTACCATGATATCGATCGGGGGCGCTTCGCAGGAGGATGATGACCGCACGCCTCACAATGCGGAAGATGATGAGGTCGATGATCTCCCTCCCCCTCCGACCTGGTTCGACCCGGAGCAGGTGAGGTCCGAGAGCCTCGAGTTCCTATGGCTGCTCGAGCGCGAAGCGGTTCTGCCGCCGGAGCGGGTTCAACCTCGAATGGCGCAGATCGAATCAGCAATATCGCTGACGCGGACCTATTCGCATACCTATCCGGAGTTGCAGTATGGCGCCCGGGTAGCGCTGCGGAACGATGCGCGCTGCGTCGAGCGGCTCTTCTGGCCGCGTCTCGTCGTCCGCGACCTGCGCCATCTGGATGAGGCCGATGACATCTTCGCCGCGCTCGTCGACCATATCCGGGACGCAACGAATGGCGGCCGGATCGTACCGATGGTCAGCGTCTTCGCACCGCAGGAGCCGGGCTCACC
>CAYRLB010000216.1:0-1980 GCA_964424945.1 uncultured Gemmatimonas sp.
CGATCCCTTCGCCTTTGACATAAACGAGGGTATTCGCCGTGCCCAGATCGACCGCGATGTCATTTACCGGTATGAACGAACCAGGTGTAAACCACCGAAGAGCCATGTCTCTCCCAGTAAGCTCTCGTTGGCGAAAGACGTTCCGCCGTCCCGCCACTCAATTGGATTCCACGGAAGCCGAAAAGCTACCGTGGCCCTAAAACGCTCGCAAGCGGATTTCATGGCCCGACTTCGGCTTTCGGCGCGCTGTTCGACGCACGGAATGTGCCGATTGGCCGGGTTTCCGAAACCCTGAAAAATCAGTGACCTGTCGATCCAAAGCCCTGGCCGCCCCGATCTGTCGCGCTGATCGTGTCCGCCTCCTCGATCAGCGGTACGGAGAAGCGGCTGAAGACGAGCTGGCCGATGCGCATGCCTCGCGTGATCGGCAAGGGTTCCGCCCCCGCATTCCAGAGAATCACCTTCAACTCTCCCCGATAATCGGGGTCGATGGTCGCCGGGGCGTTTGGAAGGGTGAGCCCATGTCGGAGCGCGAGCCCCGACCGAGGCCGCACCTGGCATTCCAGCTCCGGTGGCAGCTCCATCCGGAGCCCGGTTGAAACGGCCCTGCGCTCCCCGGCCTCCAGAACGAAGTCAGGCTCCGCAGACGCGACATCATAGCCGGCGGATCCCTCGGTCTGCCGGGCGGGCAGCGGAAGATCGGGGTTCCCCGGGAGCCGAACGAATCGAACGGTCAACGATTCAGACATATCAGATCACCAGCAGGAAGACGGGCAGGTCCGGAAGAGAGCGGCCACGCCGCGGGGTCCGCCGCCATGGCAGCATGATCCCGGACCGCCAGCGCGCGTGACTGATTCCCGAACCGTCAGGACAGTGATAAATGAAAAGAGGACGCGCCTTCGGCGCGTCCTCGCCCTCAGAACACCTTCAACAGGCCGAACCTGTTTATCAGGCAGGTGGGCTTGCTTCCGCCTCGGCCAGCGCCGCCTTCCGGGAGAGCCGGAGCCGGCCCTTCTCGTCGACGGAAAGAAGCTTGACCGGAATGACGTCGCCCTTCTTCACGACGTCCTCGGTCTTGTCGGTGCGGGCTTCCTGCAGTTCCGAGATGTGGCAGAGCCCCTCGGTTCCCGGAATGATCTCGACGAAGGCGCCGAAGCTGGTCGTGCTCTTCACAACGCCTTCATACACGCGACCGACCTCGGGTTCCTCTGTGATGGCCGATATCATCTTGCGCGCACGTTCGCCACCCTCGCCGCCCGGCGAGGAGATCGTGACCGTCCCATCGTCCTCGACGTTGATCGTGGCACCCGTCGCCTCCTGGATGCCGCGGATCGTCTTGCCCTTCGGCCCGATGATCTCGCCGATCTTCGCCGGATTGATCTTGATCGTCAGGATGCGCGGCGCGTACTTCGAAAGCTCCTCGCGGGGCGCGCTGAGCCCCTTCTCCATCTCGTCGAGGATGTGCATGCGTGCCCGCTTCGCGCGCTGCAGCGCGTCGCCCATCAGCTCGAGCGTCAGCCCGTCGATCTTGATGTCCATCTGGATCGACGTGATACCGGTCCGGGTTCCGGCCACCTTGAAGTCCATGTCGCCGAGCGCATCTTCCATCCCGAGGATGTCGGTAAGGATCGCCACTCGATCACCTTCCTTGATGAGCCCCATCGCAACGCCGGCGCATGCGGCGCGCAGCGGGACGCCTGCATCCATCATCGAGAGGGATCCCGAGCAGACCGTCGCCATCGAGGAGCTTCCATTCGACTCCAGAACATCGGAGACGATGCGGATGGTGTACGGAAAATCCTCGTACGCCGGAAGCACTGCAGAAAGTGCACGCTCGGCAAGGCTTCCGTGCCCGATCTCCCGGCGGCTGGTACCGCGCACCGGCTTCGCTTCACCGGTCGAGAAGGGCGGGAAGTTGTAGTGGAGCATGAAGCTCTTGCTCTGCTCCGTCAGGAAGTCGATCGAGTCGTAGCGCTGCTC
>CAYRLB010000217.1:0-1921 GCA_964424945.1 uncultured Gemmatimonas sp.
TCAAGGAGGGTGAGGACATCGTGGAGCCGCTCAAGGACCGGATCGTCGGTCTGGTGGCGCTCGATGATGTTATCGACCCGATCGATGGGGAGGTCGTCGTCGAGTCGGGTGAGCTGATCGATGAGGACATCGCTGATGTCATCGAGGACAGCGGCATCCCGATGGTGAAGGTTCGCTCGGTGCTCACCTGTGAGAGCCGTCGCGGCCTCTGCCAGCAGTGCTACGGCCGGAATCTCGCCACCATGGGACCGGTGGATATCGGTGAGGCCGTCGGCATCCTTGCCGCGCAGTCGATCGGTGAGCCGGGAACGCAGCTCACGCTGCGGACCTTCCACATCGGCGGCACGGCAGCCCGCATCGCGGCGCAGACCCAGCGGCGCAGCAAGGTCGAGGGTATTGCGGAGTTCGAGCGTATCACCACGGTCGAAACTCCGGATGGCACGCGTATCGTCACCTCCCGTGAAGGTGAGATCCTCATGCGGGCGAGTGACAGCTCGGGCGTCGTCGACCTCACAGCGGTCGTCCGGTCGCGCCTGGCCGTACCCTATGGTGCGACGATCACGGTCGAGGATGAGTCGAAGGTTGAGATCGGCGACCTGCTCTTCAGCTGGGATCCGTATTCGGAGCCGATCGTCGCCGACTTCGGCGGGGTCGTCCGCTTCATCGACATCGTCGATGAGGAGACGGTCCGGGAGGAGCTCGACGAATCCACAGGCCGTCGTCAGCTGGTGATCATCGAGGATCGGGCGAAGAAGCTTCACCCGATGATCGAGATTCACGACAAGAAGAAGTCGGGTAAGAAGCTCCGTGAGTTCATCGTTCCGGTCGGGGCGCAGCTCACCGTCCGGGACGGCGAGGAGATCACTTCGGGAACGACGCTGGCCAAGATCGCCCGCGAGTCCTACAAGACACGCGACATCACCGGTGGTCTGCCCCGGATTGCGGAGCTCTTCGAAGCCCGCAGGCCGAAGGAACCGGCTGTCATCACGGAAGTCGATGGTTCGGTTCGGTTCGGGGACATCAAGCGTGGTAAGCGCGAGGTCATCATCATCCCCGAGACGGGCAACGAGCGGGTCTACGAGATCCCGGTCGGCAAGCACCTTCGTGTCCACGAGGGCGACCTCGTCCGGGCAGGCGACCGCCTGAGCGAAGGACCCATCAATCCGCACGACGTTCTGCGGATCAAGGGGCCGCGCGCCGTCCAGGAGTATCTGCTGAACGAAGTGCAGGAGGTCTATCGCCTGCAGGGCGTGAAGATCAATGACAAGCACATCGGCGTCATTGTCCGGCAGATGCTGCAGAAGGTTCGTATCGTCGATCCGGGCGAGACCGAGTTGCTGGAAGGCGAGACGGTCGACCGGATGAACTTCGTCGAGGTGAACCGTCAGGCACTGGCCGATGGCCGGAACCCGGCGCACTCCGAGCCACTTCTGCTCGGAATCACCAAGGCGTCGCTCACGACGCAGAGCTTCATCAGCGCGGCTTCCTTCCAGGAAACCACGCGGGTGCTGACCGACGCCGCGATCCGCGGTGCGCGCGATGATCTCATCGGGCTGAAGGAGAACATCATCATCGGTCACCTCATCCCTGCAGGAACAGGAATCTTCCGGTACCAGGAAGTCGAGTTCCAGGGTGGGGCAGCAGAGGCAGAGGCGTACGAAGGCGCCCAGGCCGTAGCGGCCGTCGAAGGCTGAGTGTTCTCCAGCTACGGGTCGTAGGAGGTGGGGGGCATCCAGCGGGTGCCCCCCACGCCTTTAAGGGCTGGCGAAAGGGTGGAAGGGGCGGCTCGCGGAGACGCTCCGATTCGGCTGGCTTGACTGACTATATCAGGCAAGTTACTTTTCACGGTCTGTCGCCGATCCGGTCAGCGGCGGCTGCGGGAGGGACACGATCTCTGCCCGCACTTTGTATATTTCATGGA
>CAYRLB010000218.1:0-1906 GCA_964424945.1 uncultured Gemmatimonas sp.
CCGTTTCTAACGAAACGGACGGCGAGCCGTCGAAAGTTGAAGAACCCGAAGCGAAGGAACGCAGCCTCGCCGAGATCGCCGAAGAGCGCTTCCAGCGATGCCGCAGCGAGCTTGCCCCAGCGATCCGCCTGCACGCATGGCTCGACAGCACCGATCCCCCGAAGAGTCCAGACGTGAAGCCGTGGCACATGGGCCGGGAGCTCACCATCGCAAAGGAGCTCCTGAAACAGTTCACCCCCGAAGAACTGCTGGGCGGGATCGAGTGCTACCGAGAGACGCATCCCAACGTCCCCGACAAGCTGCAGTGGTCCTTGTCGTGGGTCTACTCGAGAGGCGATCGGTGGAGGATGGTCCGAGCCGTGGCGACATGGCGAGAGAAGCAGATCGACGCACCCGGAATGCCTTCCTTCACCCCGATGCTTTCGATCCATGCAGCGTAACGCCGACCTGCTCTATTCAGTCGATGCGGAACTGTCGGTGCTCGGCGGGATCTTCATCCAGTCCGACAAACTCGACGAGCTTGCGTCGGTACTCACCGACGACCTGTTCTCCTCCCCGAACAACCGGGAAGTCTACCGGGCCATGCGGACGATCCACGCGGAGGGGATCGCGCTGGATCCGGTGACGGTGACCGAACGTCTACGCGATTGGGGATCGCTGGACCGCATCGGCGGCGTGCCGTTTTTCTCCGAGCTGATGGAGGCCGTGCCGACCGCTGCGAACATCGGCTATCACGCGGCCATCCTGCGGAGCAAGGCGCACCTGCGGACCCTGCGCCAGATCGGCACGACGATCGGCGAACTGGTCCTGACCGGAAAGCCCGCGGAAGAAGTGCAGGAGGAAGCCGAGCGGCTGATCTACGGCGCCGGTGACGGCCTGCAGTTGGTCGATGTGCAGCTGGAGCATGTGCGGAAAGGGATGATGGCCGCTATTGCCCGGCTGGAGCGCAACGAGCCCGACGTGCTGACGGGCTTCAAGTCAATCGATTGGCACACGCAGGGCTTCGCGAAAGGCGATCTGGTGATCCTTGCGGCGCGGCCGTCAATGGGTAAAACCGCCCTCATGCTGCAGATCGCGGTCAACGCCGCCGCCGCGAAGATGGGGAACGTTGCCGTGTTCTCGCTCGAGATGACCACCGAGGCGATCTGCCGCCGCTTGCTGTTCACCGAGGCGCGCGTCGACGCGTCCAACTTCCGCCGTCACGGTGGAGCGGACGAAGACGAAAGCGCCCGCGTCGGCAATGCAGCGAGCCTACTGAACAGCATCCCGCTCTACATCACCGACCGGGCATCCACCGTGACGCAGGTTCGCGGGCAGCTGCGAAGGCTCCGCAAGCAGTCGGGCGAGCCGATCCGAATGGTGGCGATCGACTACCTGGGGAAGATGCGGGGCAGCGGCAAGACGGAAAACCGAACGCACGAAATCGGCGAGATCACCGGAGACCTGAAGGCCCTTGCGATCGAATTCGACTGCCCGGTGGTCCTGCTCTGCCAGCTCTCCCGAGCGGTCGAGACGCGGAACGATAAACGGCCAGTTCTTTCCGACCTGCGGGATTCCGGCGAGATCGAACAGGACGCGGACACGGTGCTGATGCTCTACCGACCGGAGTACTACGAAGGGCCGGTGGACGCGAAGGGGAACACACTGGAGGGCAAGGCTGAGGTGATCGTCGCCAAGCAGCGGAACGGCAAGACGGGCCGGATCAACCTGCAGTTCCGGGGGCAGTTCACCCGCTTCGAGGATGCCCCGGAATGAGAATACACTTTCGGCATTTGAGCGAGGCGGACACCGGTCATCAGGCCGAAGCCTTCGCCCGGATGTACGAGGCCCGCCCGACGGGCGACTGGTCCACCGCGTTCGATGGATGGGCCGACGGGAAGGACTTCGCACCGGGCGACCGTGCGGC
>CAYRLB010000219.1:0-1875 GCA_964424945.1 uncultured Gemmatimonas sp.
CCAGATCTCGCCCGTGTGCGGGCGGGAAGATCTCATCCTCCGAGCCGTGAATGACCATCGTGGGCGCGGCGATGCCGGCGCCCGCACCGCGCAGGTCGCCCGCGAACCCCGCGGCGAGTCCCTGCCGCAGCATGCTGTCCGGAAGATCTTCCTGCGGAAGGGACTCGTCTCCGGATGGTAGCTCAGGGTTGTTGGTCGTCGAGGCTAGCAGGGTCAGCGAGGCAGTGCGGCCCGGATGCTCGGCGGCGATTAGCTGGGCGATCATGCCGCCTGCAGACCCGCCGATGAGATGGGCTCGTTCGATGGAAAGCGCATCGAGTACTGCAAGCGCATCGCTCGCCATGTCGTGGAGCGTGTAGGGCAGGGGGGTGGAGCCTCGCCCGTTGCGATGGCCGCGGCGATTGCCTCGATGTCGGGAGTACCTGCCCCGTCCAGGTGCGTCGATTGCCCGGAATCCCGATTGTCGAAGACGATGACGCGGTACCCTCCATCCACCAGCGGGCGAAGAAATCCATCGGCCTCATCGGGCATCGTCCCACCGACGCCCTGAATCAGGAGGATCGGCTCGCCGGAGGATGGGCCGAAGGCGCGATAGGCGATCTCCACACCGTTCGTGCTGACGCGTCCGAGGGCCTCAGGCCCATTGCCGGGCGCGCACGCTGCGCCCATCGTGACCAGAAGGAGCAGGATTGCTGGAAGCGTTGCGTTTCGCATCGGCTGCTCGGGTTATCCACTTCGGGTTCGGTGGTTGGACGCCGGGCTGCGGGTCAGATCGTGTTGGCGCGACGCCAGAGCCGTACCCTGGCTTTGATTCGACGCCGTCGGCTTACCGCCGGGCGATGGCCCCCGAGCCGCGATCGTACACTTTCTTTCCCTGGACCGCTCGCAATGGCGCCTTGAATCCCGACATCTCTCCCTTCCAGAACATCATCATCCACCAGTTCCCGGAGCTTGCGGGCGCGAGTTTCCGTCCGCTGACCATGGGCTGGCACTCGATCGCGATCGATGTCGATGATCGTTTGATCTTCAAGTTCCCCCGGAATGCGGAAGCTGAACGCGCCCTTCGTCGCGAGGCCGGAATCCTGGCCGCCGTGCGCCCGCGCATCTCCATGCGTGTGCCGGCGCTGGAACTGTTCAATGCGCCACGGCTCTTCTCGTGTCATGCGAAGATCCCGGGCGAACACCTCCTCGCCGACCAGTATGAGCAGCTACCGCCCCGTGCGCGGGAGCGCTTGGCTGACGAACTCGCGCTGTTCTACGCCCAGCTCCATGCCTTGAGCGCCGAACTGATGATTGAAGCAGGTGCCGCGGCGATCCTCCCCTGGCAATCAGTGGATGCCATCCGACGAAAGGCCCTTCCGATCCTCCCAGCCGAGCATCGCCCGATCTGCGAGCGGACGATCCGCGATTTTGAATCGATGGCGTCCGACCCGCTCGGTACCACGTACGGCTTCTTCGATGGGCACGGCTGGAACATGGCCTTTGATCCTGTGGAGCAGAGGATCAACGGCGTCTACGACTTCGCCGATTCCGGACTCGGACCCCTCCACCAGGATTTCGTCTATGCGTCCTTCATCTCACTTGAGTTGATGTACGCGACCGCAGAGCGATATGCGGGCATCACGGGACGATCGGTCGACTTCGACCGGATCGGCGTGCTTGCGGGAATGCATCGGCTGTCGGAATTGGCGGAACTCGCGGTTGATCCTCGGCACGTGGAGGTGAAGCGCGAAAGCGTGCTCTCCTGGATTGGAAGTCTCGGCGGGGCGGGGTAATCGGGCAGCTGAGAAGCATGACCCGCAGGCCGCGGCCTACGAGGGAATCACGCGCTGAACCGCCTCGCGGGCGGATGTTCGATCGGCCTCGGGCGTCGCC
>CAYRLB010000220.1:0-1854 GCA_964424945.1 uncultured Gemmatimonas sp.
CGGCGGGAAGGTTCGGGATCGAATCGTAGACGCTGCGCAAGTAGGCCTGGTCGAACTCGGTCAGCCCCATCGGTCCGTCGCTGTCCGGATCGAACATCGCTAGGATCGTGTCGAGCCGAGCGTCCGAGCGGGGCGGGCGGGTCTGCGCGAAGCCGCGCATCGTGGCGTAATCGGCCAATTGGATCACGGTCTTGCCGCGCACCCCGTCGCGATCGAACAGCACGACGACCTGAGCAATATCTTCCCTCACCGGCAGGTAAATCTTCGAGTGTGCCATCCACATCGAGACCACCGGCGGGGAGTGGAGGCTTTCGGCCCGCGGAACCGGCATTCCGTCGCGCGTCCGCATGACTGCGGTGGTCCAGACGCGGACAGGGCCGTCTTCCTCGAGCAAGGCCCGGCGCTCAACCAGGGGCATGGTCGAGAACAGGTGACCATGCTCTCGCTCCAGCTCCGCGAGCTGGGCCTTTCCATCCTCGACGAAGGCGACGATCAGGTTCGGCGTACAATTGCCGTTGGACGCCAGCTTCATGTCCAGGCGTTCGGCGTTCCAGCGGATGCGGTCGACCATCAATTCGGCCGACCTCTGCTTGAGCCCGATCACGCCTGGACACAGCCGGTCCTCGATCCGCGCCAGCGGCTGGTCGTAGATGTTGCCAGTCGAACTGGAGATATCGCGCGCCTGGCGGCTCACCTCGCTCCGGGTGGGCCGTTGGCGATCCTCGGTCACGATGATGCTGCTTTCCGCATCCTCCTGAACTTCGGCAGGCTGAGCCGATTCCTGCGCGAGCAGCGAAGTTGCCGGCCATAGCGCCCCCAAAGCTAGGGCACTGAGAACTCGGGCAATCCGCTTCATACGTAGCACTCCGAAGGATGGCGGGGGGCGCCGCTACTCAAAAATGTCCCTGCCCGTCGCTGCCTCGATAGCGGCTTGGCGGTTGGGACCAGGTAGGTTTGGCGGCCCCGAATAGAGCGTGCTCAGATAGCTGCGGTCGAAGTCTGTCAGCCCCTCCGGCCGCTCTGCCCCGTCCTCGAACAACGCCAGGATGGAAGCCCGCCGCGCCGCGCTCGTTTGCGGCAGCGTTCGGGTGAGAGCGCGAAACGTTGCATAGTCGGCGAGCTGCGCCAGATTCAGTCCGGCGATCGCTTCACGGTCGAATAGGACCATCGCGTAATGGATATCGTTTCTCGTCGCGGTGTAGATCTTGGAATGGGCCATCCACATCGTCGTCTGCGGGATGTCGACCAGGTTCTCTCGCCGGCCCACCGGCATTCCATCGCGCGAGCGCGACCGCACCCGCAGCAGCGTACGCGTCGATCCCGGATCGTCTAGCAGCGCGCGGCGGTCTGCCTCATCCATTTCGAGGAACAGCCAACGTCTCTCGCGCTCCATCTGGCGCAGGAACTCCCGGTTGTCCTCTACGAAAGCAACAACCAGGTTGGGTTCACAGGTACTCTCGGGGGCAAGGCTCCGGCCGAATTCGGCGAGATTGGCGCGGATGCGGCCGACCACCGCCTCGGCGGCTTCGAGCTGCAACCCGGCCACTCCGGGACAGATCTGCTCCTCGAAGCGAGGCAGCGGTTCCTGGCTGCTCTGCGCCGAAACAGGCGCAGCCAGCGGCGCTGCGGAAGCTGCAACGACTGAGAAAGCCAGCACTCGAAACCGGGACACCATCGATCGTCTCCCACTTCGGGAGGCGGAGTATCCGTCAATCGCCCCCGCGCGGCAACGGGGGATTTGTCGCAAAGGGTAGCGTTACCCTTCCTTGCGCGACATTTTCTTGCGCTCGTTCGGATCGAGGTAGCGCTTGCGCAGGCGGATGCTCTTGGGGGTCACTTCGACCAGTTCATCGT
>CAYRLB010000221.1:0-1851 GCA_964424945.1 uncultured Gemmatimonas sp.
CGACGGGGAAGGTGAAGCCGTCCGGCATCACGCCGACCACGGTGGCGAACGCGTCTCCGATCTGCACGCTCTGCCCGAGGATGGCGGAGTCGCTCGCGAAGCGCTCCTGCCACACGTCATGGCTGAGGACCACCACCGGCGGCGCTCCTGCCCGCTCGTCCTCCGCCACCAGCGGGCGGCCCAGCAGCGGCGGCACCGCTGCGACCTGAAACCCGGATGCGGTGATCACCGCGATCTGCACCGGACGCGGCTCACCGTCGAGCCCTGTCAGATTGCGGCTGACGTTCTCCCACGCCCCCAGGTCGGTCACCGACCGCAGCGACTGCCGCCAGACGCTGTAGTCGTACAGCGCGTTGGGCGCCGGGGCGCTCGCCTGCACGTCCCAGTTGCGCAGGTGGACGATGCGGTCGCCCTCCGGCAGCGGAAGCGTCGGGCTGATGAACAGCATCACCATCTCGACGAGGACGACGCCCACACAGATGGCGAACGCCATCGCGAGTCCGCCGATGATCGTCAGCCCCGGATACTTGATCAGCATCCGGCCACCGAGCTTGAAGTCGAGCGCGAGTCCATCGATCCTACCCAGCCCCCGCGCGTGGCTGCTCGTCTGCTGGCGCGCGTCTGCGGCGTCCCGGACCTTCTGCCGCTGGAGCCTTTCGGCCTCCGTTGCCGCGGGGAAGCGCGTCTCCTCGCGACTCCGCCTCTCGACGTGGTCGGGATTCCGCAGCCCACGCCAGAACGACCGCAGCCGTACAAACAGAGACGTCATGCTCAGATCTTCTGGATTGTGGTGCGCAGCGCCAGAGAGTCGGCGTATACGGGCGGTTTCAGCGCACTGTCTCGTCGCCGGGGCGGGTGTGATCAGCACGGGTGACAGTCGCCCGCTATGACGCACCGCCTGAAGTCAGGTATTCGGGAACACGGCATTGATCCGACGCCTTCGAACGGAAGCCTTGTGCCGATCGCCTCCCGATGCTGTAAGCGGTTGACGGGGGGACGTTTACCGTGAGGACCGCTCTGGAACTGGTGAATCCGGGCCCGTCCGGATGTGGGACGGCCAGTTCCAGATGCGGACACCCCGGGCCGCTCCCGCCGGTCCCGGAGCCACGATCACTTCTCGCGTAGGATACTTACAGGCTCTGGCTTCCCTGCGCGTATCGCCAGGATCGTTGCCACGGCCCCGGTCAGGAGAATGAGTAGCGCGGTGGCTCCCGGCGCAACCGGCATCACACGGGATGCCCTCGTGCCGTAGCGCCCTCAAAGGCTGCGTGGCCAGCAGGGAGGCGACCATGCCGATGGCTGTGCCAGCCAGCAGCGGCTTCAGCCGTGCGCCGCCCCGGCCGTAGCAGGGCATCGACGGCGTGTCTGTTGATCATCCAGAGCATCTTCCCCCCGTCCGGGTCAGAGAACGAACGGCCCTTCGCGGATGGAGATCAAGATGGGGCCAGTGACCTCGGCTGGCGACAAAGTTTAGAGAGGATCAGCGACAAAGTTTCGGGAACGCACAAGGGGCACCCGCCTCTCGGCACGGCCCGCGAGCCTGAGCGGTAACCCCATAGGACTCGCCAGGCGCTGAGAAGGAGCGGCCATAGACGGCCCGACGGAGATCATCCAGGTGTTCGGATCCGAACAGTGGATCCCGTTGGCGCACATCGAAACGCGGGGCTATGTGGTCGCCTCATTCGGATAAGTACCTGCGGCACATATGCTTACAGATTACCCTGCGTCCGGCACGCTCCTTCCCTCGTGGAGCAGCCCGTAGCACCGGTGCACCGCGCCGGAAGAGCATCCCCCCGCAGAGTGGTATCTTGGACATCCCTCGCGAGCCGCAGGGCAGGATCCGTAAGCGCC
>CAYRLB010000222.1:0-1830 GCA_964424945.1 uncultured Gemmatimonas sp.
TCTATACCTCCGGGACGATGGGGAAGCCGAAGGGTGTGGCGCTCACGCACACCAACCTTCTGACGTCGGCGCTGGCAACGGCTGAAGCCTTGCATCTTCAGCAGAGCGACGTCGTCTTCGGGGTCAACACCCTCTTCAACGTGTTCGGCCTCGCGCCGGGTGTGCTGGGCACGATGGCCGCCGGGGCGACTCTGCTCCTGCAGGAGGACATGACGCCCGCCGAGGCGCTGGATGTCGTCGTGCGCGAGGGCGTGACGGTATACCATGGGGTTCCCACCAGCTTCATTCTCGAGCTCAATGAGACGCGCGAGGAGGGTGACTGGCCTGTGCGGACCGGCATCATCGCCGGTGCGCCGGTTCCCGAGGAGCTGGCAGCACGGATCCAGCAGGAGCTGGTTCCGGGGATCCTCATTGCGTACGGACTGACCGAGACGGGCTCCACCGTGACCATCACGCGGAGCGAGGACCGGCTGGTCAAGAAGCTTGAAACGGTGGGACGGCCGCTGGAAGGGACCGAGGTAAAGATCCTCGACCTCGACGGCTCCGACCTGCCCTACGAATCGATCGGAGAAATCGCGGTCCGCGGCCCGGGTGTGATGCAGGGCTATTACAGGCAGCCGGGCGAAACCGCACAGGTCTTTACCGAGGACGGGTTCTTCCTGACCGGCGACCTCGGAATGATCGACGACGAGGGCTACCTCCTCGTGGTCGGCAGGCGCAAGGAAATCATTATCCGCGGGGGCTACAATGTATATCCCCGGGAGGTCGAGGATCGGCTGCACGCCCATCCCGCCGTCCTGGATGTAGCCATCGTGGGTTTGCCGCATGAGATACTCGGCGAGGTCGCCTGCGCCTGCATCGTGCTCGTTGAAGGAGCCATCGTGACGGGCGATGAGATCAAGGACTTCTGCCGGGAAGCACTGGCGGACTACAAGGTTCCGGATCTCGTCCGCTTCCTCGAGCGGTTTCCGATGACGGGCAGTGGAAAAGTCCGACGGGTGGAGCTGGCGCGCATGATCAGCGCCGAAGAATCCAGCCGTCGATAGTGTAAAGGCGGCCGCTCGGATCATCTCCCGCGAAAGGCGGGCAGAGACCGAGGGGCCTCCTTCCACCAACTGAGAAAATTGTGGAAGAGATGAACTCCAGGATGACTCCCCGAGGTACGCCTCTGGGGTCGCAGTTCCAGCAGCAGTACATGCCCCCCGCCTCCAACGCGGCCCTCCTTATCGACTTCGACAACGTCACGATGGCCATCCGCAGCGACTTGGGCAAAGAGCTCAAGGTGCTGCTCAATTCAGATGTCATCCGCGGGAAGGTCGCCGTCCAGCGCGCCTACGCCGATTGGCGCCGCTATCCCCAGTACATCGTCCCGCTCGCCGAGAACTCCGTCGATCTCATCTTCGCTCCTGCTTACGGGTCGGCCAAGAAGAACGCGACCGATCTCCGCATGGCGATCGATGCGATCGAGCTGGTTTTCACGCGACCTGAGATCGGGACCTACATCCTGATGACGGGCGATTCGGACTTCTCGAGCTGCGTTCTGAAGCTCAAGGAGTACGGGAAGTATGTCATCGGCGTGGGAATGCGGGAGTCGTCGAGCGATCTGCTCATCCAGAATTGCGACGAGTACTACTCGTATCACGCGATTTCCGGGCTGACGCGCGCCGGTGAGGTCGAGGAGTCGAAGGAAGATCCGTGGGTGCTGATCAAGCGCGCCGTTCAGCAGATGGTGAAGAATGGCGACGTCATGCGGACGGATCGCCTCAAGCAGGTGATGCTGGACATCGATCCGGGCTTCGACGAGAAGAAGGTCGGCTACAGCAAGTTCTC
>CAYRLB010000223.1:0-1801 GCA_964424945.1 uncultured Gemmatimonas sp.
CATGATGACCCGCGGGCCCGGCTCATTAATGGCGAGCGTGAACCGCCCGTCGCCCACATCAAGCCCGTCGCGGTATCGCGCCGGCTGCAGGTTCAGACTGTCGCCGTCCTCCAGCGACACCTCCACATGAAGCGTCAGCGGCTCATGCAACTGGAACCGTACGTAATAGGCCGGCACGATCTTCCCCGCAGACTCAAGGGGCACCGATTCACCTTCGATCGTGACTGCGTATGGAGCCTGCTCGATCGCGTCCGGCACATTCCACAAGCGGGCGGCCCCCAAATCACGCCCACCTGCTTCGGCCTGCATCTGTTCAAGTTTGCTCACTTGTTGCGATGACGCCCCGTGTGCCACGGTTGAAAAGGCAGTCGCGAGGATCAAAGCCACCGTGGCGGTAGACATCAGGCGTCGAGTCGGGGCGATTAGTTGAAACATTCCAGTCCCTTGAACGTGTTTACATGTCAGTGAGCGAGCGTCATCTATCTATGTGTTCCGGCTCAACCGACAACTTCTTCCGCAGCTTGAGCGGCGAGTTCGAAGTTCGAAGGGGCATCGAGCGCGGACGGGTTGATGCCTGCTCGTTCCCAGTGTGGGCAAAGATCCACCACGCGCCCGCTGGCAATCGCTTCATCGATGCCAAACGCAACTATTGCTGACTGCAAAGCTTCTTGGATACCCGCCAGCGGTACGGTACCCTGCAGCATCGACTCTCTGAGGCTGGAGACCATGACCTCATCTCCGCCGGCATGACCGCCTGCAACCCCTGAGTTAATCTCCTGCACCTCCGTGCCGTAACCGATCCGTTTGAACGTGATGTTGCCGGTCCGCGAGTCCGCACGCACAGCGCCTTCTGTGCCGCTTAGGTAGAAGCGGCGCTCGGGAAGTGCGGTGGCAGCGGTGGTATGGAAAGTGGCGCAAACGCCGTTTGCATATTCCAGGATGACAACTTGATGATCCAGGATGTCCGCCCCATCGCTAAACGGATTGACCCTCTGCGGGTCGGGCCAGGCTTGAAAGGCGGGCTGGCCATTGGCATCGCACCCAACCTGCTCCGCCAGACTTGCGTTTTCGGGGATGAAGTAGCGCCGTCCTCCGAAACTTGCCACGCGGACGGGCAGGCTGCCGACCATCCAGTTCGCGAGGTCCAGGTCGTGGCAGGTCTTCTCGAGGATGTGCGATCCCGCCTCGGCGGCGTTGCGTCGCCAGTTGCCGAAGATGTAGCCGCCGTGATCGAAACTCAGCGTCTCGTTGAACTCGAAGGAGATCAGCTCGCCGATCCGACCCTCGTCGAGCAGCGTGCGGATCCGCTGGTAATGGGGCGAGTAGCGCAGCACCAGGCCGAAGACAAACCGGCGCCCGCTCCGCTCGACGGCGTCGCGTACCCGCAGACAGTCCCCGAGATCGGTCGCGAGCGGCTTCTCACAGAAGACGTCCTTCCCCGCTTCGAGCGCGGCGATCGCGTGCTCCGCATGGAAGCGGTTCGGAGACCCGACCATCACCCATTCCACGGCCGGGTCGTCGACGACGCGACGCCAGTCGTCCCGCCGCGCGAACGAGTCGCCGGCGATCTCCGCGAGGGCGTCCAACGAAGGCGGGTACGGGTCGTAAGCGGCCGCGAGCCGGAGCCGCTGATCCTGGCCGAGCAGCAGCTGCAGGACGTGCCGCAGGCGGCCGCCGCAACCGATCGCACCGATCCCAACGCCCGTTAAACTCCCTTTCATGGCGATCATTGTGTCACGAAGATCCCGCCCGGCAATACCAGAACTGACCCCCGGTTTAGCGCTTCTGCCGAAGCAGGGGC
>CAYRLB010000224.1:0-1709 GCA_964424945.1 uncultured Gemmatimonas sp.
GGTCTGGCCCGGTGATATGGTTTTCAACCGAGAAGCTCTACGAGCACGTTAATTATTTAAGTCTCAGTACCCGTAGTAGAGGGTCTGGAAATGTGGAAGACTACATTTCGCAACGCCCGAACTACCTTCGTGATCATACTGTTACGTCCTTCGGTCGGATGTGGAGAGCTTCGTGACAGCTGCTCCGGTTCTCCACGGCGGGTGCGGGTTTCCAACATCGTCGGGATGCTCCACACACCTTCCACATCGAATCCACACCTCAATCCACAGCGACAAATCCGTCGGGGCCGTCGGCTTCCTCAGCTTCCGGTCAGCGAGCTGCGGAGGTCGGCGACCTTCTGACGGAACGCCGGTTCCCGCGCCATCTCCTCCTCGACCTTGGCGATCGAATGGATCACCGTCGAATGGTCGCGGCCCCCGAAAAGGCGGCCGATCTCCACCAGTGACAGATCGAAGATCTCCTTGATGAGATACATCGCCACCTGCCGGGGGATCGTCAGATCCTTCGTGCGCTTCTTCGACTGCAGCCCCTCGGACGACACGCCCCATGCTTCCGCGACCCGCTGTCTTACCGCGTCGGGTGTCTGAGCGGAGCCTTCCTCGCTGCGCCGCAGCACATTGACGAGTGCCTCGCGCGCAAGATCGACGTTGATCTCACGCCGGGTAAGGGAAGAGTAAGCGAGGAGCTTGATCACCGCACCCTCCAGCTCACGAACGGAAGACTTGCAGTGCCTCGCGATGAAGTCGAGGACCTCCTCCATTCCCGATATCTCCAGCCCGTCTTCCAGGGCGCGCTTCCGGAGGATGGCGACCCGGGTCTCGAAGTCGGGGAGCTGGATGTCCGTGACCAGGCCCCATTCGAAGCGGGAGACGAGACGGTCTTCGAGCCCGATATCCTTCGGGGGACGATCCGAGCTCAATACGATCTGCCGCTGGGCGTCGTGGAGCGCATTGAAGGTGTGGAAGAACTCCTCCTGCGTCTGCTTCTTCCCCTCCAGGAACTGAATATCGTCGACCAGCAGGAGGTCGATCTGACGATACATACGGCGGAACTCGGCCATGCCGCCGCTCTGAATGGCGCTGATCAGCTCGTTGGTGAAGCGTTCGGACGTCAGGTAGAGAACCCGCTTGCCCGGATTCCGCTGCAGCATCGCGTGACCGATGGCGTGCATCAGGTGCGTTTTGCCGAGTCCCACTCCGCCATAGATGAAGAGCGGGTTGTACATCCGCGCGGGCTGTTCGGCCACCGCGTGGGCCGCCGCTGCCGCGAGCTGGTTGTTGTTCCCGACGACGAAGCGGTCGAAGGTGTATCGCTCGTTGAGGGGGATAAGCGCCTGTGGCGGCCCAGCCGACGGAACGGGCGGGGTGTGCGGCACGGGCGGTTCGCTCGCTACAGTGCCGAAGGTCGGCGGATGAACCGGGATCAATGGCTCCGATCCGAAAGCGACGGCTTCCCGATCAGGCGCTGCCCCACCTGCCCCCGGCGTATACTGGACGGTGAGGCGGTAGCGCCTGCCGAACAGCATCTCGCTTATCTGGGTAAGCAGCTGGGCGTACTTATCCTCGACCCAGTGGACGGCGAATGGATTCGGCGTCGAGACGATCAGGGAATCCGCGGATACCGAGATCGCCTGGGTCGGGGCGAGCCATGTTTTATATGCCTGGTCCGGAATCGACGAGCGGGCCTCCTCGAGAATCTGAGACCAGAC
>CAYRLB010000225.1:0-1708 GCA_964424945.1 uncultured Gemmatimonas sp.
TGGTGGTGTTGCAAGAAGGGTACGGGTGGGCGGCGCTGGCCTGTGCGTTGCTCAGGTGGTAGCTTCGCGCGGACGCGTGAGCGTGCGTGGCACGGGCGCGAATCTTCATAGTGAGGTGGTATGCGATTCCGAAGTGCGGAGGATCGGCTGAATCCCAACACCCCGGAGGGGGTGACGGACACGACGCTGGCGGGTTATCCAGCGGTGCACGGCCGCGCGCCCGCCTTTGAGGGGAGCGATGGCGAGCCCTACACCGCCGCCATCGAGGCCGAGCGCGTCGAAGAGGGAGAAGGTTGGGTCGCCTATCTCGTGTTTCTGCGCTGGTCGCAGACCGGCTCCGCCGTCATGGGGCACCTGGAGACGGGGGATCTGGAGCGCGGCGCGAGCGAGGAGGAGGCGCGCGAGCGGCTGGGAGCCTACTCCCTGCAGCGGGCGCGTGAGATTCTCGACGCGGAGATCGAGCGACGCCGGGCGCTTCTGGCCGAGGAAGAGGGCTGAGCGGGCCCGATGCATTTCATCCACAGACATCCATTCCACGGTTAGGCGAGACCGTCTACATGCTGCAGAGCACCCTCTTTTATCTGAGCGAGAGCGAATCGCTGCGCCGGCTGGCCAGTGACCTTCCCCTGGCCCGCGCCCTCGCTGAACGCTTCGTTGCCGGAGAGACCCTCGATGAAGCCGTCGAGATTGCGCAGGGCGCCAATGCGCAGGGGCTGAGCGTCTCGCTCGATTATCTGGGCGAATCCGTGCATACCGAACAGGAGGTCGACGACGCGACCGACATGGCCATCCGCATCCTCGAGCGGATTGCCAGCGAAGGGCTCGACGCCAATGTGTCACTGAAGCCCACGCAGTTCGGGCTGGAGATCGATCCGGAGTTGTGCCGGGAGAAGATCCGGCGGGTGCTGGAGCGCGGGCGCGAGCTGGGCAATGCGGAAGGTGAGCTGTTCGTGCGGCTGGACATGGAATCGTCCGAGTTCACCGGGCGGACGGTCGATCTGGTCGAGGCGCTCTGGGCGGATGGATATCAGAATGTCGGCACCGTACTGCAGTCCGCGCTGTATCGGACCCCCGACGACCTGCGGCGCATGCTCGACCTGGGCGCGCGAGTGCGGCTGGTCAAAGGAGCGTATCGGGAGCCCGCCACCGTTGCTTTCCCGCGCAAGGCCGACGTCGACCGGCGGTTCCTCGAGCAGACCCGGCTGCTGCTGAGGGATGGGATCTATCCCGCCATCGCCACCCACGACGAGGCGCTGATCAACGCCACGCGTCGGTTCGCCTTCGAGCAGGGCATCTCGAGTCAATCCTTCGAGTTCCAGATGTTGTACGGCATCCGCCGCGATCTGCAGCAGAGGTTGCACGAGGAAGGGTATCGCGTGCGTGTGTATGTGCCCTTTGGCGGGCAGTGGTATCCGTATCTGATGCGGCGGCTCGCCGAGCGGCCCGCCAATCTGTTCTTCGTCGCCGGGAGTGTCGCGCGCGAGTCGCCCGCGCCATGGCTGGCGCGTCCCGGCGTCATGGCCGCCGGCGCGGCGGTGGGGGCCGCGGCCGCGCTGGCATGGCGGCGGCGGTGAGGGGAGGGTGGCAGGGCTTTAGGGGAGTGTTGAGGGTGGCTTGACCGGGGGTTGGGCGGGGCGTTAAGTTGGAGGCTTCGGTACGGGACGTGGCGCAGCCCGGTAGCGCACCTGAATGGGGTTCAGGGGGTCGC
>CAYRLB010000226.1:0-1649 GCA_964424945.1 uncultured Gemmatimonas sp.
ACCGGCAAGACCTTCGTCGCCTTCCAGCTCGCCTGGAAGCTCTTCCAGAGCCGCTGGAACCTGAGTCGTGAGCCGACGCGCCGCCCCCGCATCCTCTTCCTCGCTGATCGCAACATCCTGGCGAACCAGGCCTTCAACTCCTTCTCCGCCTTCCCCGAGGATGCGCTCGTTCGCATCTCTCCCGACACGATCCGGAAGAAGGGGAGGGTGCCGAAGAACGGCAGCATCTTCTTCACCATCTTCCAGACCTTCATGTCGGGAACCGATGCCGACGGGAACCCCGCCCCGAGCTTCGGCGACTACCCGCCCGACTTCTTCGATCTCATCATCGTCGACGAGTGCCACCGCGGGGGCGCGAACGACGAGAGCACCTGGCGAGAGATTCTCGAGTACTTCTCCCCGGCCGTGCAGCTCGGGCTGACCGCCACGCCGAGGCGGACCGACAACGTCGACACCTACGCCTACTTCGGCGAGCCCGTCTATACCTACTCGCTGAAGGAGGGGATCAACGACGGCTTCCTGACGCCCTTCAAGGTCAGGCAGATCTCCACTACCCTCGACGACTACGTCTACACCTCCGACGACGAGCTGGTGGAGGGCGAAGTCGAGGAGGGCAGACGCTACGCGGAGGACGATTTCAATCGCGTCATCGAGATCCGCGAGCGGGAGAAATACCGGGTGGGGCTTTTCATGGGCGCGATCGATCAGCGTCAGAAGACGCTCGTCTTCTGCGCCAACCAGGATCACGCCCTCGCCGTGCGCGATTTGGTCAACCAGATGAAGAAATCGCCCGTCCCCAACTACTGCGTCCGGGTGACCGCGAACGACGGGGAGGAGGGCGAGCGTCAGCTACGAATCTTCCAGGACAACGAGAAGACGATCCCCACCATCCTGACGACTTCGCAGAAGCTCTCGACGGGGGTGGATGCGCGGAACGTCCGCAACATCGTGCTGATGCGGCCGATCAAGTCGATGGTCGAGTTCAAGCAGATCATCGGGCGCGGCACGCGGCTCTTCGAGGGGAAGGACTACTTCACGATCTACGACTTCGTGAAGGCGTACGAGCACTTCAACGATCCCGAATGGGATGGTGAGCCCGCCGAGCCGGAGGCGGTGAAGCCGCGGGTGAAGGAACCGGGTGAGGAGTACGAGCCCGGCGGCGATCCGGGGCAGGGAGAGGAGCCAACGGAGGGAGGCGAGCGGCCGCGGCGACGGATGGTCAGGATTCGGCTCGCCGATGGGAAGGAGCGCCAGATCCAGCACATGGTCGCGACCACCTTCTGGAGCCCCGATGGCAAGCCGATGTCGGCCGCCGAATTCATCGAACGGCTCTACGGCGATCTCCCCGAGCTATTCCGCGACGAGCAGGAGCTACGGACGATCTGGGGCAGGCCCGATACCCGGCGGGCCTTGCTGAGTGGGCTCGCCGAACGAGGGTACGACACGGAGGTGTTGCGCGAGGTCGGCCGGATGATCGACGCAGAAGACAGCGACCTCTTTGATGTCCTGGCCTATATCCGGTTCGCATCGCCGCCGATCAGCCGTAGCGAACGGGTCGCCACGCACGAGCCGTTGATCTTCTCGCGTTATACCGGGAAGCAGCGTGAGTTCCTGGACTTCGTGCTCGGCCAATACGTACAGGTCGGCGT
>CAYRLB010000227.1:0-1625 GCA_964424945.1 uncultured Gemmatimonas sp.
GTGCACGTGAAGATCGTCATGAACATCGCCGACAAGCTCTTCCGCCTGCTGATCGAGAGCGGGGTGAAGCCCGCCTCGGTGCTGAACCATGGCCTCGAGGTGGACGATGCGGAGGTGATCGTAGCGCTTGCCGCGATCCTGCACGACATCGGAATGTCGGTCCACCGGGCGGATCACGAGAGCTTTTCGCTCTTCATCGGCTATCAGAAGATCGAGGAACTGCTGCACGGCCTATATGATCGTGCCACGCTGTCCATCATGCGCTCCGAGACGTTGCACGCGATCATCGCGCACCGCTCCGGCGGCAAGCCGCTGACCCTCGAGGCCGGTATTGTGCGCGTCGCGGATTCGCTCGACATGGCGAAAGGTCGGTCACGCATCCCATTCTCCGCCGGGTCGATGAGCATCCACTCGGTTTCGGCCGCCGCGATCGAAGCGGTGCACCTGGAAGCCGGGACGACGACGCCGGTCCGCCTCCGCATTGAGCTGTCGAATGCGGCCGGCATCTTCCAGCTGGACCAGCTCTTTCGCGAGAAGTTGGGAGGAAGCGGTCTGGAGTCGTATGTGGAGGTCGAGGCGGATTTCATCGGCGATGCGGAGAAGCGGATCGTGGAGAAGTTCACCCTCTGATCCGCGGCAGGGCGTCTGCGCCCGGGGAGAAGATGATTCCTTTCCTCCATTGGCCGGTGGCCGGGTAGATATGCGTACAGGAAGTGTTCCGCTTTAATCCAGAAGAAACGTTCAACGAGCCGATGTCAGCAGCCATGTCTCAGGATACACCCCGCGTCCGCTTCGCCCCCAGCCCGACCGGCTTCCTCCACGTCGGCGGCGCACGAACGGCGCTCTACAACTGGCTCTTTGCCCGCCAGTCGGGAGGCACCTTCGTCCTGCGGATCGAGGACACCGATCGCGACCGGTCGAGCGACGAAATGACCCAGGCGATCCTCGACGGGATGACCTGGCTGGGACTGAACTGGGACGAAGGTCCGTACCATCAGGCGGACGGCTTCGATCGCCACCGCAATGACGTCCGACGGCTCGTTGAAGCCGGCGCGGCCTACCGGTGCTTCTGCACGCCCGAGGAGCTCCAGGCGCGTCGCGAAGAAGCCGAAGCGACGAAAGGGCAGGGCGCCTACCGTTACGACCGCCGCTGCGCTGCCCTTCCCGCCGAGGAAGCCGAGCGGAAGGTTGCTGCTGGCGAGCCCCATTCCGTGCGCTTCAGGGTCCCGGAAGGAGAGACGGCGTGGGACGACATCGTCCATGGCGAGACCCGCTTCAGGAACAGCGAGATCGATGACTTCATCATCCTGAGGACCGATGGCACGCCGATCTACAACCTCGCCGTCGTTTCGGACGATATCGACATGAGGATCACGCACGTTCTTCGCGGCGACGACCATCTGTCGAATACGCCCCGACAGATTCTTCTCTACCGTGCGCTCGGTGCCCCTGAGCCGCGCTTCGCGCACCTTCCCATGATCCTGGGACCGGATGGCAAACGGCTCTCGAAGCGTCATGGCGCCACGGCAGTCGGCGAATATCGGGAGCTCGGGATTCTGCCCCAGGCGCTGGTCAACTTCCTCGCGCTGCTCGGCTGGAGCCCCGGCGATGACCAGGAGGTGATG
>CAYRLB010000228.1:0-1623 GCA_964424945.1 uncultured Gemmatimonas sp.
GCTGAATGAGAATCAGCTCTTCGAGTTCGGCCCCGGCTTTGCAGCTTCAGCTGGCTTCGGAACGGATTTTTTCCTGACGGAGCGGCTGTCATTGCGAGCTGAAGCACGGGACCACCTCTGGCGCTACACCTTCCCCGTCGGGCTCTCGGCGTCGGGGGCGGAAGAGAAGCAGTGGGTGCAAAACTTCGGCTTTTCAATCGGAGCCGCCTTCCACTTCTGACGAATGGGAGCTTCGATGACGAACGATTTTGGCGGGGATGTCAACGACTTCTCCAGCATGACGGATGATGAGATCCGCGATGTCGTCCTCGAGCGTCTTCGCGGCGATGGCAATATCAATCCGGACGAGATCGACGTCATCGTCCGCAATGGAGCGGTAACGCTGGCGGGCCGGGTCGGGACGGATACCGAAGTGGAGATCGCGGCGTCCCTGCTGGACGATGTTCTGGGCCTCGAAGACTTCTCCAACGAGCTCATGGTCGACCCGCTGCGCCGGGACGCCCAGAATGACGAGGAGGAGGAGGAGCAGGAGACGCGAGCGGACGCGGCCGACCAGCAGTCGGATACCGCCGAACACCTGGTCGAGGATCTGGAGTCGGAAACATTCGGCACCGAAGATCTCGGCCAGGCGATCCGCGATGGCAGCCCCTACACCCCTCCCGAGGGCCCGTTCGCAGACGGATACGGCTCCCGAGAGGATCACTGAAGCCCAGTGCCGGGAGCGGACCCTCTCTCGACGCAACAGGCCCCATCCGGGCGTTGCGACGAGCGGAAGGGTATCGCTTCTGAATCGAGACGGTAGCCGCCAGATGACGCGATAGATGGAAACGATCGGGGTCATACTGGCGGGAGGTAGAAGTGCCCGCTTCGGCTCGCCTAAATGGGACGCGAAGGTCGGCGGGCACTCCCTCCTCGATCGGATCCTTTCCGCGCAGCGTGAGGTCTTCGGCGAGGTGGTCATCGTCGGCAGCAACCCCGAACCCTTTCGGGCGCTCGGTCTTCCGCTGATCGCAGATACAGCCGGCGCGGAGGGTCCGCTCGCTGGAATCCACGCAGCCCTCACCTACGCAGCCGGACGGGCGATCGCCATCGGGCCATGCGATGCCCCCTTCGCGACATCCGAGTATTACCGGCTGCTTCTCCAATGGGCCGATCGTCATGACAATGCGCATGCGATCTTCCCCCGAAGTCGCGGCCCGCGCGGTTTCGAACCCCTCTTCGGATGGTTCTCCCCGAAGGTGCTCCCTGCCCTGACCGACGCCCTGAACCGCTACGGCGGCGCCGTCCACCGCTTCATCGACGCACTACCGGATGTCCACTATCTCCCGCCGCGGGAGATCGACCGCCTCGCAGGGGGCGACCTCCTGTTCATGAACGTCAACACACCGGCCGATCTCGCTCGGGCGGAGGCGTTGTTCCTGGCGCCGGACCGACCATGAAGCCCGATTGGCTCCCCTTCGATGAAGCGCTGAACGTCATCCTGCGTGGGCTCACGCCGCTCGACCCGGAAGATGTCCCTCTGAACGCTGCAGCCGGACGGGTTCTCGCCGAACCGATCGTCTCGCCCATCGAGCTCCCCCGATGGACGAACAGCGCCATGGACGGCTTCGCGGTGCGGTCGGC
>CAYRLB010000229.1:0-1607 GCA_964424945.1 uncultured Gemmatimonas sp.
GCGGCACGGCCTTCGGGTCGAGCCGAAGGGCGCAGGCATGGTGATCACCGACGGGCGCCAACACGTCAAAGCATCGAGTGTGGATCGGGAGGCATCGCGCGGAAAGTTGGAGAAGCGCTTCGGCGTAACGCTGGTCGAACACCGGGAGAGGACGCGGGGGCGCCTCGGCCTATCGCCGAAGGCACAGGAGATTGCCGATGACCTTCGTACAATAGATTTCCGCGACAAGTTGAAGGCCGGCCTCGCACGGGAGACGGAACGACTCGAAGCCGCCCGGGCGCGGCTCGCCGAGCAGCGGTGGGCCAGAGAGCGAGCGGACCGGGCGTCGCGGGCCTTCGACGACGCGCTGGGACGGGTCTTCGTGGAGCCAGCGAAGGCCCGAAACGCTTTCGAGGGACGCGCCCACGAAGTCGGCGCCGCTCGCGCCGCTGAGGAGATGCGCCGGGACCCGGATCAGTTTGGTCGTTTGCGCGACGACAAGAAACGCGGTGTTCTCGGACTTAGGCGGACATCTGATCGAGATCTTGCGAGGGAGGCGGCTCGTAACGCCGCCGAACTGGGGCGGGAGTCGGTCATCGCAAGCGAGCGCGCCCCCGACGCCGCCACGCTCGCGCGGGCGGAGCAGTCGGCAGCGCGGGCGGAGCTTCGCGCGAAGCAGCTTCAGGATCGGCTGAACCGAACCCGCGACAACACCCGCACGCGGATCCGGATCGGATTGGCGATGCGAACTCTGGCTCCACGCGAGGTGGCCGACCTCCACCGCGTCATTACCGCGCCGCACCGGCAGCTCACAGTGGAACTCGGCCAGGCGGCACGGAAGCTGGCTCCGGAGCACCTGCGCGATCTCACGCACTGGGCTCGTGCACCCCACCTGGCGCTTCCATCCAGCGCTATGCGTTCGTTCCGGGCGCTGCTAAATGATCGAAAGATGGAGCGAGGGAGCGAATAGGTTACGCCGGATCCGTGCGGCCCCATCCGTCATCTTGCACCGCATCTGATGAGATCCGTAGCTACCAACGCCTGCCTGCGGGCCAGAACAGCACGCGGCCCAGAAGAAGCAGCGCCGCGACCAGCCAGAGACCTCCCCGAACGATGCCGCCGAAAAGTCGGAACAGGTCACCCCAACCAGTCAGGATGGGTGCTCGGCGTCGCCGTACGGTCGGCTTGAACGGGGGCCGTCGCCATAGGAGCACCGTGGCGGCGAGCACAATGCCGACCAAAATGCCGCTCGCGAAGGTCTGGACCGTCATGTCGCGGGCTACCGGCGTGCTGATCGGCTCAAGCGTCTGATGCTGCCAGAGTGAGCTCTGCATCGTCACCTCCTGCAACCGGGATTACCTCGTTGTAGCATTGAGTCCAGAGTCCGTGATGCGCAATACTCATCTTTGGCAGCCGGGACACGATGAGCCTCCGCCCGGCAGCAGAGAGCTGCATCGATCGCTCGCAATCGGGAATCGTCCTGCAGGGTGTATGTCTCGGGCGAATAGGCTGCTGCCGAGGATCAGCGGAGGGGTCGTTGAGCGGGAATCGGACGGGGCTGGTGCAGGAACCGCGGATCAGATCCACTCGCGGGAATCTTCCCGCAGATGTGAGCCTGGCGTGAGGCG
>CAYRLB010000230.1:0-1603 GCA_964424945.1 uncultured Gemmatimonas sp.
TTGATGCCCAATGGCCCGCCTCAGGCGAGCTGACCACCGGACAGGTGCAGCAATCAGCTAAAACTGATTACGCAGCCAGAGCGAAGTTATCGTTCGCGGTTACTAGTTTTCCCGAAGGTTTTACGAGGATCCGAGAACCTCGGCACGCAGCAACGACTTCACCATACACGTCGAAGCCAGGTCACCCCCAGATTGTCAAACAGGCTCAATAACTATAATCAGAAGAAGGCCATCGCGCAACCTCGCAACTTCATAGAGCCGTTATGGATGCGTCGGCTTATGCAACGCCCGCGCCCTCACCGGCGAAGCTGGACTGCCGATACCCTTCCAGGAGGGCTTCGGCCTCTCCGAGCGAGGTCACCTCGAAGAGCTCCTGCCGGAGCACGCGCCCGCTGGGGAGCCCCTTTGTATACCAGCCGAGATGCTTCCTGAATTCGATCATCGCCTTGCCCTCGTCGGGCTCGAACTCGAGGGCAAGCCGGGCATGCGCAAGCACCGTCTGGAAGCGCTCGTCGACGTCAGGCTCGGCGGGGACCGGCTGACCGTCGAGCGCTGCCCGCGCCGCACGGAAGATCCAGGGGGCACCGTGCGAGCCGCGAGCGATCATGATCCCGGCGCAGCCGGTATGCTCCCGCATGCGGCGCGCGTCCTCGCCCGACCAGACGTCGCCATTCCCGATGACCGGGATGTCCAGCGCGGCAACGACCTCCGCGATCTCGTCCCAGTTCGCCACGCCGCTGTACATCTGCGTGCGGCTTCGCGCGTGAAGCGTCAGGACGGTGGCGCCTGCGTCCTGGCAGCGCAGAGCGATCTCGACAGGGTTCCTCGTATCCTCGCTCCAGCCGCTCCGGATCTTGACCGTGACCGGTATCTCGATCGCCGTGCCCACCGCCTGAATGATCGACGCCACCAGATCGAGGTCACGCAGGCACCCGGACCCGCCATTCCGCTTGACGACCTTCTTGACCGGGCAGCCGAAGTTGATGTCGAGGAAGTCCGGCCGGTACACCTCCTCCACGAGCCGTGCGGCCTCCGCCATCGCAGCCGGATCGGCCCCGAAAATCTGGATGCCGATCGGCCTCTCCTCCTCGTCGAAGCGAAGGTATTCGTGCGTTCGACGGTCGTGTCTGCGGATCCCTTCGGAGGAAACGAACTCCGACACGACAACGTCGGCGCCGAATGTGCGGCATAGCCGACGGAAGGGCGACTCACTCACGCCCGCCTGAGGCGCGAGATAAAGAGGGACGCTCCCGTCCCGAAGCAGTTGCATGAAGCGCGGTGTCATACCTCAAAGATAAACCGAAAGTGGCTCCGACTCAACCGAATTTCCCGAAAAATGAAGTCGGTAGAATCCCCCCACGCTGTGTATCCGCAACGGATTCGGGGGATGCCGATGCTTTGACACCTGCCGGGATCACCCTTACATTCGGGCTCCCGCAAATCACGACTCGTTACACGCTGATATCCAAGCCGGTTCATCCGGAGGGACATAGATCATGGAACTGAGGGAGTTCTTCTCTGAAGATGTAGTAAAGCTCGACCTTGAGGGAACGAACAAGGATGCGGTTCTCAAGGAGATGATCGGGCTGTTGAAGCTGGATGA
>CAYRLB010000231.1:0-1580 GCA_964424945.1 uncultured Gemmatimonas sp.
TCGGCGAAGGTCGCGATGAGCGGCTTCAGCGAATCGGGCCGGATGCGGATCGAGGCATCGGTATTCACCACGATTTCACCCGTGAGGTGGGGCGCTGCCGCGTTCTCCGCCGCGCCCTTCCCCTTCCGCTCCGTCACCCGCAGCAGCTGCACACCCCGATCGGCATACTCGCGCACGATATCATCCGTCCGGTCGGTCGACGCATCCGAAACAACGAGGATCTGCCGCTTGTCGGCCGGATAATCGGTGCGCAGAAGGGAGTCGAGGGTGCCGCGGATCTGCCCCTCCTCGTTGTAGGCCGGGACGGTGATGCTGATGGCCGGCCACTCCTGAATCGTCGGTCTGCTTCTGTCTCCACGCAGCCGATGGAGAAGCCAGAGCACCGCGGGATACCCGATATAGGTGTAGATCCCGAGGGCGATCGGGGCCAGGATGAGCACGTAGGCGACAGCGGTAACCATATCTTACTGCGCGCGAAGGTTGATGACGTTTCTGTATATGGATTCGTAGCTATCCAGCCACGAAGATAAATTGAACTGTGTCTCCAGCCGGGCACGGGCGTGTTCAGCGCGGCTGGCAGCGGCGGCCCGCTCGTCGTGGACGGCGCGGATCGCAGCCGCAAGCGCATCGGGATCCTCCGAATCGACCAGCAGACCTTCCGTCCCGGAGATGACGTCCGGGACACCCCCGACGCGCGTGGCGACGATCGGCGTGCGGCACGCCATCGCTTCGAAGAGGACCATCGGCGTGCCTTCGGTCCGCGAGCTCAGGACGAAGCTGTCGAAGCCGGAGAAGTAGCGCCCCGCGTCGGGGAGTGCGCCATGGAAGCGCACCCGTTCCGCGATGCCGAGCGCTGCCGCCTTCTGCTCGAGCGTCTCACGCTCCGGCCCATCGCCGATGATCGACGCGACGAAGGGCGTGTCGCCGAGCCGGCCGAGCGCTTCGATGAAGACATCCGCCCCCTTCTCCTGGCTGAGCCGGCCGACCCACCCGGGGTGGAAGGCATCGTCGGGGATGCCGAGCGTCTTCCGGGCTACCGCCGGATCCAGCGTCTCACTCTGCTGCCACGCGTTCGGCAGAAGGTGCACGCGGCTGGACGGGACGCCGGCGCTTTCGAGCCGATCGATCTGCGGGCGGGCGACCACCACCACCGCATCGAAGCGGCGCAGGAAGTGGAGCTGGAGCTTCTCGTACAGGCGGTTGCGCAGGTCTCCGCCGGTGAACCCGTGCACGGTGCTTACCCGCGGGATCCCCAGGGTTCCGGCGACGCCCGAATCGAGCACGTCGGGCCGATAGCCATGCGTATGGATCACATCGGCGCCGACCCGGCGGCAGATGTCCAGCACCTGGCGGCGTTCCTCGCGATACGCCCTTCCGGGCAGCGTCAGGGCGTGCACCGTGATGCCGGCGTCGCGGAGGGCGGCGACGAAGGGATGCTCCGTCGGCCCGGGTGAGAGGACGGCGATCACATGGACCTGGTGGCCGCGGCCGGTCAGCCCCGATGTCAGGCTTTGAACGACCCGCTCGAGTCCACCGAAAGGCGCAGGCGCCAGCACATGGACGATCGAGAGCGCGTCCTC
>CAYRLB010000232.1:0-1577 GCA_964424945.1 uncultured Gemmatimonas sp.
CGGACCTCAAAAACCGACCTCGATAAGGCATCGATACAGGCAAACTACCCGCGCCATCGAGGAAATGTCAATCGGGTAAGTTAGGCGGGAGAGTGTGCTGTCGGTGTCGCTCGTCTCATCGGTACACGATGCACGACTCGCCGGGGTCGGCCGGGTCATAGAGAACCGCGACGGGGTCTCCCGCGCCCCAGTAGCGCGCGACCTCCACCGGATGCTGCATGAAACCGAACCGCGCAACGCCCTCTGCTTCGAACTCGTACTTGATCAGCGTATACATGCTCGCGACAGTATGGGGGATGGCGCGGATCGTCCCGACTGTGAAGGCGCCGTTCGCGAAGAGCGGTTCGTACTGCTTTCTGCGCCGTCGGTACAGCAGCCCGTAGATGGCTGGCGCCCCACCGAGAGTCGCGAGAGATGTGAGGCCCGCGAACCCGATCCAGATGGCGTGTTCACCCCCAGACCATGGCCGCCGGGCCGGAAAGAGAGGGTGCATGAGATTCCGATAGACGTCCCGCAGCTCTCCGCGTGGGTCGCGCGGCGGCGCCCCCATCTCGACGAAGCGAGGCTCGCCACTCGTCCGAACCGCCGCCTTGCCGCTACTGCCCGCCGGGGAGGGCGGTAACGGACGGTGTGCTTTGATCTGCAATGGAGGCCGCGCCGCCGGGTTCGTCAGCAGTTCGCGCGCAGCTTCGGCGCTGAGCGGTCGGTCACGGGGGGCGGGACGCAGCAGCGTCTCGATGAGCGTCGCGAGGGGCTTCTCCGTGGGGAGATTCGCAGGAACCTCGATGCGGCCGGAGTCGAAGGGAAAGGTGTCCGGCGAGTGCCCGGTGACGAGGTGAAGCAGGGTCGCTCCAACGGAGTAGAGATCGGAAGCGGGTGTCGCATGCCCCGCCACCTGCTCGGGCGCCATGTAGCCGAATGTGCCCACGACGGTAGCCCCATCGGCGTTTCCGGGTTGCCACAAAGCTCGAACGCCGCCGAAATCGATGAGGGCAGGGGTGCCATCGGTGCGGAGGAGGACGTTCGACGGCTTGATGTCCCGATGGATGATCGGCGGGGCCCGCCCGTGCAGGTAGTCCAGTATATCGAGGAGCCCAAGGGCGATCTGCCGGATCTCCTTCTGGCTCAGGAGCGGGCCTTTTTCCATCCTCTGCATGAGCGATGGCGCATCGATGAACTCCTGGACGATGTGGAAGGTCGCCGACTCACCCGCGCCCTGGAAATCGTCGAAAACGCGCGGGATGCCGGGGTGGTCGAGCTTCGCGAGCATCCTCGCTTCCCGCGCGAAGAGGTCGAGCTGTTTCCAGTCGGAGAGGTGCGCGAAGCGCAGTTCCTTCACGACGACACGACTATTCTCCTGAAGATCGAGGCAGAGGAATGTGCGGGCCGCGGAGCCCTGCCCGAGCATGGCGATGACCTCGTAGCGACCGGCGATGATGCGCCGGGGAGAAGGCGGGCCATCGTCCTCCGGCAGGCCGGCTGAGGTGGGCGCTTCGGTCACGGGTGGCTCGGGTCCAGGGGTGGGCGGGGAGCGCGCCCTTTGAGCTGATGCTGACGGCTACTAACAATACAGCGAA
>CAYRLB010000233.1:0-1565 GCA_964424945.1 uncultured Gemmatimonas sp.
ACAGGTGGTCGTCAGATACGCCAATCTGCAGGCGGACTGGGACTGAAGAGGAAGCCCGCAAGAACTGAACGAATGTCCATATCCCGCACTGAAGTCGAACAGGTGGCGAAGCTGGCAAAGCTCGCCCTCGCCGATGATGAGATCCTGGAGATAACCCGGGACCTCGGATCCATCCTCGATCATATGGCCGAGCTCGGAGCGGTCGACGTAGCCGCGCTCGTTCCGATGCGGGGTGTCAGCGATCACCCGGCACCCTATCGGGAAGACGCGCCCGGGGCAGACCCGCTCGGTCGGCAGGTGGCGGAGTTCGCCCCGGACTGGACCGACCGCTTCTTCACAGTCCCGCGCCTCGCCGCGCTCGATGGTGATGCGCTCGCGGAGGAAGGACCATCCGCATGAGCAACCCATCGAGAAGCATCCGCGAGCTCGCCTCCGCTGCCGCCGCGCCCTCCGTCGTCGCGGAGCGGCTGGCGGATGTAGCCGCCGCTCAGAAGGCCGCGGACGCCGGAAATGAGCCGCTCAACGCCTTCCTCTCGTTCGATACCGCCGCAGCGGCCGAACAGGATCCGCCCGCCGGGGGAGACGGAAGGCTCGCAGGCGTCCCCATCGCAGTGAAGGATAACATCGTCACGGTCGACTTCCCGACGACGTGCGGATCCCGGCTCCTCGAAGGCTATCGCTCGCCCTTCGACGCCACCGCTGTCCGGCGGCTCCGGCAGGAGGGCGCCCTCATCGTCGGGAAGACGAACCTCGACGAGTTCGGGATGGGGTCCTCCACGGAATTCTCGGCCTACGGGGTGACCCGGAACCCGATCGACCGGTCGCGAGTCCCCGGCGGAAGCTCGGGCGGCTCGGCAGCAGCGGTCGCCGCAGGCATCGTGCGGGGCGCCCTCGGCTCGGAAACGGGGGGATCGGTCCGGCAGCCCGCGGCGTTCTGCGGAATCGTAGGCATCAAGCCGACCTATGGACGAGTTTCCCGCTACGGGCTGGTAGCCTACGCATCTTCGCTCGACAACATCGGGACCTTCGGTCGCACTGTTGATGATGCGGCGCTTCTGCTCGAAGCAATCGCAGGACACGACCGGCTGGATTCGACGAGCGCAGATCGCGACGTTCCCACGCTCGATGCTACTGGCGAAGGGTCTCTCGAGGGAATGGTCATCGGCGTGCCGGAGGAGTACTTCCCCACGACCCTGTCCTCGGAAATCGCGGAATCATGCCGGGCGGCGCTCCGCCATCTGGAAGACCGGGGCGCGGAAATCCGGGAGGTTTCTCTCCCGGCCACGAGGTACGCGATTCCGACGTACTACATCATCGCGACGGCCGAAGCATCCTCGAATCTCGCCCGCTTCGATGGGGTGCGGTACGGTGCCCGCCCGTCGGGTGCCGCGAGCCTCCCCGAGCTGTACGAGCGGACCCGGGCGCTTTTCGGGCCGGAGGTCAAGCGTCGCATCATGCTCGGCACCTATGTGCTTTCGGCCGGCTACTACGACGCGTACTACGGTCGAGCGCAGCGTATCCGCAGCCTGATCGCCGAAGACTTCCGCAACGTCTTCGATTCCGGC